>CAJUIK010000158.1 GCA_910585875.1 uncultured Eubacteriales bacterium | reverse complement strand
GAGGAGCTGGCCTTGCTGCGGTACACCCCTTCCTCCGCCTTGGGCTCCTGCCGCTACAAGCTGAAGGACAGCGAACAGGACGATACCGATTATAAACGCATTCTGGAGATTTTCAAACAATACGATATCCGCTATTTCTTCTATAACGGCGGCAACGACAGCATGGACACCTGCAACAAGATTTCCAAATATATGATGAGCCAGAACTATGAATGTCGGATCATCGGCGTGCCCAAGACCATCGACAACGATCTGGCGGCCACCGACCACTGCCCCGGCTTTGGCTCCGCCGCCAAGTACATCGCCACCTCCTGTATGGAGATTTATCACGACGCCAACGTCTACGACACTGGCACTGTGGTCATTGTGGAAATCATGGGCCGCAACGCCGGCTGGCTCACAGCCGCCAGCGCCTTGGCCAGCTTCCAGGGCGCCGGGCCGGATCTGATTTATCTGCCCGAACGGCCCTTTGATCTGGAAACGGCCATGGCTCAGATTCGGCAGGTCTATCACCGCCGGGGCAACTGCCTGGTAGCCCTTTCGGAAGGCATTGTGGACGCCTCGGGCAAATTCATCGCGGAATACGGCCAAGACGTGGCCACCGACGCCTTTGGACACAAACAAATGGGCGGCGCGGGGGCTTTTGTGGCCAACCAGGTCAAAAGCCGCTTTGGTTATAAGGTGCGCAGCATCGAGCTCTCCCTGCTTCAGCGGTGCGCGGCCCACTGCGCCTCCCAAACGGACGTCGACGAAGCCTGGCTGGCGGGCAAAACCGCGGTGGAGCTGGCGGTTTCCGGCGTAACAGACAAAATGGCGGCTTTCGAGCGCCAGCCGGGCCCGGGTTACCACATGGTTCCCAAGGCTGTGGATCTGGCCGCAGTGGCCAATGCAGAGAAAAAAGTTCCTCAGGACTGGATCACGCCGGACGGCGTGGGCTTGACTCAGGACTTCGTCGATTACGCCCTGCCTTTGATCCAGGGCGAAACCCAGCTTCCCTTTGAAAACGGCCTGCCCCGCTTCGCCCGGCTGAAAAAAATCAAAGCCCAGGCTCCGCAATCGGGCAAATAGCCCAAGAGGCAAGCTGACAAACGCAATGCAAAAAAGCGCGGCCGAATGGGCCGGCGACGTAAGAAAAGATTCTAAGCGAGGGTCGGCGTAGCGTTAAGCTGC
>CAJUIK010000157.1 GCA_910585875.1 uncultured Eubacteriales bacterium | reverse complement strand
TTGAAAACGGCCAAGTGCTGCTGGACGGCGGCAAAATCGTCGCCGTCGGCAAAGAGGTCAAGGCCCCCGCCGACGCCCAAGTCATCGACGCCGCCGGCTGCCTGGTGGCCCCCGGCTTTGTGGAAGGCCATTGCCACATCGGCCTGGACGAAGAGGCCATCGGCTTTGAAGGCGACGACTACAACGAGATGACCGACCCCGTCACCCCCCAGATGCGGGGCATCGACGGCCTGAACCCCATGGACGAAGCCCTTTTTGACGCATACAGCCACGGCGTCACCACCGCCGTCACCGGCCCGGGCAGCGCCAACGTGGTAGGCGGCACTTTCTTGGCCGTCAAGCTGTGCGGCAAGCGGGTAGACAACATGATTGTCAAAAACCCCGTGGCCATGAAGATCGCTTTCGGCGAAAACCCCAAGCGCTGCTATGGCAATATGCAGAAGAAAATGCCCATGACCCGCATGGGCACCGCCGCCCTGCTGCGGGAGCTGCTGATCAAGGCCCAGAACTATCGGGAAGAGATGGACGCCCATGAGCAGGATCCCAAGAACAACAAAAAGCCTACTTACGATTGCAAGCTCCACGCCATGCTGCCCGTTATGCGCAAGGAGATTCCCCTGAAATCCCACGCCCATCGGGCCGACGATATCTTCACTTCCCTGCGCATCGCCAAAGAATTTGACCTGGATATCACCCTGGACCACTGCACCGAGGGCCATCTGATTGCCGACGAGCTGGCCAAAGAGGGCAAAGGCTGCCTGGTGGGCCCCACTTTTGGCGCCAAGAGCAAGTTTGAGCTGAAAAACAAGTGCTGGGATACCCCCAAGGCCATGGTGGAGCACGGCTTGAAGACCGCCATCATCACCGACGCCCCAGTGATTCCCCTGAAGTATCTGCCCCTGTGCGCCGGCCTGGCGATCAACGCCGGTTTGGACGAGCAGGAAGCCTGGAAGGCCGTCACCATCAACCCCGCCCAGATCACCGGCATCGGCGACCGCGTGGGCAGCCTGGAAGTCGGCAAAGACGCCGACGTGGTAATCTATCAGGGCAACCCCCTGACCGACCTGCAATATACCACCAAGTACACCATCATCAGCGGCGAAATCGTCTACCAGGATCAATAAACAGCCCGAACGCCAGTTTCCGGGGCCGGGGCGCCTCCAGCGCTTCCGGCCCCTTTCCATTTCCCAAACAAAAAGAGGAGGAATTCTTCCCATGATTCTGATTAAGAACGGCACTGTCAAGACCATGGCCGGCCCGGACAT
>CAJUIK010000156.1 GCA_910585875.1 uncultured Eubacteriales bacterium | reverse complement strand
CAAGAGAGATGGGAAGAAAGATTGGATTTGGTTTTTTGGCCTTCCATATGGGCGCTATGGCCGTTATCTTTCTTTTAATCATAGAAAAAGAATATGCCATACTGTGCGTCTTGATGGCCTTGCTTTGGGGGGCCGCCGCCGTTTTCTTTCTCCGCATGGCCATAGGGGAGGTTAATCCGGCGCTTGTTCGCTGGGGCTGGCTGGCGGCGGCGTTTTTGTGCGGGAATCTTGCGGCGGCCGGGATCGCCGCCGGCTTTGGTGAAGAAGGAGGCGGAGCCCAAGAGCTTGTGCTCGGCGTTGTTTTATTCCTGCTGGCCTATTTCTGCCTCAAAAAGGCCCGCGGCGGCTCAGCCAAGCTGCTGGCGAAGCAGCGGAGCTACACCCCCGGCGACCCGCTGCCGGTTTCTGCTTGCCCTGGGCTGTTCCTGGCGCCGGGAGAGGTAGGGCATTTGTGCGAGAATGTGCGCGTTGGCAAAGTGAAAAACCTGGTCACAGGAAGCCGCGCAACCCATTCTGGCGCCTCTGTGCGCATTACGCGGGGCATATCTGTCCATAGAGGGAAAGGCTACAATACGACGATTCGTCAAAATGTTTTGGACGCGGACGGCGGCACGCTATATGTAACCAGCAAACGGGTCGTTGCTTCTTCGGTCAAATACAGTTTTGATATAAAGCTCAACGACATCACGGCGATACAGCCCTATATCGATGGATTCATGATTCAAATCAGCGGGAAAAATTATATTGTTTTATCCGATAGCCCAAACTATATAATGGCAATCATAAACGCCGCCCGAGGCGCCCAATGAAAGCCTGTATTTCCCAAAAGGAGGTTTTCCCATGCCCAACCCTATCGTTTATCAAGATGATTTCGAGCAAAAGCGCCGTCGGGAGATCATCGACGGCGTAATTACCATGATGTCCCCTCGACCCACGGTGAATCATAACCATATTGTGGGAAATATTTACCGAGTCTTTTCGAACTATTTGTATGGAAAACCCTGCGCCCCCTTCTCCGACGGCGTGGATCTGTTCCTGGACGAGAAAAACCGGTTCGTGCCGGATTTCATGGTAGTCTGCGACCCAGACAAGATCAAGAACAACGGCGTCCACGGCGCGCCGGACCTGGTTGTGGAGGTCCTTTCGCCCAGCACGGCGAAAAACGACCGGGGCCTGAAAAAAGAAGCCTATGGCCGCTGCGGCGTGAGGGAATATTGGCTGGCCGACCCGGAGAATAAAACGGTAGAGGTCTATCTCCCAGCCGAAGGCCGGCTGGAGCTCCACGAGATCTACGCCCTCTATCCCGATTGGCAGCTGGTCCAGATGACGGAGGAAGAGCTGGCCGCCCTGCCCAAGAGCTTCCAATGCACCCTGTTCGACGATTTGGATATTTCCATCGAAGACATTTTCTATCGAACGTTCTAA
>CAJUIK010000155.1 GCA_910585875.1 uncultured Eubacteriales bacterium | reverse complement strand
CGCCCAATCCACGGAAAACGTCTTCCAAACCGGGGGACTGACGGTGGACGACGAGCGGAAAGAGGTCACGGTGGACGGCGAGGCCGTCCGCATGACGCCGGTGGAATATAAAATCCTGCTGCTGCTGATCAAAAGCCCGGGCCGGGTTTATTCCATCGACCAGATTTACGAGCAGGTTTGGAACGAACCGGCCTACAGCCCCGAAAATACCGTCGCAGTACACATCAGGCGAATCCGGGAGAAGATTGAAATCAACCCGAAGGAGCCAAAATATCTGAAGGTGGTATGGGGAATTGGATACAAAATCGAAAAAATTTAGCGGCCCCTTGTGGGTCAAAGTCGCGGCCAGCCTGCTGATCGTGGTCTGTATTGGGGGAATCTCCCTCCAGACGTTTGACATGGCCTATCGGAGCTGGATGGAGGACTTTAGCCCGACCCTGGCAAAATCCTACGAAAACGACGGGTCCATCGCTTGGAGAACCTCTGCGGATATGCTGACAGCCCTGCGGGCCGGTTTTCTGCTGAAAAGCGAAGAGCATATCAAACAGGGAGATTCGCTGGATCAGGAACGACTGAGGGATCGGTGGAAAGGGTTTTTCCAAGAGTATTTTAGAGAGTTTGTGGAATGGCAGACGGAGCGATATCTCTACAGCCAGGAAGACGATGTTCCGAGAGAGGTTCAGGAGGGCCTGGTCCCGCGGGACGACCTGTTTGCCGAGTATCAGAATGAATTTATAGACGTGTATAACTCCGGCTCTGCTGAAAACAAGGCATATGAGCGCTGGAATGTTTTGATGGACGGCAGCGATTTTTTAGCCGAGCAAAAGGAGGGGAAGTTCTCCGTCGTCCGCCAAGGCTTGCCCGCCGATGGGATTTTGGGCGCCTTTGAGCAAACCTATCAGGCTCGGCTGGAGTCCATAGGCTCTCAGATGGTGGAAGACGATTTGCAGAGTTTCCGCTATGGTCTGCGTTATCTGGAAAAGGTGGAGGGGCTGCGGTACTATATCGAGAGCGGCGGCCAGGTTTTCAGCAATGTGGAACCAAACCAAACCCGGGATTTCGCCCAATCGCCCATCGCCATCGGGTTGGCCGACCTGGAGATCGAAGCCCGCTTTGGAGAATCCAGCATTGCTGGCGACCTGAACAGCAAGTATTACTCCTATGACCGGGGCTGGAGCAACGTCATGCCGGAAAGCTATATCTGGGAAACTATGTCGGAAGCCCTGAACGGCGCGACATATGAAGACCGGGCGATGATCTGGTATGACCAAGCCTATGTGGATTCTCTGCAAAAGCAGGTGGAGAACGATCGGACGCTGACAATCCAATATGTCGTCAAAATCGTGAGCATGGGCTTGGCGGCGTTGATTGCCTTGATTTACCTGTTCTGCGTCTGCGGGCGCAAAAAGGACGGAACGATAGCCCTGGTCTGGCTGGACCGGGTTTATGTTGAACTCAATCTGGCGCTGCTCGTCCTGACCGGCGCGGGATATACAGGCTTGTGCATGGCTTCCTGGCAGGCTCAGGAGCCCCTGCTGCTGTGGCCCGCGGCCCTGGTTTGCGGCGGCGCGGCGCTGTCCCTGGTTTTGTCTCTGGCCCGGCAGGCCAAGGCCAAAACGCTGCTGCGCAGCTGCCTGTTCTGGAAATTCTGTCTGCTGCTGGCTTCCCCTTTCCGCAAGC
>CAJUIK010000154.1 GCA_910585875.1 uncultured Eubacteriales bacterium | reverse complement strand
CTATTGGATATCAATATGCCGGGCATGGACGGCCTGACCGTCTGCCAAACCATCCGAGAATATGTAGCCTGTCCCATTTTGTTTTTGACGGCCCGCGTCGAGTCTGCCGACCAGATCGCCGGATTTCAAGCGGGGGCGGACGACTATATCGTGAAGCCTTTCGACCTGGACGAGCTGGCGGCGCGAATCGCCGCCCATCTGCGCCGGGAGCGCCGGCGGAGCAGCCCGTCTAATCTGCGCTTTTTTGGGGAGTGCGCGGTGGACTACTCCGCCCGAACCGTGACGGTACATGGCGAGGCTGTGTCCCTTTCGCGTCGGGAGTTCGATATTCTGGAGCTGCTGTCCCTAAACCCAGGGCAGGTTTTCGACCGAGAACGGATTTATGAAACCGTGTGGGGTATCGACGGCGAAGGCAGCAGCAACACCGTCATGGAGCATATCCGAAAAATCCGGGCCAAGCTGGCCTGTCATACGCTACACAGCTATATTGAGACGGTTTGGGGGTGCGGGTACAAGTGGAACGGCTGAAAAATATGAGCCTGCGGCGGAGCTTTTTTCTGTTGACCCTTTGCGGACTGCTGGCGGCGGCAGCGTTGGCGTCTCTGCTGTGGACGGGGTGCAGGGCGATTTCCTCTCAATATCCTTCTGGCGGGGTGAGCATTGGGAGCGACGGCGTAGTAACGCCGCTGCCTGAACCGACGCCGGAGCAATGGCGGACGCTGTGGGCGCTGGACGTCGTCTCTCTGCTGGGCTGGGCCCTGTTTCCGGCGGCGGGCCTGGCGTCGGCGGGGGCGATTTTTTACCGTTGGAAGCTGAAAGAGCCGATTCGACTGCTCTTAGAGGGGACAAGGCGCATCCAGGCCCATGATTTGGATTTTACCATTCCCAATCTCTCTGCTGACGAATTGGGCCAGATCTGCGCGGCCTTTGAGAGCATGAGGCTGGAGCTGCTGAAAACCAATCGCGAGCTTTGGCGGCAGGCGGAGGAGCGCAAACGCCTCAACGCCGCTTTCGCCCACGATCTGCGCAATCCCATCACTGTTTTGAAAGGCAGCGTCAAGTTGCTGCGACAGGACGGCTCCGACTCCCGGACTCTGGACAGGCTGGAGGCCTATACAGCCAGAATCGAGCAGTATGTGGAGGCCATGAGCGCCATTCAGCGCCTGGAACAGATGCCGGTAAAGACTGCCGGCGTGTCCTTGGCCGCCCTGCGCTCGGAGCTGGAGGAGACGGCGCGGCTGTTGGCCCCGGCGCTGAACGCCGCAGTCTTTGCGCCCCGCAGGGGGACGGCGCAGATCGACCATGGGATAGTTCTCACCGTGGCGGAAAATCTCATCAGCAACGCAGCCCGCTTCGCTCGAAAGAATCTGGAGATCACCCTTGCTTGGGAGAACCAGATCCTGACTTTGACCGTCGCGGACGACGGCCCTGGTTTTCCCCCTGAACTGCTCCAAAAAGGGCCGAAGCCCTTTGGGAAGCTGGAAGAGGATGCGGAACATTTCGGTATGGGCCTGTATAGCGGCGGTCTTTTGTGCCGGAAGCACGGCGGCGAGCTTCAGCTGGAAAACCGAGAATCCGGCGGCGCGGCTGTCATGGCGTCCTTTCAAATAAATGCCCAACCTTGAGCGTTTTTTGAGATTTATCCTGTATGCTCCCCTTATAGAACCACATAAGGAGAGTATTATTATGAACGTCGAAGCAACAGAACTATCCAAAATTTATGGCGAAGGAGAAAACCGCGTGACAGCCTTGGAC
>CAJUIK010000153.1:869-1787 GCA_910585875.1 uncultured Eubacteriales bacterium | reverse complement strand
GTGTGCAATACGACCATCGCCTACCTGAAAAACCCGGATTGCGACCTGATGGAAACGCTGATCGCCCCGGATTTTCCCACAGGCGGAGAATTGATTTTGGACAAAGAGCAGATGGCGGAAATTTATCGCACGGGCCGGGGCTCTTTCAAGGTCCGCGCCAAATGGCAGTACTTGAAAAAAGAGAACATCATTGAAATCACCGAAATCCCCTATACCGCCACCATCGAAGCCATTATCGACAAGACCACCGACCTGATCAAACAGGGCAAAGTGCGGGAAATTTCCGATATGCGGGATGAAAGCGGCCTCAGCGGGCTGAAAATCGCCATCGACTTGAAGCGGGGGGCCGACCCGGACAAGCTGATGATGAAGCTGATGAAAATGACCCCGTTGATGGACGCCTTTGGCTGCAACTTCAACGTGTTGATCGACGGGAGCCCCCGGGTGATGGGCGTGAGGCAGATTTTGGAGGAATGGACCAAATGGCGGGCCGGGTGCATCCGCCGCCGGGTCTGTTTTGACCTGGGGAAAAAGCAGGAAAAGCTTCATCTGCTGCTGGGCCTGAAGGAGATTTTGTTGGATATCGACCGGGCCATCGCCATCATCCGAGATACCGAGGAAGAGGAGAAGGTGGTTCCCAACCTGATGGCGGGCTTTGGCATCGACCAGGTCCAGGCCGAATATGTGGCGGAAATCCGCCTGCGCAATATCAATAAAGAGCATATCCTCAAGCGCACTCGGGAAACCGACGAGCTGGAGCAGGAAATCCTTCGGCTGGAGGATATTCTGGCCAACGAGGGCAAAATCAAGACGATTATCATCGGGGAACTGCGGGAAATCAACAAGAAATACAAGACCCCCCGCCGCGCCGCCGTGGTCTCCGGCGACCAAGTGCAGCAGTACGACGAAGCCGATCCG
>CAJUIK010000153.1:0-859 GCA_910585875.1 uncultured Eubacteriales bacterium | reverse complement strand
ACGCAGGAGGGGTATTTCAAAAAAATCACACCCCAATCCCTGCGCATGAGCGGCGAACACAAGCTCAAGGAAGGGGACCGGATCGCCGCCGCAGCCGAAAGCTCCAACAAGGCGGAGGTTATTTTTATCACCGACAAAGCCCAGGCATATAAATGCCGCCTCCACGAATTTGACGACGGCAAAGCCAGCCTGCTGGGCGATTATCTGCCGCAGAAACTGCAAATGAGCGAGGGGGAGCGGGCGATCTTCATGCTGCTGCCCGGCGAGTATCAGGGCTTTTTGCTCTATGTCTATCAAAACGGCAAAGCGGTGAAAATCCCAGTCAAGAGCTTTGACACCAAATCCAACCGCCGCCGCCTGACGGGGGCCTACAGTGACAAAGCGCCTTTGGCCGCCATCCTGCACTTGCCGGAAGACGGCGAAGCGGCCGTTTATTCCAGCGACGGCCGGATGCTGCTGGTGAACACGGCGGATATCGCCCCCAAGGCCGTCCGCTCCTCCCAGGGCTCGGTAGTCATGGCGCTGAAAAAGAATAAGACCGTTACGAAGGCCCTTTTGGCCGAGGAGGCCCGGGTGACCAACCCGGCCCGCTACCGGGCCAAATCCCTGCCCGCCCCCGGCGCCATCCTCAAAGACGAAGACGCCCCCGAGCCCCAACTCAAGCTGGAATAACGCCGCCGGCAAAGGGCGGAGCCTATGGGAGCCGCCGGCTCCCTGCGCCCCGCCTAAGCCGACGGCCCGCGACAAAAAATTAAAAATTCCCCTTGACATCGCCGGGCCGCTATGGTATTATAATAGAGTAGTTGCGGATGTAGCTCATCTGGTAGAGCGCCACCTTGCCAAGGTGGAGGTAGCGAGT
>CAJUIK010000152.1 GCA_910585875.1 uncultured Eubacteriales bacterium | reverse complement strand
CAGTGGATCTGCACATCCAGCGGCTGCGCAAAAAGCTCCGCTGGGAATCCCGCATTGTGGCTGTTTATAAAGTAGGTTATCGGCTGGAGGTTCAGGAATGAAATTTTCTTGGAAAACCTTTTGCGGCGTGACGGCCATACTGTGCGTCTCCTTCAGCCTGGGCGGCGCGCTGCTGATCTCCGTCTGGTTCCAGTCGGCTCTGGATCGGGAAATCCAGTTCGCCCAAGAAGAAAATCGCCTGCTCCGTTTCTCGCTGCAAACCGCTGTGTCCGCTCTGCCCCTTTACCCCGAATCCGACGTCAAGCAGCTGGTAACCGACGTAATCCAGTCCATCCTTCCCCCTTCCCGGCAATCCGATTCGCCGGTGCGCGTCGCATACAGCCAGGGGCAGGTTCTTTACAACGGCCGCCTTTCCGCCGTCCCCGATCTTTCACAGCTGTTGGAGCAGGAAGGCGGAGGAGAAAGCGGCGGATATCTTATTATAGAAGAAGGGAACCGTTTTTTGATCCGCTATATCAGCGCAGGCAGCCTCTATGGGCAGGATATCTTCGTGGAATCCCAACGGGACGTCTCCGCCGTCTTTCAGCAGCGGCAGGAGCAATTCGCCCTTTATGCCCGGCTGACCCTTGTCATGCTGCTGTTGGGCGGCGGTTCGGCCCTGTTGTTGGCCCGCTGGCTCACTCGGCCTATCGTCCGCCTGTCCGCAGCCACCCGGCGGATGGCCCAGGGGGACTACGCCGTCCGAGCGCCGGATTCCAGGCGAGACGAAGCCGGCGACCTGGCCCGGGACTTCAACGCTATGGCCGCCAGCCTGGAACTCAAAATCGCCCAGCTCCAACAGGCGGTTCGGCGTCAGGAGGAATTTTCCGGCTCCTTTGCCCATGAAGTCAAAACGCCTCTGACTTCCATCATCGGCTATGCGGATATGCTTCGTTCCCGCAGCCTGCCGCCGGATTTACAGTTTGAGGCCGCCAATTATATTTACCAGGAGGGCCGGAGGCTGGAATCCCTATCCCTCAAGCTGCTGGATCTAGTGGCGCTGGAAAAGCAGGATTTCCCCTGGAAGACGGTAAACATGGAGCCCTTTTTGCGGCAAACCGCCCGGTTCGCCGCTCCTTCTTTTCAGCAGGCCGGCGTCTCCCTGCAAACAGACGTCCAACCTGGCCTGCTTTCTGGCGACGCCGACCTGCTCAAAACTCTGTGCCTCAACCTGCTGGACAACGCTCGCAAAGCCGGCGGCTGTCACACGATTCTGCTGGGCCGCCCCCTTCCGGAGGGCTACAGCCTCTCCGTGCTGGACGACGGACCCGGCGTTCCGCCGGAAGCCTTGGACAAGCTGACCGACGCTTTCTACCGCGCAGATCCCTCCCGCTCCAGGAAACAGGGCGGCGCTGGCCTCGGTCTGTCCATCTGCGCCAAAATTGCCCGGCTGCACCGAGGAACCTTGTCCTTCCGCCGCCAAGACGGCTGGACCGTGGCGGAAATCTGCATGAAAGGAGGTTCCCCCGACGATGAAGAAGAGCGCCGGCCTTAAAAGAATCATTCAAGCCAACGCCCGCAATCTTTTTGCTCTGAGCTGCTTGGGGCTGCTGGTGTCTGCCAGCCTGCTGCTGCCTCAAGCCCTGATTCTCTGGCAGGACGGCCGTATCCTGGAAGTTTTCCGCCCCCAACCTCAGCAGCAGGCCCAGTCCGCCGCCAGCAGGCTGAATTTTGAGGAAAAGCTGTCCCTGCTGTCCTCCGCCAGGGTCCGGGTGGTGCGGGACGGCATCATCGTGGCAGACGACAAGATTGCCTCCCTG
>CAJUIK010000151.1 GCA_910585875.1 uncultured Eubacteriales bacterium | reverse complement strand
ACGGCATCACCACCGGCACAACCGAAACAACCTTCAGCCCCGCCGACAACTGCACTCGGGGCCAGATCGTGACCTTCCTGTATCGTCACATCGTGAAGTAATTTCCCCATAAGCAATAAAGAAAGAGCGAACCTTTTGGTTCGCTCTTTTTTTGCTTTGCAGCCGTTTAATTCCGGCGCGTCCATTTGCCGAAAAGGCTCTTTTTGTAGCGCCGCAGCTCTTCCTGGGGTTCGGGATGGTCGCCGGCTTTTTTCAGATATTCCACCCCGGTTTTGATGTCCTCGGGCAAGCCGCCCAGGCCATTGCAATAGAGATAGCCCATCATGTAATTGAATTCCCAGTAGTTTTTCCGCTCTACCTGATCCAGGAACATCTTGGCCCTGTTGTAATCCCGGGGAGCGCCTCGGCCATGGAAACAGCAGCTGGCCAGGTAGACGGCGCCCCAGGCGCTGTCCTGCTTCTCATAGGCGGTGGAGAGGTATTGATAGGCTTTGGCGTAATCCTGAGGTACGCCGAAGCCGAAATAATAGGCTTTGCCCAGCAGGTTGCAGGAGCCGGTGTGGATGGGGTTTTTGTCCAGCTCCTTTTCAAAGCAGGAGACGGCGTAAGCCTCGTCTTTTGAGGCGCCTTCTCCGGTGAAATAGCAATAGCCCACGTCGTACCAGGCGCCCGGATGGCCCCCCTCGGCGGCTTTTTTGTACCAGCGAAGGGCCTCTTCTTTCCGCCCCTCTTTGACAAGATCGTCGGCGTAAATCGCCTGCAAAATGGGATAGCCGATCTCTGCGCCGATTTTATAGAGGTCCTTGGCTTTCTCCGGCTGGGGAGCGATAATATCTTCGTCGCCCTTTCGATAATATTGATTGAGGTTGTTGGCGGCCAGATGGACGCCGCCCCGCAGAGCTTTCCAGAAGAAATCCTCGCATTTGGAGATATTCTCCTTCATATAGGCCTTGAAAGCCCCTTGGTTGGGGAAGGAATCCGGCCCTTTGCCCTGAATGCGCAGAAAATCCCACCAGAAATAGGCGTTTCCCACCACATATTGCGAAAAAGCGTCGCCGCCTTCCGCCAGCTCTGTGGCCGCGTCCAAAGCCTCCTGCAAGCTGGCGAAGGGCATTTTTTTCTGAACGGAAGGGGAGAGCTCCCCAGCCCGCATGGAGGTCAGCACACCCAAGGCGCTGCCTTGCTCCACAGATTTATGGAGCAGCCGGACGGCCTTGGCGTCGTCTTCGGGAAAACCGTGGCCGGCCCACACATATTGCTTGCCGCAATAGCACCGGGCCAACACGCAGCTGGCGTCCCCGTCTCCGGCCTTGGAGGCCTGTTCCAGCAGGGCCAAGGCCTCTTTGCCTTTGCCGGCCCGCTCGTTGTAATAAACATATTGAAGCGCTTGTTTGACTTCGTCGCTCAAAACCGCTGCCATTGAGATCCGTCTCCTTTTGTGTTAGTTTGTCGGGATGTTTTGTTACAGTGCGCGCCGAAGAAATTTCGACAGCTTTATTATACTGAGGCCGGCTGCTTCCTGTCAATGAGCAAAAGAGGGCGCCGAAAGGGCCGATAAAAAAATAAGCGCCCTGAGGGCGCTTATTGGATATCAAACGATCAGCGGCTCACGCTGTTGGAAGAAGGGGGGATGGCGGCCAAAACCTGGGTTTTGGGGGCCAGGTTGTTTTTCTTGTAGGTCTGCCAGACAAAGGAGAAACCGCCGGCGGCCATGAAGAGGTAGCCATAGGCCAGATCCTGGATGACGGCCATCTTGAAATCCTTGTCCTCCATAAATTGCGGGATGCTGCGATAAGCCTGGGTGAAGGTAACGCCGTAATCCGCGCCGAAGAAATCTAAAATCTCCCATGCGACGGAAATCTGTTCCGCGACGTACAGCAT
>CAJUIK010000150.1 GCA_910585875.1 uncultured Eubacteriales bacterium | reverse complement strand
GGTATCATGGGAGATTACGGCGGGAACCGCGCCAAAGCGCTGAAACCAATCCCGAGCCGCCGTCATCATTTCCAGGACGTCGGGGCAGCTGTTCCAGCCGCCCATGGGCAGCCAGGCAAAAACTTGCCAGGGGTTGGACGTGGGAACTTTGGCCAGGATCAATTCTTCCGTCATCCTGGGGGAACCGAAATTCCAATGGCCGCTGAGAGAATTAATTTTTTCTCCTTGGCAGGCCTGGCCGACGCAGTGTTTGATCCAATTCAGGCCCTCGTCGGCGGCGACCTTTTTCATCCGGTCCAGGGTGTATTGGAAATATTCCTCCGCCGGGGGCAGAGGGGCTTGCAGCGTCTTTTCCCGATAGTCTCGAACCTGGGCCAGGTCGAATTCCAGATCTTTTCCCGGGTCCACGGCCATGGTCAGGCAATCCCACAGGATTGCGTCTACCACGACAATCACCGGAATAAAGCCTTCTTTTTCGCCCTGAATCCGGGCGGCCCGCCAGGCGTCGATCAGCGGACCGTCGTCTCGCATGGGGCCGAAAGGTTGGCAGGGGCAGTCTAAAAATGACATCATCTGTTGGCAAAGAGGGGAGGGGACATACTCTTTCATCGGGTAAGCTCCTTTCAGACATGGTTGAGGTTCACATACTCCAAGTTCGGCCCAGAGCCTGGGCCAGAGCGGGGATTTTTTGTTGGGGAATATGGGCGTAGCCGCACAAGGCGTCGGCTTCCGGCGCCAGAGCGGGGTTGCGGTAGTAGGCGGAAAGTCCTGTCAGCGCAACGCCCTGGGCGCGGGCCCGTTCCAGCATTTCCGCCTCCTTTAGGCCGTTGGTCAGCCGCAGCAGCAGGTGAAGCCCCGCTTCAGCGCCCCGAATTTCAATCCAAGGGCCGGCGGGGGTTTGTTTGAGTTGATCGACGAGCAGATCCCGGCGCTTTTTATAGAGGTTCCGGGTTCTGTTTAAGTGTCGCTCATAAAAGCCCTCCTGGATAAAACGGCTCAAGGCGTGCTGCTCAAACCGGGAGACGGTGGAGGATTGCAGGGAAAACCGCTGACGATAGAGAGGCAGCAGGCTGGGGGGCAAGGCCAGATAGGCGACGCGGACGGAAGGGGCGACGCTGCGGGAAAAGGTGCCGCAGTAAATGACCCGTCCATGGCGGTCCATCCCCTGGAGGGAGGGGATAGGCCGGCCGCTGTAGCGAAACTCGCTGTCATAATCGTCCTCGATGAGATAACGGCCCGGCTGGGCGGCGGCCCATTGCAGCAGCTGGCTCCGCCGGCCGGCGGGCATCACGGCGCCGGTGGGGAATTGGTGGGACGGGGTGAGATAGGCGCATTGAGCGCCGCTTTGCTCCAGCAGCTCCGCAGACATCCCGCCCTCATCCAAGGGGATGTGGGCCAGCCGCCGGCCGCTGTTGCGGACAGCCTGGGCCGCTTTGGGGTAACCCGGCTCTTCTATGGCGAAGAGGGCGTCCTCCGGCAGCAGGCAGCACAGGACCGTCAACAGATATTCCATGCCGGCGCCGACGATCACCTGTTCCGGCCCGCAGCGGACGCCCCGAGCCTGGCGCAGATACCGGCACAAGGCCTGGCGCAGCTCCAGCTCTCCCTGGGGGTCGCCATGGTGCAGCAACTGAGGCTGGCGATATGTCACGCTGCGGTTCAGCCGGGACCAGGTTTCAAAGGGAAAAGCGTCGGTATCCACCGAGCCGGCGCCGCAGTCGAATTCATAGCTGGGCGGGGGATCCGGCGGCGGGCAAAACGGCTCCTCTTCTTCCGGCGGCTTCAGCCGGATCAAAGGCTGGACGTAAAATCCGCTGCGATCCGCCGCCCGCAGATAGCCTTCTACCGTCAGCATCTGGTAGGCGGAATCCACTGTGTTAACGCTGATGGAAAGAC
>CAJUIK010000149.1 GCA_910585875.1 uncultured Eubacteriales bacterium | reverse complement strand
CTCTATGGCCTGGCGGGCGTGATCCAGATAAATCGCCCGCGCCGCTTCCAGCTGGCCCAGGCCCTGGATGAGGCAGCGAACCTCCATCCCGCCTTGTTCAAACAGGGTTTTCCAGCTGTCTTCGTCGCCGGCCATATCGTTTTTGGCGTGGTCGCCGGCCACCAGCATCAACGGCGCCAGGACGGCCCGGCGGTATCCGGCCTGTCTCGCCTGCTCCAGGACGTCTTGCCCCTGGGGCCAGCCTTCTACTGTGCCCACGAAGATATGGCGATAGCCCAGCGCCCAAAAGGTATGGGCCATAGCCGGATAAGCGGCGTTCATGGGGTGATCTGTGCCATGGCCCATCAAAACCAGGGCCTCGTCTGCCGCTGCCGGCATGGCTTCCGCCACAGCCTTGGCTGTCCGACGGTAATCTTCCGGCGAAGAAAGCAGCGGGGCGCCGACGGAAACCAACTCAAAGTCTTCTGCCTGGGCCAAAACGGTCTGCCTTAAGCTGTGGTATTCCCAGCCGCAAATCAAATGGGTGGGCTGGACGACCAGCTTTTGAACTCCTTTGGCGGCCATGTCCTCCAGCGCCTCCTCCAACGACGGAACCCGCCGGCCCCTTTCGGCCCAGATCCGGCGGATGGTGGGGCTGGTGTAGGCCGCCTGCATTTCCCATTGAGGAAAAGCCTCCCTCATATCGTGCTCCACCGCGCCGATCGTCTTTTCCCAAGCGTCCTGATGGCTGACGCCAAAGCTGGCCACAAGCAGTCCTTGCTTTTTCATACGCAACTTCCCCTCTCTATATCGGGGCCTTGTTCGACCAATCCAATCAAAAAAAGCCCCTTTCCAAACGAAAAAGGCGCAATAAGAGACAGGCCTCGAGGGTCCCCTCCGCAAATTACGCCGGACAAGTATTCCGTTGACCGGGTAACGGGCCGCGCCCCTTTTTGGAACAAACAAGCAAAAATGGGGGCCGGCTATTCCTCAAACGGCAGGTCTTCTGGCTCCGGCCCCAAGATCCGCCTCCTCCCGCCTGACGCAGCAGGGTTTGAGGCGAACCGGCCGTCACAGCGGCGGTCCCGCATGGGATTTTCACCCATTTCCCTATTCTCGCCGACAAATCGCCGCCGGCGCACCGTTTGATTTCTTTCTCCCACAGTTTACACGACGGGCCGCCCGCTGTCAACCCAAAACCCACCCGCTTCCAGGCGGGAGAGCGCCTCTTTGGGGCGCGGCGCCTTGAGCGTTTTTCGGCCGAATCCGCCGGGGTTGCGAAAAGCGGGCGCGGCTTCCTCTTGCTTTTTCGCCAGCATTGTGGTATTATTCATTTTATCTTATAAATATACGATTTTCAGGAGGTCTTTCGCCATGCACATTGAGCCTTTTCATGTAGAAGAATGGATGAACGCCTATGAGACGGGCGCCAAGTACAATATCGCGGAAACCTGCGTGGATTCCATCTCGCTGGATCAGCTGTTTGTGCTGACCGGACAGGATAAGCAATCCTTTTTGGATGAGTTTTGTGCGCGGCGGCTGACTTACGGCGACATTGAAGGCGCTCCTCAATTTCGCCAGGGGGCGCGTCGGCTCTATCGGAGCCTGGAGCCGGAACATATCGTCCCGGTCCACGGCGCTTCCGGCGCCAACTTCCATGTGTTTTACTCCCTGATTCAACCCGGCGACCGGGTGATCAGCGTGACGCCCACTTACCAGCAGCTCTATTCCATCCCCGCTTCCTTTGGGGCGGACCTTCAGCTGCTGCCGCTGGAAGCAGAACAGGGTTTTCTGCCCGACCTGGGCCGGCTGCGGCAGATGGCGGCGGAAGGCGTCAAAATGATTTGCCTGAACAACCCCAACAACCCCACTGGCGCTTTGATGCCCAACCAGATGCTGTCTGAAATTGTGGAAATCGCCCGGCAGGCCGGGGCTTATATCC
>CAJUIK010000148.1 GCA_910585875.1 uncultured Eubacteriales bacterium | reverse complement strand
GGCCTGCGCCGACGCCTGCAACAAAGCGCCGGTTATCCCCGGCAGCCTATTGGACGACCGGCTCCACGAGCACGACCATACCGATCATAACGATCATTTTACCGATATTCACCCCACCACCAACTGGAAGAGCTGCTTGGACCATGCGGAAAAAATCGGCATCGGCGTCAAGGAATATGAACTGATCGATATTGACCACAACAACTGATACTCGCTTTTTAGAAAATTTCCCCTTCTCTTTTCTGCGGCGGCGCGGCCTGTGTTTTTCAGGCCGCGCCGTTTTTTGCGTTGAGAAGAAAAATACCAACGCAAAATGTGAAATTCAGAGTAAGATTAGGCCGAAAATCCATAGGAAAGAGATAGAGAGGAGGAAATGGAGATGGAAGACGGGGAAATCATTCAGCTGCTGTTTGCAAGATCGGAACAAGCCTTGGCGGAGTTAGCCCAAAAATATGAGCCGCTGTGCGCCGCCTTGGCTCGAAATATCTTGGGCAGCGAGCAGGATGCGGAGGAATGCGTCAACGACGCTTGGCTGGCCGCTTGGAACGCCATACCGCCGGCCAATCCGGCGCCGCTGCGGGCCTACCTCTGCCGGCTGACCCGAAATATCGCTGTCGCCCGCTACCACGCGAACCGGGCGGCCAAACGGGACAGCCGGTACGACGCGGCCTTAGACGAGCTGGAGCGCTGCCTGGCGGGCCCTTTCAGAACGGAAGAGGAACTGGAGGCCAAAGAACTGGCCCAAAGCATCGGCCGGTTTTTGGATACGTTGAGCCGAGAAAACCGGACGCTGTTTGTCCGCCGTTATTGGTACGCCGAGTCTGTGGCGGAGCTGGGCCGGCAGACAGGCGCCGGCAGCGCCGCCGTGTCCGCTCGGCTGTTTCGCATCCGGCGGAAGCTGAAACAATATCTGCGGCAGGAGGGAATGATCGGATGAAACGAGACGAAACAAGGCGCAAACAGATTTCTCAGGCGCTGAATTTGCTGGAAGACCGATATCTGATGGAAGGGGAGGAGCGTCGGCCCGCCGAACAGAAAGCTGCCGGCAGGCGCCGCCGCTATGGGCTGGCCGCCTGCTTCTGCGCGCTGGCGGCGTTGGCGCTGTTTTTCCCGCCGTCCGCCTCCACTGTAGCCGCTTACGCCCAGGGGACGGATCAACGCCTCACAGCCGCCGGCGCCGTTTTGCGCGCCGGTTCTATTACAAACCAAGGGAGCATGAAGGGCAAACCGCTGATGTTCTATCTGTCCGGCCCGCCCATTCGGCAAGTGCGCTTCTCCTGCAAAAACCAGAAAATCAATTTCATGGATTGGACGGAAACCCGGCCGGAATTCGGCGACGCCCAAAATTTTACCGTGCCCTATGGCCCGGATACCGAGCAATATTATTATCTATTGGTCGATTGGGTTCCCGATCAAACCGTCCAGGCTTTGCACGACCCGGATACGCGGATCGCCGATCTGCCGCCGGAGCTGCGGGAGGATATCATTGTGCTGGAGATCCAGTTTGCCGACGGCAGTCAAGAGGTAAAAGCCGTCGCCGTCCAGCTGACGGAGAAAGGGGAGTTTTTCGCATCCTTTGGGGAATATCAAATCGCCGAAGGGGACGATTTTGTCCGCCGCCCGGACGCGGAGCCCATACCCCGGGAGATTTTGTATGGCGCCGGATAGCTCGGGCGGGCGGCTCCGCCTGGCTGTCTTGCCCTCGGCAAAAAGGACAGGTTGAGCAGTACCCAAAAAGAACGCCGGGCATAGAATGTATTGAAGACGCCGCCGGAAGGGACGGCAGACATACGGAAAACGGCAGCCGGCAAAAGCCGGAACATCCGGGGCGGATTCGCAATATCTTGGAGTGAGAATTCTTTTTGGGAGGTAAGTTTTTTATGGGTTGCAACAACAATTGTAACTGTAACTGCGGCTGCGGCGGCAGAAACAACGGGATCTTCGGGGGCTACGAGTCCTTC
>CAJUIK010000147.1 GCA_910585875.1 uncultured Eubacteriales bacterium | reverse complement strand
GCTTCCACCGGGTATTCCCGGGCCAGCTGCGCGCCCATATTGTAGCGGGCTTGATAGACGCTGAGACCGTCTATGACAGAATCGGGCCGGGCAAAATAGACATATTCAAAAATGCACAAGCCCCGGTTGTCCTTTTCCAAGATTTCTCGGCTGGAAAAGTCGCCGTTGGGGCCGATAACGGCCATTTCGCCGGGTTCGATATCCCGGACAAAGCGGAAACCGGCGCTGTCCAGGGCGCAGCTTTCCGAGGCGAAGGCGTGGCCGTGCTCGTTTTTGCCCAGGCACAGTGGACGGAAGCCCCAGCCGTCTCGAACGGCGATCATAGAGCCGTCGGAGGATAAAATAATCAGCGAAAAAGCGCCCCGCAGCTGGCGGACGGCGGCGGCTACCGCCGTCTGCAAATCTTTGTTGCGGACAATTTCATAGGCGATCAGAGCGGAAACCACCTCGCTATCCGTCGTGGCGGCGAAGGTGCAGCCGTATTGGGCCAGCGCCTGCTTGAGCTCGCCGGCGTTGACGATATTGCCGTTGTGGACTACGGCGACGCGCCCCCATAGAAATTCCGTCACCACCGGCTGCACGTTGGCGCACACATTGCCGCCGGTGGTGGAATAGCGCACGTGCCCTACGCCGATCCCCGAAGAAGGCAGCGATTCCAGGACGCCGCCGGCGAAAACTTCGCTGACGAGGCCCATATTTTTGCGGCAGACGATGGAATTTCTGGACAGCACGGCGATGCCGGCGCCCTCCTGTCCTCGGTGTTGTAAAGCAGATAAAGCGTTGTAAGTCAGGCCGGCGGCCTCTTGGGCGTTGATATGCACGCCGAAAACGCCGCATTTTTCCCGTAAATTTTCTCCAGACATGGACGCAGTCCCTCCGTGAATTGTTTGCGTGGTTCAAATGTCGCAGGTCGTTCAACTGTCTTCAGCCGCGGCTTGGCGCGTTCCGCGAAACGAGTTTGCTGGGGCAAAAGAGCGCTTGTCACCGCATTTGGAGATATTGTTCCCGCTGGGCGCCCACAGATACATAGCGGATAGGACGCCCTACAGAACGTTCCAGATAGCGGATGTAGTCCAGCGCCTGCGGGGGCAGGTCCTCAGGGCGCCGGCAGCCGGAGATATCGGTTTTCCAGCCGGGCAGATAGTCATAGACCGGCTTGGCAAGAGCCAGCCGGGGCCCGGCGGGGAACTCCGTCGTTTGCTTGCCTTCGACCTGATAGGCTGTGCAGACGGGAATGGAGTCCAGATAAGAGAGCACGTCCATTTTAGTCAGGGCGATTTCGTCCGCCCCTTGGAGCCGGGCGCCGTAACGGGAGGCCACGCAGTCAAAAGCGCCCACTCGGCGGGGCCTGCCGGTGGCCGCGCCATATTCGCCGCCGGCTTGGCGCAAACGGTCCGCCTCTTGCCCAAAGAGTTCTACTGTGAAGGGTCCTTCGCCCACGCAGGAAGAGTAGGCTTTCATGACGCCTACACTGTGGTCCAGTTTGCGGCCGGGGACGCCTGCGCCGATGGGGGCGTAAGCGGCGATGGTGGAGGAAGAGGAGGTATAGGGATAGATGCCGAAGTCGATGTCCCGCAGGGCGCCCAGCTGGGCCTCGAATAGAATATCCCGGCCGGCTTGGGCCGCCTCTTCCAGATAGGAACTGACGTCGCAGATAAATTCCTTCAGAGGGTCCCCATAGGTTTTCAGCCAGGCCATGACCTCTTTGACCTGAACGGCCGCCGCCCGGTATCCGCCGGCCACGGTGAGGTTTTTCCATTCCACAATGCCTTGGAGCCGGGCTTCCATCGCCTGGGGATAGAGCAGATCGCCCATCCGCAGGCCCCGCTTCATGTATTTGTCGCCATAGACCGGGGCGATGCCCCGGCGGGTGGAGCCAAATTTGGCGTCGCCCAGCCGGTCCTCCTCCAGATTGTCCAGCATCTTGTGGTAGGGCAGGCAGATCACAGCCTTGTCGCTGATCTTCAGATTGTCTGGCGTGATGGAAACCCCGGCTTGGCGCAGCCTGTCCATCTCGCCGTTCAGGTGCTCCAGGTCTATGACCATACCCGGCCC
>CAJUIK010000146.1 GCA_910585875.1 uncultured Eubacteriales bacterium | reverse complement strand
CCATACAGGTTGGCGATTTCGACGATGGCGGCGATTTCATCGTCGCACAGCTGCTGGGCGCCCAAGGTGGTGCCCTTGCTCATCACGCCGCCAGTGGACATGAATTTCAAAAAGTCCGCGCCGTGTTTCAGGTTGAAACGGGCGGCTTTGCGGGCGGAGTCCGGGCCGTCCACAATGGGATGATCCTCGGCGGGGTTATAGACGCCGGGGGCGTAATGGGTGTCCGCATGACCGCCGGTGGAGCCGATGGAATAGCCGCAGACAAACATCCGAGGTCCGACGAAATCCCCTCTGTTGATGGCGTCTCGAATCGCCACATTGGCAAAGGCTTGTCCGCCGCAATCCCGCAGGGTGGTGAAGCCGGCGTCAAGGTCGGCCTGGACGTTTTTCAGGGCGTAAAGAGTCAGGTCGCCCACAGTGGTATGCAGCAGGCTCTTGCGTTCGTTGCCCTCGCCGTTCATGCCGCTGTGGACATGGAGGTCGATGAGGCCGGGAGTGACGAATTTATCGGAGAGGTCTATGACCTCCATATCAGGCTGCTGGGCGAATTCTCCCAGGTTCACCACGTCCAGAATGGTCTTGTCCTCCACAATGACGACCTGGTTCTCCAGAACCTTGCAGTTCTGAGAATCGAAGAGTTTGCCGCATTTAACTGCCGTTTTCATGGCGTTCATCCTCCAGTACAAAAAAGTTTTGGGCTTCTGATTGATCTTATAATTCATTGTACCACAGGAGCGGCAAAATAGAAAGCGATAAAACAGTAAAATTGCAAATAAGATGTTAAGCGCCAAGATAATCCTCCAGGCAGATTCCCTGGGACATGATGGACCAAGCGGCCTCTGAGCCGACATAGCGGTAGTGCCAGGGCTCGTAAATCACGCCGGTGCGATGGGACAGCTTTGGAGGGTAGCGCAGGATGAAGCCGTATTCCCAGCAATGCTCCTGGAGCCATTGGAATTCCAGAGTGCGTTCCTGGCCGTCGTCCAGCGTCTGATAGTCCAGCGCCACAATGTCTACAGCCAAGCCCAGTTGGTGTTCGCTGGTTCCCGGGGCGGCCACGACGGCGCTGGCAGCGGCGGCGGCCTCCGGGCCGGACAGGCCTTGGGCTTTCTGTTTGTTCACCTGGCTGTGAAATAAGCCGGCCTGCTTGTCCCAAGTCCGATAGGCGGAACACACGAGAGGGGACAGGCCCTCTTTTTTCATATCCGACAACATCTGATTCAGCTCTTCGGCGATTCGGCAATCGATTTGGCGGCCTGAAGCGTCGATGGTCGTCAGCTCGGGGACGTAGCCTTCTTCCATAGGATGGTCGGCGTTGACCAGCGTCAGCCGCCAATCCCGCTCTGTCTGATTCTCTTGTCCTCTGTCGGCAGAAAGAGGATCGGCTTGAGCAGGAGGAAGGGAGAAATGGTCTGCCAAGGCGACGCCGAGCCAGGTTAAAGACGCGCCTGTCAGGCTGGAGAGGCTCAATATCGCCAAGGCCAAGATAAGCCGCCTGCGGATTCGCCGTCCTCTTTTTCTGCGCCTGTGGGTTTGAGGCGGATACGCTGTTGGCAAAGAAATAGTTGACATCTTCAAAACCTCCTATTACGATAAGATGGAACAGGCCTTCAAAACCGGAAGACCCTTTGCTTGTCCTTATCCTAACAGGGGGCTGCATCAAATTTGGCGATTTTTTGTTGCGGAGTTGTATCGCCGCACAATTATTTTTGCGGCGGGGCGGGCGCGGCTCCGTTTGATCGAGGAGGAATCTAAAGATGCCCCAAATATCCCGTTTTTATTTTGCCGGCGCTTTTCTGCCTTTCGAGCCCCTCTTGGCGCCGGCGGCCCAAGTGATCCAGGCAGAATCCGGCCGGTATTTGACGGGCCCGGGGGAGGAACTCCGCCGGGTCTTTTACATTAAGTCAGGTTATTGCCGCTTTTCCCTGCTGAGGGAAGACGGCGGCGAGACAATTTTGTCATTCCACGGCCCGGGTTCCCTGCATCCGGTGAAGTGCAGGCAATTTCATTTTACGCTGGAGCAATTCGTCCTCTACCAGACGATAACAGAGGCGGAAATC
>CAJUIK010000145.1 GCA_910585875.1 uncultured Eubacteriales bacterium | reverse complement strand
TGTATAGACAGAACCCACTTCGATGCTCTCCCAAATCTTCGCGGCGGCTTCCCGACGGGCCTCCAGCATGGGGGCCTTGATGGAGCCCACCACCCGGCGGCGGGGGCGGGCCACCTCGGTGATGCGCACCTTCTGGCGGGATTTCACCAGCTGGCTCAGATCCGCCTCGCGGGGCAGACCGGTCTGGCTGGCGGGCACGAACACGCGGATGCCCAGCACGTTGGCGATCACGCCGCCCTTGTTCACGTCGGTGACGACACAGTCATACACTTCGCCGCTCTCCACAGCCTTCTCCAGCACTTCCCAATTCTTCACCGCGTCCAAACGCTTTTTGGAAAGCATAATGGTGCCTTCCTGGTCGTTGACGCGCATTACATACGCTTCGATTTCGTCGCCGATATGGATATTGTCGGCAATCACATAGTTGGGGTCGTCGCTCAGTTCGGTGGTGGGGATATACCCAGCCTGCTTCACGCCCAGATCCACATGGATATCCGTGGGGTTGATCTGCGTGATAACGCCCGTTACCTTTTCTCCTGTATGTAAAGTTTTAAGAGTCTGTTCCAACAGTTCGGCAAAGCTTTCCGTCTCCTGGATGTTCATTTCGTCCGTCATCTTGTCATATACCTCCTTTATTATCAGATCTGGCGTAGAGGCGCCGGCCGCAATGGCAATCGCGCTTTTTCCTCGGTAACGCCCTGGGTCGATACCGTCTGCATTTTCTACAAACACAGTATCGCGGCACGCTTCACAACAAATTTCATAGAGTCTGCGCGAATTGCTGCTGGTGCTGTCGCCGACGACGACCATTGCGTCAGATCTAGACGCTAAGGCTCGCGCCTCCCTTTGGCGCTCGCCGGTAGCATTACATATTGTATCAAAAATGCGGACACTTTTACAAGCGTTTTTTAAGATTTTTGCGCAATTCACAAAAACTTCATGATTAAAGGTGGTCTGCGCCGCCACAGAAACCGGCTTTTCCGGCTCTTTTTCCGCCCATTCCCGGGCTTGATCCAGGTTTTCCAATATCGTGTAAGAGCCGCAGCGAGAGGCTGCGGCGATCATTTCTGGATGGCTGGCGGCGCCGATCAACAGGATATGACGCCCCTCCCCGCTTTCCTGCTCCACAATCCGGTGGATGCGAGCCACATGGGGGCAGGCGGCGTCCACAATCAAACAGCCCTTTTGCCGCAGCCGCTCCTCCTCCTGCCGGGCGACGCCGTGGGCCCGGATCACCGCTGGAGCGCCGGCGGGAATCTGCTCGGCGCCGTCGCAGGCGAAGATCCCCTCCCGCCGCAGCTGCTCCACCACGGATTTGTTGTGGATCAGCGGCCCCACGGTGTAAACCGGCCGCCGTTCCCCAGCGCAGCGCCGGGCCGCTTCGATGGCCCGGCGCACGCCGTAGCAATAGCCGGCGGTTTTGGCCACTGTGATTTTAGCCATGGCGGGCCTGCCTTCCGCCGGTGCCGACGGTTTCAATGCGCGCCATAATCTGCTCGGCCCCCTCTTTATAGGCCAAGGCGCCGGCCTTTTCCGGCTTGGGCAGATAAAAGGGTTGCCCAAACGTCACGTCGCAGCCCCGAAAGGCTTTCCGCCCTGGGGTGATATACACCGGCGTCACCGGGCTGTTTGTGCGGATGGCCATCATAGCCGCTCCGGATTTGGCCTCCCCGGCCCCCTCTTTGACTCGGGTGCCTTCGGGGAAAATAATCAGCTTTTTGCCTTCTTTCAAAGCCGCCAAGCATTTTTTCACCGCCGCCAAATCGGATTTTCCCCGGTTGACGGGAAAAGCGCCCATATAGGTGAAAAACCACCGGGCCGCCGGGTTGCGGAACAGCTCGGCCTTGGCGATCAGGGCGGGCCGCTCTCCCTGCCGGAAGAGCGCCAGCACCACCAACACCGCGTCCACCCGGGCAGTGTGGTTGCCGCATATAACGGAGGCGCCCTTAGGGATATTGTCCAGCCCCCGCACTCTCATGCGGTAAATAGGCGCCAGCGCCAGATAGACGGTCCAGACAATGAAATTATACAGCATATCCGGTTTTCTCCTCAATGATTTTTGCCATCCGCTCCAACGTTTCTTCCAAGGAATAGGCAGTGGCGTCTAGCGTCGCGGCGTCCTCCGCCGGGCGCAGAGGCGCGGCCTCCCGCTGGCTATCCCTCCGGTCCCGCTCCAGCAAATCCTGATACACCTGGTCGTAATCGGCAGGCTGCCCTTTTTCTTTCAGCTCCGCAAAACGGCGACGGGCCCGTTC
>CAJUIK010000144.1 GCA_910585875.1 uncultured Eubacteriales bacterium | reverse complement strand
CGCCTTCAGCGGTCTGCACCAGGCTGATGCCGTCCTTGGCGTTCTTCTGGGCGGTCTCCAGGCCGGTGATCTGGGCCCGCATCTTCTCGGAGATGGCCAGGCCGGCGGCGTCGTCGCCGGCGCGGTTGATCCTGTAGCCGGAAGACAGCTTCTCCAGGTTCTTCTTCATCGCCGAAACGTTGTTGGTGTAGTTCCGGTAGGCGCTCATCGCCATGATGTTGTGTTGGATCCTCATTGTGTTGACTCCTTTCAGTCAATTGATTAACGTGCCCCAGAGCGTCCATTTACCAGGGCACAGCCTTTGTTTCGCCGCTTCCGTCTCGAATCCCCTTGGCCTTCGGCGTTCAAGTTTCTTCGGCGCTTGCAGTTATCTATTTCAGCCGGCTCGTCAGCCGGGAGAAACCAAAAGAAAGAAAAGCAATCGGGCGAATCAACCGTTTTGCGCAGGGAAAATATAATCCAGCTTTTCCCGCAGCAGCCGGGCCTCTGGGCTGTCGCCCATCCGCTCCAGCGCTTGGCGCATTTGGGCCAGGGCTTGCTTTTTGCCGCCGTTCCAAGGCAGCTGCTTGACGGCCCGAGGGTCTGGCTCCAAAACGCAGCCGGGCCGCTGGCCGCCGCTGCGCTCCAGCACTTGGCCCCGCAGGATAGAAACCTCCTTGGGCGCGTCGATCATCAGGTGAACCCGCTCGCCGTTCAGCCTTTGAAACTGAACCACGGTGTTTTCGTCCACTGTGAAATAATCGCCGGTTTTCATCGAAATACACAGCATACTAAAATCTCCTTAATCCGGTTGCGGCGCGTCGTCCCATCGGCGCCGAGTGAAAAAATCACAATATTATGTTGAGTGGACTGCCCTGCCCGGCGTCAATCGCGGGGCCTTGGCTTCCGGCTCGCCCGCCGGGGGCGGGGTCGCCTTCTCTTTTTCCCGCCTGGCGTCCCCGGGAAGCGCTGGTTTCGCTGGCAGAACCCAATCTGCCGGCCAAATCAGCCCTCCCCGGCCCGCCCGCGGGCCCTCTCCGCCGTCCCTGGCGGCGTCGGCCTTTCGTTATCTCAAGGCTCAGGCGCTTGGGCGCCTCTCCTGACAATCAAATTTTTGAAGAAACTGGGCCAACCCCATATCCCGGATATTCCGGGCCCCGTTGACCTCCCGTTCCAATTTGGCCCCGCAGCAGGGGCAGACCCAGGTTTTTTCCCGGCTGCCCAAGCCCGGGTTTTCCTGGCCGCAGTGGCTGCAAGTCCTGGCCGTGGGGGCGAATTGATCCACCAAAATGTAGGCTTTCCCCTGGCGGGCCAGCTTGTATTTCAGATATTGGCGAAACATCCCGAAGCCGCTGTCTCCGCCCCCCTGGTCCAGCTTTTGGGCCAGCGCCCGCAAATCCAGCTCCCGCAGGCAAACGGCGTCCCAGGCGTTGGCTATCCGCCTGGATTCCTTGTGGGCGAAATCCCGCCGCGCGTTGGCCATATGCTCATAGAGCAGCCGGATTTTTTGCAGCTGTTTCTGGTAATTCTGGGAATTGGGAACCATCCCGGCCAGCCGCCGCTGCATCCGGGCCAGCTTCTCCCTGGATTCCTCCAGCGCCGGCAGAACCGGGCTCTCTCCCCGGCTGTCCACATAAAAGCGGCCCAGGGAATAATTGAGCCCCAAAGTCCGCTCCGGCCGAGGCCGAATCTGTTCCGATGCTTCGGCTTGATAAACAAAGACGGCGGAGCAAAAGTATTTGCCCGTTTTGCTCTTGCTGACGGTGACGTACCGAAGCGAATACCAGCTCGGAACCCGCCGATGAACCCGGGCCGGGATCAGCCCCAGCTTGGGCATCCGAACCCCCTTTTCCGTCAGGCAAACAGAAGGGCCGGTCCGATATTGCCTGCAATAGACGGTAAATGAATCCTTCCGGGCTTTTTTGAGTTTGAACCGAGGCCGGCGGAACCGCTGAGGGTTGCGAAAGAAATTCAGGTAAGCCCGGCGCAGGTTTTGGTGTTCGGTGCAAAGCGCCTGGCTGTCCGCCTCTTTCAAAAAAGGCGCCTGCTTTTTGTACCGGGCCGGGGTCGGGATATAATGGAGGTCTGTGGCGGCGTAAAATTCCTCCGCGTCGGCCAACATATGGTTCCAGAGCCACCGGCAGCAGCCGAAGGTTTTTTCAATCAGCTCCGCCTGCTCCGCCGTGGGATGCAGCCGGATTTTAATCGCCGTGTTTTGCTCCTGCTTTCCGCCGCTTTTCCCCATGCCGCCCCTCCTTTTTTCCGAAAACCCTGTTCAGAAACTTATACTTTTTCAAACAAAAAAACAGGGGCAAAAAAAATTATCGAAAGGGCTTAAT
>CAJUIK010000143.1 GCA_910585875.1 uncultured Eubacteriales bacterium | reverse complement strand
CGGAGAAAACATCCAGCTGCGCCGCTTCGTGCGCTACTGTGAAAAGACGCAGAATGTGGCTTATATGCACATGGGCGGCAAAATCGGCGTGTTGGTCGCGCTGGAGGTATCTGACAATCTGAAGGGCAACCAGGCTGTTAGCGAGCTGGGGCATGACGTGTGTATGCAGATCGCGGCCATGAACCCTCAATATCTGGATAGAGAGAGCGTGCCCGCCGACGTTGTGGAGCATGAGAAGGAAATCCTGATGGCTCAGACCATGAACGAGGGCAAGCCCGAAGCCGTGGCTCAGAAGATTGTGGCCGGCCGGATCAATAAGTTCTTCGAGGAGAACTGCTTGGTGGATCAGGCTTTCGTCAAGGAGAACAAGACCTCTGTCTCCAAGTATGTGGAAGCCAAGGCCAAGGAGCTGGGCGGCGAGATCAAAATCGCCAAGTTCACCCGCTATGAAAAGGGCGAAGGCCTGGCGAAGAAGGAAGACGACTTCGCCGCTGAAGTCGCCGCGATGGCCGGCCAGAAATAATCGCAGCGCCGCTGTAGGCGGCGAGATTGGGCGATCGTCAAATTTTGGAAATAACGCCTGCGAATCAAGCGAATACTCAAATCCTCTTGCGGAGCTCCGCAGGAGGATTTTTTGCGTTTTTCATGGGCGAACAAAAGAGAAAAACTTACTAAAATAAATTTATTTCTTATTTGATACAAAAAGTATAAAATAAGTTGGACGGAAGCAAAGTTCCGTCCAACTTATTTGCAGGGATGATTGAATAAAATTGATATCCTGGCCCTGCGGGCAGCATGGAAAAGACAGCCGCCGCGCTTATGGATTTCGTTGCCGGGGGTTAGTCAATATTCTCCGTCATCATGCGGAAGACCACGTTGAAAGCGGTTTGGAAGACGTCCATGCGCAGGTTTTCGTTGACGCCGTGGACGTCGAACATACCGGTGGTGATGCCGCCGCAGTTGAAGCCCTTGCCGGAGAAGATGTTGGAATCTCCGCCGCCGCCGCTGATCATATACCGAGGCTCGATGCCCTCGGCCTGGATGGCGTGGAGGTTTAGCTTGTAGAGGAAGCTCTCGGGATCCGGCTTGGCGGAGGGATAATCGTGGCTCAGCTGCACGTCGGCCTGGCCGCCGAATTCCTCCGCGGCCTGCTTGCAGGCGGCTTGAATCAGATCCAGCTGATGCTGAAGCTTTTCTTCGCTGTGGGAGCGCACTTCCGCAGTGAAGAACGCCTCGTCGGGCACCACGTTGGTCATGCCGCCGCCTTCGACGCGGCCCACATTGGAGGTGGTTTCATGATCGATGCGGCCGAATTTCACCAGAGAAATGGCCCGGGCCGCCATGCAGACGGCGTTGACGCCATTCTGAGGCTCGATGCCCGCATGGGCCGCTTTGCCCTTGAACACCGCTTTGATTCCATATTTAGAGGGGGAGGAAGTGGAAATCCCGCCCACCATGCCGGTGCCGTCCAAGGCGTACAGGTTGCGGCAGGGCAGCTTGGAGATGTCAAAATTCTTGGCGCCGTGCATTCCCTGTTCCTCGCAGATGGTGAACAGATAATACATCTCCCGGTGGGGGATTTTGTTTTCCTGCAATACGTCCAGCAGCTCCATCAGCATGGCGATGCCGGATTTATCGTCGGCGCCCAGGATGGTGTCGCCCTTGCTGGTCAGCACGCCGTTTTCATAGACCGGCTCGATGCCCCGGCCCGGTTCCACCGTGTCCTGGTGGGCGTTGAAGCAGACGGCTTCGCCTTCCATAGTTCCGGGAATATGGACCAGGATATTGCCGCCGGTGCTGCCGAATTTTTCGCCGGCGTTGTCCCGATAGACCTCAAATCCCCGGTCTTTGAAGTATTTTTCCAGGTAGTCAGTCATGGGTTTCTCTTCAAAGGAGGGGCTGTCGATGCGGATCATCTCCATCAAGCGGTCCAGCATCCGTTTTTCGTTGAATTGCACTGCAATCCCTTCTTTCACAGGTTTGTTGAGCGGATTTTGCTATAAAACCAGTATACCAGCAAACCGCTTTTTTTGCAACCAGAGTCGAAGGTTACAGAGCCGCGGACTGCGTCAGTTCCGACAGAGTTTTGGGGAAGGCGTCTGTGGGAAGCAGGCCCCGATCTTTGAGCCTGCCGGCCAATTCATAGAGGATAGGCGGCTGTAGACCGGCCTGGTCCAGCAGGTTCCGACAGCCAAATACTGTTTGCGGCAGGCCGTCTGCGGCGATTCGCCCATCCAAAAGCAGCAGCGCCCGATCCGCCCATCGATAGACGAAATCCATGTCATGGGTGGAGAGAACCAGGGTTTTTCCCTGGCTGTGCAAGTC
>CAJUIK010000142.1 GCA_910585875.1 uncultured Eubacteriales bacterium | reverse complement strand
GGCTCCTATAGCCCCAGCCGCAGCTGGTTGCACAGGTAGGTCAGATCCACCGTCCAAAGATTCCCATGGTCGAGAACCAGCTCCAGATCCTGCCGAGCGCCGTCGTCGTTGCCCGACCAATGAAGGCGGTAAGCCCGGGACACCAGATAGATATCCTGGTTTTCCGGGTCCAGCTCGATCAGCCGGGTCAAATCCTGAATATGCCGCCGATAGCGGGCGCTGGTGGCGGCGGTGGGGCACCGGGCCCGAAGAATCCACACATTGTCCGGTTCCTGTTCCAAGGCCTGGGTCAGATCCCGATCCATCTCCGGTTTGCGGCTCCGTCCCTGGCCGCTTCCCTCCATCTGAGCCCAGCAAAAGGCCCGCAGCAGATAAAGGCTTGGCTCCTCTGGCTGGGTTTGAAGGGCCTTCGTCAGCCAGTCCACGCCCTGTTGATAGCATCCCTCTTTCAAGAGTCCCCGCAACTCTTCTCCCGCTGGGCCCAACAGCCGGGCCCTTGTCCAGGCGTATTCCCGGTCGTTGAGGGCGTTGGGCAGTTCAGGCGTGTCCTCCGGCTCCGCCGGCCCCCGGCGGAGCCAGTCCTCCTGCTGATACTCCAGTTTGGGCGGCTTGTCTTCAGGAAAAACGGCCCCTTCCGCCGGTCTTTCCATCTGAAAAGAATTGTAATCAAAGCCCAGAGCGCCCATGAAATCCGCCATCTGCCAACAGTCCCCCGCAGGGGCGCCGTCTCCGGCATAGGCCCGGCGGCCAGCTTTTTCTGGCCGCCAAGGCGCCAGGTAGTTTTGAAGCAGCGCCGGAGTTTTGGAGAAAGCCCGGCCCACAGCCCGGGCGTCGCCGGCTTCAGCCGGCGGGTTTCCTGGGCTGAAATAATCCGGCTGGCTGGCGAATCGGTCCAGCTCCGCCCCCTTCTGCCACAGAAAATATCCCCAAAAGTCGCCGTCATAGATAAAAAGAACCATCAGTGGATCTTCCAACCCAAAGGACATCCGGGCCGCCAGCAATTCCGGGCCGGTAAAGCCGTCGTTGAGCAGGGCGGCAGGGCCCCGGGCGCACTGCCGCCACCGGCACTCCGCCGGCCGGAGCCCCAGCAGCGGGTCGGCGGCGCACCGCCCCAGCGCCTGGCGGCATCTCTCTTCTTCCCCGCCGGGAAACAGCACAGCGTGCAGAAAAAGTCCCATCCAAATCCCTCCTCGCCCTGGCTTCAGCCCTGCCGAGCCGTCATCTGCCGCGCTTCTTCCGTCCAGCCCAGAAGGCCGTATTCATTGCTGAAAACAACCGCCCCCGTCTGAAAAGCGCCGGCGGCCCGCCGCTGAATGTGATATTGGATGCGGCCCAGCAGCAACGTCAAGACCGGTTGGCGCAGCCCCTTTTCGTCCAGCAGGGCGATACATTGATCTGTAGTCGCCGCCTCCAAAATTTGGCCGACCAGAACTCGATCCGCCCCGGCCAGGGCGGCGTATGCGGAAAAAATTTCCATTCGGCAGTCGGCGACCCGGGAGTGTGTGTTGGTCACGCCCCCAGCCAGCTTGACGAATTTGCCGATATGCCCCACGAGCAGAACCTGGCGGAACCCATACTGGGCGCAAAGATCCATGGTATCGCCCACAAAATTGGCGCACTTGATCTGGGGCCAGCCCTGGGCCTCTGGAAAGCGCTCCAGAAAACCCTGCCCATAATTGCCCGGCGTGACGACAATTTTATCCCAGCCTTGGGCGGCCAGCATTCTGATTTCCACTTCAATGCTGTCCAGCAGGGCCTGAAGGCTTTGGGGCTCCACAATGCCGCTGACGCCCAAGATAGAGATTCCCCCCACAATGCCCAAATTGGGGTTGAAAGTCTTCTGAGCCAGCTGACGGCCCTGGGGGGCGGAAATGACGATCTCCAGGCCGTCTTTCAGCCCAGCCTGCTCCAAAATCTCCTGTGCCTGGGCCAAAATCATCTGCCGGGGAACCCGGTTGATCGCCGCCGCCCCCACCGGCTGGTCCAAGCCGGGCTTGGTCACCCGGCCCACCCCTTCGCCCCCGTCGACTGTAACAAGGCCCGGGCGGCGGCGGACGCAGGCATATATCAAAATGCCGTCTGTCGCGTCCACATCGTCGCCGGCGTCCTTCTGGACGGCGCAGCGAGCCCAATCCGAGCCGGTTTCCAGTTCCAATGCCGGCGCCGTCACCAAAACGCCCTTGGGCGTCCGCAGCGAAACCTCTTCAGGCCGCTCCCCCAGCAGCAGGGCCCGGGCCGCCGCCTGGGCCGCCAAGGCGGCGCAGGTTCCCGTCGTATAGCCGCACCGCAGCTTTTTGGTTCCCTGCATCCGATATACTTCCAGCGCCATAC
>CAJUIK010000141.1 GCA_910585875.1 uncultured Eubacteriales bacterium | reverse complement strand
GGTGTAGTTCCGGTAGGCGCTCATCGCCATGATATTGTGTTGAATACGCATAAAAAAATCTCCTTAATCCATTCACAGGCGAATCCTTCCGCCTGTCCGTTGGGGTTTTCGCGCTTCTCGCAGCCGGGCGCCTGGCCAGACCGCCTCCGCCGCTTCCGCGCCTGATGATTTATCTCAATCGGCCTGCGCAGACCGTTTGAAATCCCGTTCTCTGTCCCGCTTCTGGCGGGAGGGGCTCTTGGGCTTGCGGTCTTGCATTTTGATGCAGGCGGGCCTCCGGCCTTCCTTCTCCCGGATTTCTCCCCGCACGATGGAAAGCTCCCTCGGCGCCTCCACGGCCACCCGGAAAGACGCGCCCATCTGGAATACCTGGACCACAATGTCCTCGCCAATCGTCAGGTACTCGCCGTTTTTCAGCTGCATCGAAAGCAATTCCCCATCCCCTTTCGCAATCAATCGCGTTCCAAGCCCTTTCAGCCTGTTCAGAAACCTATACTTTTTCAAACAAAAAAACAGGTGCAAAAAAAATTATCGAAAAGGCTTAATTTTCTCCAAAAGGGGCCGATATGTGAATTGTAAGCGATACAAAAAGCCTGTTTGAAAAAGTATACTTTTTCAAACAGGCTCTTTTTTTATTTTTCAGGCGGATTCTAAGCCAGAAATCCGGCGCATAGGCTGATATCGCGACAAATTTGCTTCGCCATAAGACGCTGCGCCGGAGGAGGTTGGCAGATTCCATGAAAAAAAGCTGGAACTGGGGGAAAAAGGGGCAATTCGCGCTGAACGCCGCTATTTTGACCGCCTCTTCCATGGCCATGCGGCTGCTGGGCATGGCTTTCACCGCCTATCTCTCCAACAAAATCGGCGCCGAGGGCGTGGGCGTTTATCAGCTGCTGCTCTCGGTCTATTCCTTCGGCGTCACGCTGTCCATCGGCGGGGTGGGCCTGGCCTCCACCCGGCTGGCGGCAGACCAGCTGGCCCGCGGGCGTCCTGCCGGCGCCCGGTCGGCCGTGGCCAAATGCGTCTGCATCGGCCTGTTTTGCAGCCTGCTGGCCTGCGCCCTGCTGTTTTGGGGCGCGGACCGGGCGGCGGAGGCTTGGTTCCACAGCAAAATCTCCGGTCTGCCCCTGCGGGCGCTGGCTCTCAGCCTGCCTTTTATGGCGGCGGCCGCCGCCCTCAGCGGCTATTTCACCGCCGTCCGCCGGGTGGCGAAAAGCGCCTCAGCCCAGATTTTGGAGCATCTGACCCATATCCTGGCCGCTTCGGCTCTGCTGACCCTGGCTGCGCCCCGGGGCCTGGAGCCTGCCTGCCTGGCTCTGGCCGCCGGCGGTGCCCTTTCAGAACTCTGCTCCTTTCTCTATCTGTTTTTTCTCTATCGGCGCGATATTCGGCGGCTGGGCCCTGGGGACGCCGGGCAAAAGGTCCCCTATCGCCGGGCCCTTTCCATCTGCCTGCCGGTGGGCCTGAGCTCGCTGGTGCGCTCCGCCATCAACACCGCCAAGCAGATCATGGTTCCTGTGGGGCTGGAAAAATACGGGGTGGGCTGCGACTTAGCTTTGGCCCAATACGGCGCCATCCGGGGTATGGCCATGCCCATCCTGCAATTCCCCTCCGCCCTGCTGGCCGCCTGCAGTTCCCTGCTCATCCCGGAAATCACAGAAGAAGCCGTCCGAGGCGGGCGGGGACGCATCAACCGCCTGACCGGCCGGGTTTTTCAGATTACGTTGCTCTTTTCCGTGGGCGCGGCCGCCATCCTCTTCGTCTATGCCCGCCCCCTGAGCATGGCCTTTTACCGGGATCCTCAAGCCGCCCATTTCCTGAGGATTCTGGCGCCCATCGTCGTTATCATGTACCTGGACGATATGACCGACGCCCTGCTCAAGGGCCTGGATCAACAGGCCCGGCTGGCCAAAATCAACGTGGCGGAGTCTTTCCTTTCCTTGCTGCTGCTGGCCTGGCTGCTGCCCGCCTTGGGTATTTACGGTTATCTGGCCTGCCTGTTTTTCAGCGAGATTTTCAACGGCGCCCTGAGCGTAAACTGCCTGATGGAGCAGACCGGCCTGCGGCTGCGCTGGGGCGATTGGCTGCTGCGGCCCGCCCTCTGCGCCGGCGGCGCTTGCTGGCTGGCCCGCCGCCTGGCGCCCGGCGACCCGCTGTGGGCCGTTCCCCTGGCCTGCGGCCTGTATCTGCTGCTGCTGGCGCTGTTCCTCCCCCGCCGGGCCCCCGCCTGCCCAGAAAAAGGGTAAAAAAACAAGCGCCAAAGGCGCTTGTTTTTGCCGCGGGCGCCGAGCCTGGGCGATGAAAAAAGCGCCGGAAAATCCGACGCTTTTGAAAAGGTCAAGGT
>CAJUIK010000140.1 GCA_910585875.1 uncultured Eubacteriales bacterium | reverse complement strand
ACGTACAGCATACCGGCGGAGACGGCTACGCAGATGACGATGCCCAAAGCGTTCAGCTTGCCGCCGAACAGAGAATAGCCTTTGAATGTACAGACAATCAGCACCAGGCCCACAATGGCGGCGATATAACCCATGCGATAGACGGCTACCCAGAGGGCCACGCCGACGAGGGAGCCCAACAGAGCGCCGACAATGCCGGTGATCAGATTGCCTTTTTTGCCCTTGATTTCGCCTTTGCGCTGGGAAATGGCTTCGGATACCTGCTGCTGGCAATTGGGGCACAGCGCGTGGTATTTGCCGCCCACCAACAAAGCGGAAAGGTTTTCTGCGGCGCCGCAGTTTTCACAGCAGTCGACCATTCTATTATTTTTACAATAGCGAGTGAGCTCCTGGAGAAATTCCTCAATCTGATGAGCATAATCATTGGCTTGGGTGATGAGGGAGCACTTCCAGTTTGCCACAGCGCGGCTGCTGTCGCCGGATACGCTGCCCAAGTGCTTGTATTTGACAGAGCAGTCGTTGAGGAAGGCGGACATGGGCTGGGAAGCCGGCTGATCGGTTTCCTTGACGCAGAGGGTGATCGTGTGGGTCAATTTGTTGGAAGGGTCTTGCTGGATGGCGACGAAATAGCCCTGATAAGAGCCGTAAATCACGCCGCTTTTCTGGTCGCAGACCAGCTGATTGGCCTGGGCAAAGGCCTCTAACTGTTTGAGTAGTTTCATCTCTATTCCCCTTTCGGATTAAATGGATTTTCGGAAAATTAATCTCCGAAAACCGGCTCGCCGGGTTTCCGGCGCCCCGCCTGCGGCGGGTTCTTGATACAACGCCCTGCCGATATTGTACCATAGATTCAGAAAGGTGAAAAGCGGCATTTTCACAAAAAATTTAAAAAATTCCGCCTGTTATTTGTGATTTTGGCCGCCTTTCACCTTGATCCAATAGGCCAGGGCCTGCTGTTCCAGCTTGGATCCGCCGGGATGATAGTAAACAGAGCGTTTCAGCTCGTCGGGCAGATATTGCTGGGGCGTCCAGTTGTTGGGGAAGCTGTGGGGATATTGGTAAGTCAACCCCCGGCCCAGCTTTTGAGCGCCGGCGTAGTGGGCGTCCTTGAGATGGGCGGGCGGATCCAGAGGGGCTTTTTCCGCCTCCGCCCAGGCGGCGCTCACCGCGGAGGCCACAGAATCGGACTTGGGGGCGGTGGCTATGACCAGCGCCGCCTGGGCCAGGGGCAACTTGGCCTCGGGCAAGCCCAGCTGGAGGGCGGAATCCACGCAGGATTTGACAACGACGGCGGCTTGGGGATAGGCCAGCCCCACGTCTTCGCTGGCGCAGGCCAGCAGCCGCCGGCAGACCGAGGGCAGGTCGCCGGCCAGCAGCAGGCGGCATAAATAATAGAGGGAGGCGTCTGGGTCGCTGCCCCGGAGGGATTTGTGGAAGGCGGAAAGCAGATCGTAGTGGCTGTCACCCTCCCGGTCGTATCGGACAGAGGAGGCTTGGGCCACGGCCTGGGCGTCGGCCAGCGTCGCCAGCAGTCCCCCTTGGCCGTCCTCTTGGGCGGCGCTGCACAGGAGTTCCACCGCGTTGACCGCTTTACGCACGTCTCCGCCGCAGGCTTGGGCGATGACGTCGGCCGCGCCTTCCTCTAAGGATATTTTCTGGCGCCGCTCCTTGGCGCAGATGGAGAAGGCCCGGCGCACCGCTTGGACGGCCTCTTGACGGCTGACCGGCTTGAATTCAAATATTGTGCTGCGGCTGAGCAGGGCGTTATAGACATAGAAATAGGGGTTTTCCGTGGTGGAGGCGATAAGGGTGATTTTTCCATTTTCCATAAATTCCAGCAAAGACTGCTGCTGCTTTTTGTTGAAATACTGGATTTCGTCCAAATAGAGCAGAACGCCTTGGGGGGCCAGAAAGGTGTCCAGCTCTTCCACAATGGCTTTGATATCGCTGAGAGAAGCGGTGGTGGCGTTGAGGCGGTAGAGCTTGCGGTTGGTTTGAGCGGAAATGATGCCCGCCAAAGTGGTTTTGCCCACGCCGGAAGGGCCGTAGAAAATCATATTGGGGATCTGACCGCTTTCGATGATGCGGCGCAGAATGCCCTTTTCGCCGATGAGATGGCTTTGACCCGCTACGTCGTCCAGCGTCAGAGGGCGGATTCGATCTGCCAAAGGCTGATACATAGCAATCACCTGTCCGCCGCGCGGCGGCAAAAAAATCGCCCGGCAGCGCAGATTTTGCCGGGGAAGGGGGAGCGGTTCTCCCGACCGTATTCTATCATAAAATAAGGTTCATTTCCAGAGGGCGGAGCGGCTCTTGCCCAAGGCGGAAATCCGTCTTCCCCAAGAG
>CAJUIK010000139.1 GCA_910585875.1 uncultured Eubacteriales bacterium | reverse complement strand
GATTGGAAGTATTGGGGATTTCAATGGCAGGATCATGCTTTCTGCTATGCGGCGCCCTTTGATTGGGGCGCGTATCAATATCCAGCCGCCGCCGGTATGCCCAACCAGGAGGACAGCCCGGAATGGGGCGTGATCCTTTATACCCCGGACCAGCAGGGCTGGATTCAGATTTGGGGCGCCGTTCGGTCCCCGGCTCTGACGGTTCCAGGCCAGCAGAAGCTCTTTCAGCTGAGCCGGGAGGGGGAGCGCGTGGGGCAGGCCATGTTCGGCGGCGAAGAGGGGCAGGTTTCTTTGATAGCCAGTTTTGACCAGTCAGGCGGAACCGCCTTAAGCGCTTTCGTTCAGATGCCGGAAGCCCAGTGGCGGCAGTATCAGGACCAGGTTTTGGATATCTTGGGCGAAATTTACCCCGCCGACCCTGGGAAAGCCCAAAGCAGACCGTAGCGCCGTTTTGCCTCCAGGCCCCGGCCTGGGGGCTTTTTTGCGTCTTTGGGAGGGGAAATTTTCCTTTTTCCTCCTTGTCCGATTGATTTTTCGGCCCGGCCCTGATATAATGGGCGAATGTGAAGCCGCGACCTCTGTTGACAGGGGTTTGAGAGCGCAATAAGACGGTCCGCCCGCCGCGCGGGGCGGCTGAATTTTGATTTCACAGCGCGGAGAATTGGGAATACAAAAATGACAGATAAAAGCAAAATTCGCAATTTTTCCATTGTGGCCCATATCGACCACGGAAAGTCCACCCTGGCGGACCGGCTGATGGAAGCCTGCGACGCCGTTTCCGACCGAGAGATGGAAGACCAGCTGCTGGACAACATGGAGCTGGAGCGGGAGCGGGGCATCACCATCAAGGCCCGGGCGGTGCGCCTCAGCTACAAGGCCAAGGACGGGGAGACCTATGCACTGAACCTCATCGACACCCCGGGCCATGTGGACTTCAACTACGAGGTGTCCCGCAGCCTGGCCGCCTGCGAAGGGGCGGTTTTGGTGGTGGACGCCGCCCAGGGCATCGAGGCCCAGACCCTGGCCAACACCTACCTGGCCTTGGAGCACGATCTGGAGATTTTGCCGGTGCTGAACAAAATCGACCTGCCCGCTGCAGACCCCCAGCGGGTCAAGCATGAAATCGAGGATATCATCGGCATCCCCGCCCTGGACGCGCCGGAAATATCCGCCAAGGCAGGTATCAACATCGGCGCTGTGCTGGAGGATGTGGTTCAAAATATCCCCTCGCCCTCCGGCGACCCGGCGGCGCCGCTGCGGGCCCTGGTTTTTGACAGCCAATACGACCCGTATCGGGGGGTTATCGTCTATTTCCGCATCATGGAGGGCTCCCTGGGCGCCGGGGACCGGGTGCGCATGATGGCCTCCGGCGCGGAATACGACGTGCTGGAATGCGGGTATCTGCTGCCCATCGGCCTGGGGCCCTGCGAGCGGCTGTCCGCCGGCGAGGTGGGCTATTTTGCCGCGTCTATCAAAAATGTGAAGGACACCCGGGTGGGCGACACCGTCACCCTGGCGGCCAGCCCGGCGGCGGAGCCTCTGCCCGGCTATCGGCCCGCCCAGGCCATGGTCTACTGCGGCGTTTACACCGAAGACGGCTCCAAATACCCGGATCTGCGGGACGCCCTGGAAAAATTGCAGCTCAACGACGCCGCGCTCTCCTTTGAGCCGGAATCTTCCGCCGCCTTGGGCTTTGGATTTCGCTGCGGTTTTTTGGGGATGCTGCATATGGAGATCATCCAGGAGCGGCTGGAGCGGGAATTTGATTTGGATCTGGTGACGACTCTGCCCTCCGTCATCTATGAAATCACCAAAACCGACGGTTCTATGGTCCGCGTGGACAACCCCCACAATTACCCGGACCCGGGGTCCATCGACCAGGCGCTGGAACCCTACGCCAAGGTCTCTATCATCGCCCCGCCGGATTATGTGGGCAATATCATGCCCATGTGCCAGGAGCGCCGGGGAGAATTCAAAAATATGCAATACTTGGATACCAATCTGGTGGAGCTGCACTACCTGATGCCGCTGAATGAAATCATCTATGATTTCTTCGACGCCCTGAAAGCCAATACCAGAGGGTATGCTTCGCTGGATTACGAGATAGAAAGCTACCATGCCAGCGACCTGGTGAAGGTGGATTTGCTGCTCAACGGCGAACAGGTGGACGCCCTATCTTTCATCGCCCATCGGGACAAGGCCTATCCCCGGGCCCGGCGCATTTGCGAAAAGCTGAAGGAAAATATCCCCCGCCAGCTGTTTGAAGTGCCCATTCAGGCGGCCATCGGCGGCAAGATCATCGCCCGGGAGACGGTGAAAGCCATGCGCAAGGACGTGCTGGCCAAGTGCTATGGCGGCGACATCACCCGGAAAAAGAAGCTCTTGGAAAAACAGAAAGAGGGCAAGAAGAAGATGCGCACCCTGGGGACCGTCCAGCTCCCCACGGAGGCCTTCATGGCGGTGCTGAAGCTGGACGAATAACCCCACAACACAGAGAAGGAGGCCGTCCCCATGTCGGCAAAAGAAGAATTTATCGAGGTGTATCAG
>CAJUIK010000138.1 GCA_910585875.1 uncultured Eubacteriales bacterium | reverse complement strand
AGCAGGGTCTTGCCGGTGCCCGGCGGGCCCACCAGCAGCGCGCCCTTGGGCAGCTGGGCGCCGATTTTTCCGTATTTCTCTGGAGCGTGGAGAAAATCCACCAGCTCGGTCAGGGCTTCTTTGGCCTCGTCCTGGCCAGCCACGTCGGCAAAGGTCTTGCCCGTCTGGGCTTCCACATAAATCTTGGCGTTGCTTTTGCCAAAGGACATGGCGTTGCCCGGCCCCATCTTTTTGCTCATGCTGCGGAATAGCAGGCCGCCCAGCAGGGACATAAGCAAAAAGGGCAGCACCATATAGAGAAAGGCCGAGAGGAAAGGCGACATTTCCTTTTGGATGACGCCGCCAAAGCTGACGCCGCTTTTGAGCAGCCGGTCGGTCAGCTGGGGGTCGCCCACGTCGGCGGTGACATAGATGTTGCGGTCGGCTGGATCTTTGAGCTTGACGGCGATCTGATCGTCCAATAGTTGGACGACGGCCACCTTGCCCTCGTCCAGCAGCTGGACGAAACGGCTGTAATCGATTTGCTCCGGGCTGTCGTCGATCAGCAGATTGAGCAGCACAACGATCAGCAGCAGGCCCAGGTAATAGGCCAGCATAGAGCGGCGGAGCTTCTTGTTGTCGGGCTTTTTCCCGTTGGGCGGGGATGAGGGCATACCGATCTCTCCTTCTTTTCCAGGCTGACGCCGGGATATTGTTCCAAAATGAATAAAAATATTATAGTATAGCGGGGCCCTTCCGTCCAGATAGTGTTCCCATTCTTTACAGAAAGGACACGGAAAAGACATGGGGCGGCAAACTTTGGAGGGCCTGGAAGCGGTTTTTTGGGGCTTGACAAAAGGAAGGGCTTGCGGTAGTATAGAAAAGACAATTTTATAACCTTATCAAGAGCGGCGGAGGGAACGGCCCGATGAAGCCCGGCAACCTGCATTTGCAAGGTGCCAAATCCGGCGGTAGTGAATCGAAAGATGAGGAAGTTGCCAAAAATCAACGCGCCGCCGCAGGGGGCGCGTTTTTTGTCGCCTGGCGCTAAGAGCAGAAAGGACGGAAGGACAATGGAAAAAAGATATTTCACTTCGGAATCGGTGACAGAGGGACACCCCGACAAGCTGTGCGACCGGATTTCCGACGCGGTGTTGGACGCCATCATCGCCCAGGACCCGGGAGCTCGGGTGGCTTGCGAGACGGCCTGCACCACCGGCATGATTTTAGTGATGGGCGAAATCACCACCAATTGCTATGTGGATATCCCCAAAATCGCCCGGCAGGCGGCCCGGGAAATCGGTTATGATCGGGCCAAATTCGGCTTCGACTGCCAGACCTGCGCGGTGCTCACCGCCATCGACGAGCAGTCCGGCGATATCGCCATGGGCGTGGACAAATCCCTGGAGGCCAAAGCCCAGGGCCATGGGGAAGAGGACAACGGCGCCGGCGACCAGGGCATGATGTTCGGTTTTGCCTGCGACGAAACCCCCGAACTGATGCCCATGCCCATCACGCTGGCCCACAGCCTGTGCCGCCGGTTGACCCAGGTCCGCAAAGAGGGGCTGCTAGATTATCTGCGGCCCGACGGCAAGGCCCAGGTGACGGTGGAATACCAGGGCGACAAGCCGGTCCGGGTGGAAACCGTGGTGCTCTCCACCCAGCACAGCCCGGATGTGGAGATGGAGCGGCTGCGCCAGGATCTGCTGGAGCAGGTGGTTCGCCAGGCTGTGCCGGCGGAATTGCTGGATGAAAACACCAAATATTATATCAACCCCACCGGCCGGTTCGTCATCGGCGGCCCTGCCGGCGACAGCGGCCTCACCGGCCGAAAAATCATCGTGGACACCTACGGCGGATACGCCCGCCACGGCGGCGGCGCCTTCTCCGGCAAGGACCCCACCAAAGTGGACCGCTCCGGCGCCTATATGGCCCGGTATGTGGCCAAAAACATCGTGGCCGCCGGCTTGGCCAAAAAATGCGAGGTGCAGCTGAGCTATGCCATCGGCGTGGCCCAGCCCGTTTCCACTCTGGTAGAGACGTTCGGCACGGAAACCGTCCCTGTGGAGGCCATTGAAAAGGCGGTGCGCCAGTGCTTCGACCTGCGGCCCACCGCCATCATCAACGCTCTGAACCTGCGTCGGCCCATCTTCCAGAAGACCTCCGCCTATGGGCATTTCGGCCGCAGCGGGCCCGAGTTTACCTGGGAGCAATGCGACAAGGTCGAAGCCCTGCGCCAGGCCGTCCAGGGATAAGAGCGGCGTCCGGCGAAACAGCATAGTCTGAAGCAGCTCGTCAAAAAACCCTCCGAACAGCTTGTTACAAGCTGTTCGGAGGGTTTGGTTTCTCACTATCAGTTCGGTTTCTTGGGCTGCGCCTGATGTTCCAACGGCTCTTCTTCGTCGGCGGGCTGCATGGGGTGGACGGAAGCCCGCAGCAAGGCGGGGGAATGGGGATATTGCCGGGCGAAGGCTTTGGTAATGCGATCGGCGATCATCCGGCTGTTTTCATAGTTGGCCTGGGGCAGCAACAGAACAAATTGAGCCACGCCGCACCGGGAGGCCACGTCGCCCCGGCGCAGGTT
>CAJUIK010000137.1 GCA_910585875.1 uncultured Eubacteriales bacterium | reverse complement strand
GATCTGGCCACAATTGGCGCCAAATATCTGAAAAAGAAAGGCTTATTGAAAGACCTGGACGAATCCGAGGAAATCAATGCCTGCTCGGTGAAAATCGACGTGGAAACGGAAGACGGGATCGAACAATGGATACTGATGTTCAAAAATGAAACCCACAACCATCCCACGGAAATCGAGCCCTTTGGCGGCGCGGCCACCTGTATCGGCGGCGCTATCCGGGATCCGCTGTCCGGCCGCAGCTATGTGTATCAGGCCATGCGGGTCACCGGCGCGGCGGATCCGCTGACGCCCATCGACCAGACTTTGCCCGGCAAGCTGCCTCAGCGGAAAATCGTCCAGACGGCCGCCGCTGGATACAGCTCATATGGCAATCAAATCGGCCTGGCCACCGGCCTGATCCATGAATTCTATCATCCGGGCTATGTGGCCAAGCGGATGGAGATCGGCGCTGTGGTGGGGGCCGCTCCGGCGGAAAATATCCGTCGGGAACGGCCGGCCCCAGGGGACGCCGTCATTTTGTTGGGCGGACGCACCGGACGGGACGGCTGCGGCGGCGCCACGGGTTCCTCCAAGGCGCATACCGCCCAGTCCCTGGAAGCCTGCGGCGCGGAAGTGCAAAAGGGCAACGCCCCAGAGGAGCGGAAGCTCCAGCGGCTGTTCCGCAATAAAGACGCCGCTTTAATGATCAAGCGCTGCAACGACTTCGGCGCCGGCGGCGTTTCCGTCGCCATCGGGGAACTGGCCGACGGCCTGGATATCGACTTGAACAAGGTGAGCAAAAAATATGAGGGTCTGGACGGCACCGAGTTAGCTATCTCCGAATCTCAGGAGAGAATGGCCGTAGTGGTGGCGCCGGAGGACGCGGACCGGTTTATTCAACTGGCCGGCCAGGAAAATCTGGAGGCGGCGGTCGTGGCCCATGTGACGGAAAGCCCTCGGCTGACCATGAGCTGGAACGGCAAGACTATTGTAGACCTGTCTCGGGAGTTCTTGAATTCCAACGGGGCGGAAAAACACATGACTGTCCAGATCGCCGTGCCGAAAGAGCAAACGGAACAGACCCCGCCGGATACTGCGGAGGGCTATAGGAGCGTTTTGGCCCAGCTCAACGTCTGCTCCCAAAAAGGCTTGGTTCAGCGGTTTGACAGCACCATCGGCGCGGGAACCGTGCTGATGCCCCTCGGCGGCAAGAACCAAAATACGCCGGCGCAGGCCATGGCGGCCAAGCTGCCCGTGCTTGGAAAGGAAACCAAGACCTGCTCGGTGATGGCTTATGGCTTCGACCCCTATCTGAGCAGCCAAAGCCCCTATCGGGGGGCCTACCATGCAGTAGTGGAATCGGTGTGCAAGCTGTCTGCCGCCGGCGCTTCCTATCAAAATTGCCATCTGACTTTCCAGGAATATTTTGAGAAATTGGGAGCGGATCCTCAGCGTTGGGGCAAGCCCATGGCCGCTCTGCTGGGCGCCTTGGAGGCTCAAAAGCAGTTGAAAGCCGCGGCCATCGGCGGCAAGGACAGTATGTCCGGCAGCTTTGATTCCTTCGACGTGCCGCCCACCTTAGTCAGTTTCGCCATCTCCGCCGCTCACACGGACAATATCGTCTCGCCCGAATTCAAGAAACCGGGCTCCGCCGTTGTGCTGCTCCAGGCCAAACCGGACAGTCGGGGCCTTTTGGAAGAAGACAGCTTGCTGGCGACGCTGGATCAGGTGGAAAGCTTGATCGCCAGCCGCCAAGCCCTGTCCGTCTATGTGCCGGAAATGGGCGGCGTAGGCGCCGCCATCGCGAAAATGGCCTTTGGCAACGGCTTGGGCTTTGCCTATGACTCGGCTTTCCAAGGGCTGTTCGAGGCCCGTCGGGGCGCTTTTGTGGTCGAACTGGCGGAGGGAGCGCCCCTTTGCGGCCAGTTGATTGGACATACGATGGAGCAGGAGGAAATCCGCCTGCCCAGCGGCGAGAGCGTTTCTCTGCCAGAACTGCTGTCCGTCTATGAGGCTACGTTGGAGCCGGTGTTCCCGACACAGACTCCAGCCCAGGGCCAAGCGCCAGTGTTCTCTTTCCCGGGCAAGCCCCTCCAGGGCCCTGCCGTGAAAATAGCCAAACCTCGGGTGCTGATTCCGGTGTTCCCCGGCGCAAACTGCGAATATGACACCGCCCGGGCCTATGAAAAGGCCGGTGCTCAGCCGGAGATTTTGGTACTGCGTAATTTGACCGCTGCCCAAATCAACGAATCGGTGGAGCGGATGGAAAAAGCCATTGCAAACAGCCAGATTATCGCCCTGCCCGGCGGTTTCTCCGGCGGCGACGAGCCCGACGGTTCGGCCAAATTCATCACTGCCTTTTTCCGCAACCCCCGTATCAGTCAGGCGGTCCATCAGCTGCTGGGCCAGCGAGACGGCTTGATGATGGGTATCTGCAACGGTTTCCAAGCCCTGATCAAGCTGGGCCTTCTGCCCTATGGGGAAATCCGTCGAATGACGGCGGAGGACGCCATTTTGACTTATAATGTGATAGGCCGGCATCAATCCGGCCTGGCGCGCACCCGGATCTGTGCCAACTGGTCTCCTTGGCTGATGCTGAATCAGGTAGGCGATATCCATACTGTAGCCGTTTCCCATGGCGAGGGCCGTTTTGCGGCGCCTCAGGCTCT
>CAJUIK010000136.1 GCA_910585875.1 uncultured Eubacteriales bacterium | reverse complement strand
CGACGCCAACCGGGCGCTGATGGGCTCCAACATGCAGCGGCAGGCGGTGCCCCTGCTCCAAACCGAAGCGCCCTTTGTGGCTACCGGCATCGAATACAAGGCGGCGGTGGACTCCGGCACTGTGCCTCTGGCTTTGGGCGACGGCACTGTCACCCGCGTCACCGCCCGGGACGTGACCGTCAAATACGACCAGCTGGGCGAAAAAAACCACCGGCTGATCAAGTTCATGCGTTCCAACCAGGGCACTTGCGTCAATCAGAAGCCCATCGTCAGCGTGGGCGACCGGGTGAAAAAGGGCGACGTCATCGCCGACGGCCCCTCCACATCCCTGGGCGAGATTTCCTTGGGCAAAAACGCCCTGATCGGCTTTATGACCTGGGAAGGTTATAACTACGAAGACGCCGTCTTGCTCAACGAGCGCCTGGTGAGGGACGATATGTATACCTCTATCCATATCGAGGAATACGAGACGGAATCCCGGGATACCAAGCTGGGGCCCGAGGACATCACCCGAGATATCCCCAACGTGGGCGAAGAGGCCCTGCGGGATCTGGACGAACGGGGCATCATCCGGGTGGGCGCCGAGGTGCGGCCCGGCGACATTCTGGTGGGCAAGGTGACTCCCAAGGGCGAAACCGAGCTGACGGCGGAGGAACGGCTGCTGCGGGCCATCTTCGGCGAAAAGGCCCGGGAAGTGCGGGACACTTCCCTGCGGGTGCCCCACGGCGCCGGCGGCATTATTGTGGACGTCAAGGTCTTCACAAGGGCCAACGGCGACGAGCTGAGCCCTGGCGTCAATATGGTGGTGCGCTGCTATATCGCCCAGAAGCGGAAAATCTCCGTGGGCGATAAGATGGCCGGCCGCCACGGCAATAAGGGCGTCGTCTCCCGCATCCTTCCCCAGGAGGATATGCCCTTCCTGGCCGACGGCACCCCGCTGGACATTGTGCTCAACCCCCTGGGCGTGCCTTCCCGTATGAACATCGGCCAGGTGCTGGAGGTCCATCTGGGCTTCGCGGCCCACGCCTTGGGCCTGCATGTGGCGACCCCCGTCTTCGACGGCGCCAAGGAAGAAGATATCCGGGCCCTGTTCCGGGACGCCGGCCTGCGGGAAGACGGCAAGAGTATCCTCTATGACGGGCGCACCGGTGAGCCTTTTGACAACCCGGTGACGGTGGGGTATATGCATTACCTGAAACTGCACCATCTGGTAGACGACAAAATCCACGCCCGGTCCACCGGCCCCTACAGCCTGGTGACTCAGCAGCCCCTGGGCGGCAAGGCCCAGTTCGGCGGCCAGCGCTTTGGCGAAATGGAGGTGTGGGCCCTGGAGGCTTACGGCGCCGCTTACACCCTTCAGGAGATTCTGACGGTGAAATCCGACGATATCGTGGGCCGCGTCAAGACCTACGAATCCATTGTCAAGGGCCACAACGTGCCCCGGCCCGGTGTGCCCGAGTCCTTCAAAGTGCTGGTCAAAGAGCTCCAGTCCTTGGGCTTGGATATCAAGGTGCTGGACAAGAATATGGAAGAAATCCGCCTGAACGACGACGATGACGACGACGGTTATGAGGAGATCGTCCGGGGCGACGTCCGGGAAGAAATGGGCGGCGAAGGCGTGGCTATCGACGAGGAGTTCGCCGGCGCCGGCTTCGGAATCGGCGAGGCCGAGGAAGAGGCGGACCCGCTGGAAGTGATGAGCGAGCTGGCGGGGGTTTCGGCAGACCCGCTGGACGAAGACGAGCCGTTTTAACGGAGGGGGAGAGCAACTATGGCAAATATGACGTTTGAGGCGATTAAAATCGGTCTGGCTTCTCCGGAACTGATCCGCGAATGGTCCTACGGCGAGGTGAAAAAGCCGGAGACCATCAATTATCGGACGCTGAAGCCCGAGCGGGACGGCCTGTTCTGCGAACGGATCTTCGGGCCCCAGAAGGACTGGGAGTGCCATTGCGGCAAATATAAGAAAGTGCGCTTCAAGGGCAAAATCTGCGAGCGCTGCGGCGTGGAAGTCACCAAATCCAAGGTGCGGCGGGAACGGATGGGACACATCGAGCTGGCCGCCCCGGTTTCCCACATCTGGTATTTCAAAGGCATCCCCTCCCGCATGGGCCTGGTGCTGGATATGTCCCCCCGGCTGCTGGAAAAGGTGCTGTATTTCGCCTCCTATATCGTCACCGAGCCCGGCGACACCCCGCTGATGAAAAAGCAGATCCTCACCGAGCGGGAATACCGGGATATGGTGGAAAAATACGAAGACGATTTCAAGGCGGAAATGGGCGCCGAGGCCATCAAAAAGCTGCTGGCTGAAATCGACTTGGAGGAGCTGGCCGGCCAGCTTCGGACCGAGCTGAAAGACGCCTCCGGGCAGAAAAAACTGCGCATCATCAAGCGGCTGGAAGTCATCGAATCCTTCCGTCAATCGGGCAACCGGCCGGAATGGATGATACTGGACGTGGTGCCCGTCATCCCCCCCGAGCTGCGGCCCATGGTGCAGCTGGACGGCGGCCGCTTCGCCACCAGCGACCTGAACGACCTGTACCGCCGGGTCATCAACCGCAACAACCGGCTGAAGCGCCTGCTGGAACTGGGCGCGCCGGATATCATCGTGCGCAACGAGAAGCGGATGCTCCAGGAAGCGGTGGACGCCCTGATCGACAACGGCCGCCGGGGCC
>CAJUIK010000135.1 GCA_910585875.1 uncultured Eubacteriales bacterium | reverse complement strand
GGAGACTTTTGGGGAGCAGGCGGCGCGGCTGTTGGCCCCGCCGGCGGAGCAGCTGGAAATCCGGCCGGAACAAACGCGAGAACGAGCTCGGGAGGCGCCATGATCAAGATTTTGCTGACAATCCTGCTGGCCTTTGCCGGGCTGCTGGGGATGTTGCTGCTGTTGCTGCTGATCGCCTTGCTGCTGCCCGTCCGAGCGCGGATAGCGCTGCGGGAAGGGATTTTTTTCCTTTGGGCGGGGCTGGGGCCTTTTCGATTGCGGCTGCTGCCTCCCAAACCCAAAAAGGAAAAAAAGCCCCGGTGGAACGGGAAAGAGCGGGAAGCCCGAGAAAGCCGGCGATCCGTCCAACCGGAGGAAAGGGCGTCAGGAGAGCGGCCGCCCGCCGTTCAGGCCGAGCCGGAACAGGAGCCGGTTCTGCCCAAGCCGGAGAGGCGGGGCAGGAGGCAGAAAAAGCCCAAGGGCGGCAAAAAGCTGGATTTTGAGAAAATCAAGCTCACGGCCCAACAGCTGACAGAGTATGCCCGGCTGGCGCTGGACGCCATGGGGCAGGTTCGACGGCGCGTTGTAATTCGCCGGCTGGAAGTTCATGCCGTCGTGGCCACGGGAGACGCCGCTTCCACAGCCGTCGCCTTCGGTTCGGCCGCCGTGGCTTTGAGCCTGTTGGAGCCGATGCTGGAGCAAAAGTTCCGGGTGAAGCGGCGGGATATCGCGGTGGACTGCGCCTTCGACCGGACGGAAAGCACAGTGGAATTTGACGTGGAGATTTCGGCCCTGGTTATCCGGCTGTTGGTTCTGGGCCTGCGGGTCGGGCTCCGGTTTTGGAAATTATACAAGAAAAATCAAGAAAAGGCGGTGCTGTTATGAGCGAAATCAACCAGGTTATGCAGGATACCATGGCCAAAATCAAAGAGATGGTGGACGTCAACACCATCGTGGGCGACCCCATTGTCACCCCCGACGGCGTGACGCTGATCCCAGTCTCCCGGGTGAGCTTCGGTTTTGCCTCTGGCGGCGCCGACGGCAAGGGCAAAGAGGGGAGTCAGCCGTCCGTCCGCTTCGGGGCGGGCAGCGGCGCCGGGGTTTCCATCTCCCCGGTGGCGTTTATCATCCTCAGCGGCGGAAACGCCCGGATTCTCTATGTGGACCCGCCGGCCAACAGCGCGGTGGACCGCATCATTGATCTGGCGCCTCAGCTGATGGATAAATTCAAGGAAATAAAGGACGGCCGGGAATAATCGCCGCGTTCTGCCCGTATGTATCATTGGCGCGATGGAAAGCGTCCGTCGCGCCGATTTTATCGGCAGGGCAGGCGAAGCAACATGAAGAAATGGATTGCCGCGGCGCTGATAGGGGCTTTTCTGGCCTCTTGCTGCGCAGCCGCGGGGGCGGAAGTCTCTATCTCAGCCCAGAGAGCGGCTCTTTACGACCCGCTGACCGGGGAGTTCCTCTACTCGAAACTGGGAGAAGAACGAGCGCCCATGGCCAGCACCACCAAAATTATGACGGCGCTATTGATACTGGAAACCCTTCCTTTGGATCAGGTCTATGAAATCCAGCCGGAGTGGACCGGGGTCGAAGGGTCTTCCATGTACCTGAGGGCGGGGGAGCGGCTGACGACGGAAGATTTGCTCTGCGGCCTGATGCTGATGAGCGGCAACGACGCCGCCCTGGCGTTGGCCTGCGCCGCAGGGGGGAGCGAACAGGGCTTTGTGGAGCGGATGAACGAAAAAGCGGCTTCGCTGGGGCTGGAAAACACCCATTTTGAAAGCGCCAGCGGCCTGGACGGGCCGGAGCATTACACCACCGCCCAGGATTTGGCCCGGTTGACCGCCTACGCCATGGAAAACCCGGACTTTTGTCGGATTGTGGGGCAAAAATACGCAAAGGCTGGCGGCCGGACCATGAAGAACCACAATAAGCTGCTGTTTTTATCCGAGGAAATCTGCGGCGTCAAAACCGGATTTACCAAAAAGGCGGGGCGCTGCCTGGTTTCGGCGGCCCGGCGGCAGGGGCGGCTGCTGATCGCCGTCACGCTGAACGGGCCCGACGACTGGAACGACCACCAGCGGCTGTATCAAAGCGCCTTTTCCGCCTGCCAGGCGCGGCCGGTTTTTCCCGGCGGAAGGCTGGGGGAGGTCGCGGTGTTTTCCGGCCGGCGCTCCCAAACGGGGCTTTACTGCGTCGGCCAGACCCAGGGATTTCTGACGGATCAAGAGGCCGAGCGGCTGGAATACACGGTGCTGGGGCCTCGGTTCGTCTGCGCGCCGGTGCGGGCCGGGGAACAGTATGGCGTCGTCCAGGCCAAAATTGGGGAAAAGGTTCTGTTTGAGGAGCCGGTCTATTACGCCGATTCGTCAGAAGCCCTGCCGACGCCCCAAAAATCCTTTTGGAGCCGAGCGTTCGGCTGGTGAAGGCGGAAACAGAAAAAGAGAGAGGCGGCCGAAGTCCATGAGAGAGAGATTGCAGAAAATTTTATCGGCCAACGGCGTCTGCTCCCGCCGGGCGGCGGAACAGCTGATTTTGCAGGGCCGGGTGACCGTCAACGGCGAACGGGCCTCTTTGGGCGACGGCGCAGACCCGGCCGTCGACGAGATCGCCGTCAATGGCAGACGGCTGGGCCGCCCGCCCCGGTTGGTTTACCTGATGCTCAACAAGCCCCGGGGGTATGTGACCACACTCGCCGACGAGAGGGG
>CAJUIK010000134.1 GCA_910585875.1 uncultured Eubacteriales bacterium | reverse complement strand
CCTGTATGGCGTCCACACTGCTACCCACGCTCACGGCACCGCCGGCATCAAAGCCGCCGTCCGGGCTGGCGTCACCACAGTGGAACATGGTATGATTCTGGACGAAGAGGCCATCCAGCTGATGCTGGAGCACAACACCTATCTAACTCCCACCATCATCGCCGCCGAGCGTATCTGCGTCAAGGGCCCCGAAATGGGTTTGATCCCCTACATGATCGACAAAGCCAACCAAGCCCTTTCCCACCATGAATGGGGCTTCCGCCAGTGCCTGGAGCGGGGCGTCAAAATCACCTTTGGTACAGACTCCGCGACGCCTTATAACTTCCATGGCAAGCAGGGCTACGAATTTGAACTGCTGAACCGCTGGGGCATGGATCCCCACAAGGCTCTGGTAGCCGCCACCATGACCAACGCCGAAGTATTGGGCGTCAAAGACAAAATCGGCAGCGTCGAAAAAGGCAAGCTGGCCGATCTGTGCGCCTGGAGCTGCGACCCGGCGGAAGACGTCAAGACTATGACAAACTGCCTGTTTGTTATGAAAGAAGGCGCCGTCGTCAAAGGCTAATTTCTATCCCCGCAAAACCTGTAGGCTTTGCGGGGATTTCTTTATCGTTTGATTCCATAGCTTTTCAAGAAACCCGCCGCCCCGAACCGGCCTTTTGCGCCCTTTTCCGCAACCGGAAGTTGCAGAGGGATTTTGCTCCATGAAAGCCAGAATTGGCTGACGAAACCCCTCTGAGTTTGATACAATATAGGCGTTCAAAAATTCAAATCTCGGGAGAAGCGGGTTTTAACCGCTTCTCGAAAAGGAGCGTTATTGTATGAATATTCAAACCGCCAACCGATTGGTGGCTCTGCGCAAAGAACGGGGGTTTTCTCAAGAAGAGCTAGCCTCCAAAATTGGCGTCAGCCGACAGGCTGTCTCCAAATGGGAGCGGGCTGAAGCCAGCCCAGACACCGACAACCTGATTTTATTGGCCCGCCTCTATCAAGTCAGTTTGGACGAGCTGCTGGCCATTTCGGATATTCCCGCCCAGCCGGCCCCTGATTCCCCGATAAAAACGCTGGAACCTCCAGAAAATCAGGAATCCAGCGATTCTCCGGAGGAACCGGCGGAGCCCCGCCCTTTTGAACAAACCGTCCCGCCGGCAGACCCAAACGGCGGCTGGGGCGGCGCTTCTTCTCCCCAACGAAACTACTTCAAGCTGACCCGTTTCCCCTATCCGGTGCTGGTTGTCATGATCTATCTTATTTTAGGCTTCTCTTATAATTGGTGGCACCCTGGATGGCTGATTTTCCTCACCATTCCCTTCTATTATTGGCTGGCCGCCGCCATAGACCGAAGCCGGCAAGACTAAAATCGACAAAGAGACGCCTATCGGCGTCTCCTTTTCAGCGCTGTTCTATTTCATCAACACCATGGGCTGAATCTGAATCCCCTTTAAGGCCCAATCCAAGGCGTTTTCTATCAGATCCATACAGGCCACCATGGATCTTGGCTTTTTCTCATGATCGTCCTGCTGGAAGGGCGCAAAATATACGTTGCGCCGGTTCATCAACTCCCCGATATTCCGGGCCGCGGCGCCCAAAGCGTCGTTGGTGGAGACGGCGATCGCCAGCGGCCGGTCGTTGCGAATATGAGCTTTAGCCGCCATCAGAACCGGGGTGTCCGTCACCCCGGCGCATAGCTTGGCGAGAGTGTTGCCTGTGCAAGGGGCGATCACCATGATATCAAAGAGCTTTTGGGGGCCGATGGGCTCCGCCTCCACAATCGTATGGATGATTTCATTGCCGCAGGCTTGCCGGACTTCCTCTCGAAAGTCCTCCGCCCGGTAAAACCGGGTGTCTGTATCATAGGCCATATTGGAAAGCACAGGGATCACCTGGTTGTTCTGAGCCAGTTTTTTCATTACAGGGATGATCTGAGAAAATGTACAAAAAGAGCCTGTGACGCCGAAGCCGATTGTTTTTCCTGTCATAAAATCCCTTCCTCCTGTAGGATGCGGTCGATCCCGTTCTGAATCGCTTGGGCCGCGCTGAGCGGCGCCCATTTTCCCGGCAGGCCCAGGGCGCGGATCGCCTCCGCCCCCAGTTCCTTTGCCGCCTGAAAGTCAGCCCCCCCTGGCTTTCGCCAGCACAGAAAAGCGCATGGATAAAAGCATCGCATGATCAGATAAAACAGACACGAATTATTTGAATATCAAATCTATATTCAGCAGGAGAATATTTCGAGCAGTCAAGACAAGCCTTTTGAAGATTACATCTGATATTCTTTTCGTTTTTGCAAAAAGCGCGGACCATAGGGAAACCCTTATGGTCCGCGCTTCTTTTGATTATGTTAAAAATGGTTATCTTTGTATTTACGTTGGATTTTACCTATTGGGACTTCCGCTTATATTTTTGCTGCCGTTGTTGCAGACATAGACCGTGACGCCTTTTTTGACAGGCGCCAGCAAAAACCCCCAAACCGCGCCCACGCTGAAGCAGGCCAAAGCCATCCAAAAATTCGAGCTCTTTTTCATAAACTACGCCTTTTTACAGGGAATAATACCGAACAGCGCCTTCAAACAGCCGCTGGTCTTTGTCGCCTGGCACATTTTTATAGAGGTTGTCGCCCCACCGCTCGCTGTGGGCCATTTTGCCGAAAATACGGCCGTCCGGCGAAGTAATGCCTTCGATGGCGCAGAAGGAACCGTTGGGGTTAAAGGACGCGTCCATGGAAGGCGCGCCCGTTTCATCCACATAC
>CAJUIK010000133.1 GCA_910585875.1 uncultured Eubacteriales bacterium | reverse complement strand
GGTTGGAGGAGCTGGACGGGCTTTTGGAGGAGTTGTTCCTCTATACGCGATTACAAAGCGGCTCTCTTCCGCTGGAATGCGGGGAAATAGCGGCTCTGCCGCCTCTATGGGACGCTCTGGCTGAGTTTTACCCCCAGCTGGAGGCGGCGGGAGTAGAGCCGGATCTGCGGTTTGATCGAGAGGATATGGCGGTTTGGGCCAGTCGGTCGGCGTTGGACCGGACATATCGAAACTTGATTGCCAACGCGCTGCGCCACGGCGGCGGTGGGCTGACTGTCTCGGGCCGGGAGGGGGAACTCTGCTTCTCCAATCAGCTGCCGCCGGGCCCCAGGCCAGACCCAGAGCGCCTGTTTGACCGCTTTTATCAGAGCGGTTCCGCCCGAGGGTCGAGCGGGGCCGGTCTTGGCCTTTCAATTGTGCGGGAGATGATGGAGCGGATGGGGGGACAGGTATCCGCTGAGATTACAGGCGATACGCTGACAATCAAGCTGTCTTTTTTGCGCAAATAGGCGAAGTTAAGCGGCTGATCCGCCGGTTTTTAGCCAATGGAAAAGCAGTTCATGACAAAAGCCTTGAAACAATGTGTTCTCATCGGTATACTTATAAAAGTAAAGAAGGGGGAATCATCGATGACGTCTATTTCTAAGACAACAATCGGAGTAGCTCGTCCTGCGGCGGCGGAAAGGGCGCTTGAAGCGTCCAAAGTTCAGAAAGTCGCGGAAGAGGCCCAGAGCCGCCCGCCAAAGCCTGCGATGGATGAATATGTCCAGTCGAAACCGCAGGAGACGACCGGTCGTTACTGGTTGGGCAAAGACGAGGACAGTCAGCCTAAGATTTATTTCGACAGCCAGCCCCAGGCGGACATCCGCGGCGCGGAGAATCCCAAACCGGACCAGGGGGCGAAGGGCGGCGAACAAGATGAACTTTGGGTCATGAATACCGACAGAGTAGACCGTGAGATTGAAAAGCTGAAACAGAAACAGCAGGAAGTGGAGCAGCGTCTGAGCGCCGAGACCGATCAAGTCAAGATTAAGGAACTGGAACAAAGGATAGCCCAGATAGAGCGGGAGTTGAGCCAGAAGGACAACGATACCTACCGGAAACAGCATTCCACATTCACACGGCTCTCCTAAGCCTCAAGAGCAGGGGTCAGGATTGAAAAAATTTTCGGCGTCGAAACGGCAACGGCAAAAATCCAGACGATCAAGGGGTTAAGAATGGAGAGTTTTCGCGCCTTTTGCGAAAAAATATTCTTGGTTCTTTGAAGGTCTGGATAACCGGAACGGGTATAAACGTCGATTGCATATATCGAAAAAATATGTTATGCTGATAACCGAAAGACGGAGCTTTATGAGGATATTACTATGCTTCACTGGATTGCCATTATGATTGGAATTGCCTTTTTGCTTTTCCAACTGTTTTATGCCTTTGTAGTGATATGCAGTTTGATAGAAAATACAGGATATACAATCTATAGCATTATCTTGGGCGTTTGCCATGCGATTTCACCAGTTGCGTTTGTCTTTTTTGGTTATCAATGTTTTTGGCAAAAAGTAATACAATATGGGTTATGGAAAGCGATTATTGGCGCAGTTGTATGCCTGATTGTCTGTTTTGGAATGGTTTCCCTATGGGATCGCATCGTGTTGGGAGATACTCCTGAAATATGGAAGATAAGCCTTTTAACAGCGACGCAAGCAGCGATTACGGTTATCTTTATATATGGATTTTTATACGTTTAATATATTGCGGAATGGATCATTGTAGTTTGTCAAACAAACGAAAAACTCAAAACAAGGCGGCGGTAATAGGAGTTGACTATTCCGCCGCCCTGTCTATTATTTCCCATGTTGCGTTACCTTGCGGCCGCTTTTACCTGCGGCTTTGATTCGCTCCGTCAGGGAAAGTCTTCTGGTATTTTGAATCTTTGTGGAATCAAATACACTGCTTGCAAGTCGGGCGAATGTTCTGCAATAGAGGTTGAACGCTGGTCGGCTATATGCTATACTTTGATTGATATCATTTGATAAATCTGGATTTTTGCCTTGCTGAGGATTTTTGCAACATGAAAGGAAAATGAATATGAAGGACTACGAACAGACCCCGCTGGAGCGGGAGGTCTTCGCCGAAATGGCCCGGCTCAACAACACTGAGCCAGAGGGCGATCTACAAGACCTCTATCCACAACGACCAGCGATATATCTTCCATTACTTCGCCGACAAATTCCGCCCGCCGCTGGCGGATATCTCCCCTCTGGTCAGGCTGCCGGGACTGGACGAGGCGACCCTCTACGAGTGCGCGGTTCGGGATATCTCCCCGCTGGCGGAAATTCCCACCTTGCGGCATCTCACTGTCAGCGGCGGGCCAGAGTTCCTTCCCTGCGACCTCACCCCTCTAGTGGAATTGCAGTCGCTGAATCTTCATACTACGCCCCGCTGCACTGTCCCTCAATTGCCTGGCAAGCTGTCCTCCCTCTCTGTCACGGAAATCGACGACTTGGAGTGCCTGCGGGGCATGGAGTCCCTTGTGTGGCTGAGGCTCGACAACAACCCAAATCTCAGCGATTTGTCCCCTCTGGCAGACTGCCCAAACCTGAAAAGGCTCTCCCTTGTGGATACTGCCGTCAGCAACTTAACGCCTCTTGCGGGGCACCCCAGCCTGAAGGAGATCATCCTCAGCGGCACTCCGGCGACTGATGTGTCCCCCTTAGCCTCCATCCCCACCCTGGAGATGATCTGGCTCTACGGCACTGCGGTGGAGGATGTGTCCTGCCTGGCCGCCCTGCCACAGCTC
>CAJUIK010000132.1 GCA_910585875.1 uncultured Eubacteriales bacterium | reverse complement strand
GTGATGGACCTGCTGGAAGGGGCGCCGGAGCGGGTGTACCCGGTAGGGCGGCTGGATATGGATTCCGAGGGCCTGCTTCTGCTGACCAACGACGGCAAACTGACCCAGCGGCTGACGCATCCTTCTCACGAGGTGGGAAAAGAGTATCTGCTCTGCCTGGAAACGCCGGAGGAGGACCCGGCGGCCGGCCTGACCGCCCCTATGAGTCTGGACGGCCGGCCGCTGGCCCCGGTCCGGGCCCGGCTGACCCGCCGGGAGGAGGGGAAGACCTGGATGATTCTGACCATCCGAGAAGGCCGCAACCGGCAGATCCGCCGGATGTGCGAACAGAGGGGATATAAGCTGTTGCGGCTGCGCCGGACGGCGGTGGGCCGGCTCAAGTTGGACAAGCTGCCGCTCGGACAATGGAGAAGTCTGACGGAAGACGAAATCCGATACCTGCAATCGTTGTAGAGCCGCGGCGAGGGGGATAGAGAATGAAACGAATCAGCGACGCAATCAACGAATCCTTTGGGGATCTGACGAAAAACCAAAAGGTCTTATCCCAATACATCCTGGCAGAATGCGACAAAGCCGCCTTCATGACGGCGGCGGAAATCGCGGAAGCCGCCGGCGTCAGCCAATCCACAGTGGTGCGTTTTGCCTGGGCATTGGGCTACGGCGCTTTTTCCGCCTTTCACAGCGCCCTGCAAAACGAGCTGCAATACCGTATCACGGCTCTGGAGAAATTTGAGCTTTTGGACAGCGAGGAGGTCTCCGATTCCTCGGTGTTTGAAAGCCTGGCCCAGGCGGATACGCTGAATATCAAAAAGACTTTGGCCGTCAACGGAACAGACGGGCTGAAAAACGTCTGCGCCCGGCTGCAATTTGCTTCTAAAATCTACATTTACGGTCAGGGACCCTGCGCCTGCGGCGCCTATTATATGGGGTCCTATTTGCGCGCTCTGCTGGGCAGCGTCTGCGTCGTCAACCAGACGGGGGAGGACCCGCTCTCCACCATCGCCACCATCGGCAGCAGCGACCTTTTATTCTGCATCAGCCTGCCCCGGCACGCCGAGCAGACCAGGATGCTGCTGCGCTACGCCCAGAGGCGGGAGGCCTGTGTCGTCACTATCAGCGAGGGGCCGGATTCGGAGACGGCCGCTTTTGCCGACGTCAACCTCAGCGCCGAATGCGGCGATTACGGGGCCGGAGGTTCGCTGGCGCCGCTGCTGACGCTGCTCAACGCCTTGGTCTGCCTGATTGTGCGCAACGACGAAAAGGCCGAGCGCCGGCTGCGGCTGGTGGACGAGCTGCCCCGATACCTGCTGCGGGAGGAAGGGCGATGAAGCGGGTTTTGATTGTGGGCGGCGGCGCCGCCGGCATGGCCGCCGCCATTGCCGCGGCAGAGCGGGGCCTTTCGGTCCTTCTGCTGGAAAAGGGCCGCCAGCCCGGGACCAAGCTGAATATCACGGGAAAAGGCCGATGCAACGTGACAAACGACTGCGATGTGGACGAGCTGATCCAAAACGTCCCCCGGAACGGCCGGTTTTTGTTCAGCGCCTTCCACGGCTTTTCCGCTCGGGACGCCATGGCCTTTTTTGAGGGCCTGGGAGTTCCGCTGAAAACCGAGCGGGGGCGCCGGGTGTTCCCCCAATCGGACAACGCCCGGGATATCAGCGGCGCCCTGCGGAACCGGATGCGGCGGCTGGGCGTACAGGTGGAATCGGGGCGGGCCGCGCAGATTTTGACCGGCCAGGGCCGGGTTCGGGGCGTTTTGCTTCAGGACGGCCGGGAGCTGGCGGGGGACGGCGTGATTCTGGCCACAGGGGGTCTTTCCTATCCGACCACCGGTTCAGACGGGGACGGCTACGCCATGGCGGCGGCGTTGGGGCACGCAATCCAGCCGCCGGTTCCTTCGTTGATTTGGTTGAAAACCAGGGAGAAGGATCCCGCCCGGCTGGAGGGCCTTTCGCTGCGCAATACGGCCGCGGCCTTGTGGCAGGGGAAAAAGAAGGTTTACAGCGATTTCGGGGAGCTGGTGTTTACCAGGCAGGGGGTTTCCGGCCCCATGATCCTCAGCGCCTCCGCCCATATCTGCCGCCAGCTGCCCCAAAAGGAATTCCGGCTGGAGTTGGATTTGAAGCCCGCTCTGGATTTGCAGACGCTGGACAAGCGGCTGCTGCGGGATTTTGAGCAAAATATCAACCGGGATTTGATCAACGCCCTTTCCGGGCTGCTGCCCGCCAAGATGATCCCCGTGCTGGTGGACCGCAGCGGCGTAGACCCCCGGAAAAAGGTCCACGATATCTCCAAAGAGGAGCGGGCCGCCCTGTGCGGCTTGATCAAGGGCTTTTCACTGACTGTCTGCGCCGCCGGGCCTATAGAGGAGGCTATCGTCACCTCTGGCGGCGTCAGCGTCAAGGAAATCGATCCCCGCACCATGGAATCCAAGCTGGTTCCCGGCCTGTTTTTCGCGGGGGAGATCATCGATGTGGACGGATACACCGGCGGGTTCAACCTGCAAATCGCCTGGTCCACCGGCTTTGCCGCCGGCGCGGCCCAGGCACAGGAGGATGGAAAATGAGCGGAACGATTCAGATCGCCATAGACGGCCCTTCCGGCGCGGGCAAAAGCACCATGGCCCGTCTGCTGGCCCAGCGGCTGCGCTTCGTCTATGTGGATACCGGCGCCATGTACCGGGCCGTGGGCCTTTATGCCCAGCGGGCCGGCATAGGGGAGGAGGAAATCGAAATAATCCTCCCCATGCTGGATCAAATTCAGGTGGATATCCAGTATGTCGAAGGAAGCCAGCGGATTTTCCTCAATGGGGAGGACGTATCTCAGCAGATCCGCACGGAAAAAAGCGGCCGCTATGCCTCGGCCGTCTCCGCGCTGCCGGCGGTGCGGCAGTTTCTGCTGGGCCTCCAGCGGCGTCTGGCGGAAAACCAGAACGTCATTATGGACGGCCGGGATATCGGGACGGTGATCCTGCCCCAGGCCCAGGCGAAAATTTTTCTCACCGCCTCGCCGGAGGAA
>CAJUIK010000131.1 GCA_910585875.1 uncultured Eubacteriales bacterium | reverse complement strand
GTCGATATCAGGGCGTCTGTGGAGCCGGGCGGAATCCAAGTTTATGGAGAGGCGCCGGAAGAGCTGTGGGAGCGCTGGTATGCCGAACTGAAAGCAAAATTGACGGCGGCTTTGGGCTACGAAATCGGGGAGCCGGAAGAGGGCTACGATTTCAAATATTATGAGTAAAAGAGAAGCGGAACCAAAGAGTTTTCCAAAAATCTTCGGATTGTTTGGGGCAAAAGGGTGGTTTATTTGAATTTGTGCGATATTGGCGAGATCAAGGCGCTGCTGGCTCGCCACGGCTTTCATTTTTCCAAGGGGCTGGGGCAGAATTTCCTTCGGGACGCCCGGATTCCCCAGGCCATTGCGGAAAACGCCAACATCGGCCGGCAAACCGGCGTGCTGGAAGTGGGGCCGGGCATTGGAGCGTTGACCCAGCAGCTCTGCCGCCGGGCCCGCCGGGTGGCGGCGGTGGAGCTGGATCGCCGCCTGCCGCCGGTGTTGGCCGAAACCATGGCGGAATTCGACAATTTGACGGTGGTGGAGGGGGATATCCTGAAAACCGATATTCCCGCCCTGTGCCGCCGGGAATTGGGGCCGGGGCCCTGGGTCGCCTGCGCGAATCTGCCCTATTATATCACAACCCCGGCCCTCAGCGCCCTGATTGAAAGCCGGTGCTTCGGCTCTGTCACCGTGATGGTGCAGAAAGAGGTGGCCCAGCGCATCTGCGCTCGGGCGGCTACGGCGGAGTACGGCGCTTTTTCTGTCTACTGCCAATATCACGGCGCGCCTCAGATTGTGCTCCAGGTTCCGGCGGGCTGTTTTGTTCCCGCGCCCAAGGTGGATTCCGCCGTGGTGCGGCTGGATTTGTATCCCGCCGGGCAAAACCCGCTGGGTCCTGTGGATCAGGCCTTGTTTTTCCGGGTAGTCCGGGCCGCCTTCGGCCAGCGGAGGAAAATGCTTTCCAACTGCCTACGGCAGGGCTTTCCGCAGCTGGCCAAAGAGCAAATTTTGGAATGCCTGACCGACGCCGGCCTGCCGGAAAAGGTCCGGGGAGAGCAGCTGGATCTGGCCCAGTTCGCCCGCCTGACAGAGGAGATCGGCCGTCGGATATCCGCAGACAACCCGGCGGCTGGGGAAGGCCGCTGATCAAAACAAAGCCTCCGCCGGCAAAGGATCGCCGGCGGAGGCTTTTTGACAAGGAGGAGAAACGATGATCAAAGACAGCGCCGAGGCGGAAAGCGCCCTCATCCATCAGCGCCTCCGGGCGTATAACCGGCGTTTTTGGCGGAACCTGGGGAGTATCGGTTTCATATAGAAGAAGAGGGTGAAATCATCGCCGGGATTGTGGCGGGAAGCTGCTTTGAAACGTTGGAGGCGGAATCCCTCTTTGTGGATGAAGCGCATCGCGGCAAGGGGCACGGCCGCCGGCTGCTGCGCTATGCCGAGGAAAAGGGGAAGGCCGCCGGCCTGAAGCACGTCCTCCTCAATACCTATGAGTTTCAGGCGCCGGGATTTTATCAAAAAGAAGGATACCGGCAATTATTTCAGATTGAAAAGGCGTTTGGGGAATACGGCCAATATTTTTTCTGGAAAGATCTATGATCTATAGCGCCGCCGCGCAAAAAAAGCGCCCCCGCCGGCCAATTCGACCGGCGGGGATTTTTGATTTTGTCTGCCGACGCAACTCAATCTCTGGCCAGGGTAAACTGGCTGACCAGATCCTTCAGGCTGGCCGCTTCGGCCGAAAGCTGCTGGCTGGCGGCGGCGCTCTCTTCGGAGGTGGCGCTGTTGGTCTGCACCACGGAGGAAATCTGGTCCACGCCTTCCGTTACCTGGGCGATGGCGGCGGTTTGGTTCTCGATGGCGGCGACGACGATATTCATCTGGGCGGTGACGTTGCCGGCCAGCACGCTGGTGCGCTCCAGCGACTCCGTCACGTTGGACACGGCTTGGTTGCCTTCGGCGGAGGCCTCGATGGAACGCTCGATCAATTCCTTAGTGGCCTTGGCGGCTTCGTCGGATTTGGAGGCCAGATTGCGCACTTCGTCGGCGACGACGGCAAAGCCCTTTCCAGAGGCGCCGGCCCGGGCGGCTTCCACGGCGGCGTTCAGAGCCAAAATATTGGTCTGGAAGGCGATATTTTCGATGGTGGCGATGATGACGGAAATCTCTTCAGAGGAGCTGGAGATTTTTTTCATAGCTTCGTTCAGCTCGCCCACATGGCCCACGCTGGCGTTCAGCTGGGCGCCGGCCTGCTCCACATAATGGCCCGCTTGCTCCGCGGCGGAAGAAGTCTGCTTGGCGCTGGCGGAGATATCGTTGATGGTGGCGGCCAGTTCTTCCACCGAGCTGGCCTGCATCATAGAGCCTTGGCTCAGGGTCTGCGCGCCGTCAGAAACCTGGTTGCTGGCGGCGGAAACCTGCCCCGCGGCCGAATCAATCTGGCTCATGGTGGCGCTGAGCTGGACTTTCAGGGTCCGCATGGAATCCAAAATCTCCTGGAAGCTGCCCACATAGGCGTCCCGGCGGGCAGATTGGATGTCGAAATTTTTCCCGGCCATTTCCGTCAGCAGATAACTGATGTCGCTCATAATGGCGTTTAACCCTGCTACCAAATCGGCTGTCGAGCGGGTCAGCTCGGCCGTTTCGTCCCGCCCCTGGCTCAGGGGCACAGGGGTTTCCAAATCGCCCGCCACCAGCTGTTTCATCCGCTTGGCGCAGGCCTGCATGGGAACGCTGATATTGCTGGACAATTTCAGCGCCACAGCCACAGAAGCCAAGATGGAGACGATCATCACGGCGATATTGATGAACATTCCAAAATAGGTTTCCGCCAGATAGTCCTTTTTCATGGCAGTGACAGCCACGCTCCAGCCGTCTGTGCCGCCCACCGGGGCATAAGCCGCGAAGCGGGGGCCGTCGGAGGCATGGAAGCTGCCAAAGCCGCCGACGCCCTGCCGCATGGCCTGATGGATCGCGGCCAGTTCCTTCAGAGAGGGGTCGGTTTCCGCTTCCCGCTCGATATTCTGGGTGGCGATGGTTTCCAAAGTGGAGTCTGCGATGGTATCGCCGGATTTATTGATCATGTACGCATGGCTGCTTTTGCTCACCTGGATGGAGGAGACGATGTCGTTCAGAAAAGTCTCGGGGGGCACAAAGTAAACCACGCCCACGATTTCAGAGCCCTGGTCGCCGTCGGCATAGATCGGAG
>CAJUIK010000130.1 GCA_910585875.1 uncultured Eubacteriales bacterium | reverse complement strand
GCACTGTGGCCAACGTGCCGCCTCAGGGCGGGCGGAAGCACCCCCACCAGGAGTTTATCCAGATTGACACCAGCAATATCCTGTTTATCTGCGGCGGCGCTTTCGACGGCCTTTCTCAGATCATCGAAAAACGCTGCGGCAACCAAGGGCTGGGCTTCGGCGCCCAGGTTTTGTCCAAAAAGCAATCCAAGGAGGCGGATATTCTGCAAAAGGCGGAGCCTCAGGATATCCTGAAGTTCGGCCTCATCCCCGAGCTCATCGGCCGCCTGCCGGTGATTACCACCCTGGAACCCTTGGACAAAACGGCGCTGGTCAATATCCTGACGAAGCCGAAAAACGCCTTGACAAAGCAATATTGCCGCCTATTGGAAATGGACGGCGTGGAGCTGGAGTTTGAGGAAGACGCGCTGGAAGCCATCGCGGAAAAGACTTTGGAGCGAAATACAGGCGCCCGGGGTCTACGTTCTGTGCTGGAGGAAATCATCATCAACGTGATGTACGAAGCCCCCTCCGACCCCACGGTGAGCCGCGTGGTGGTCACGCGGGCCGCGGTGGAGCATCGGGAAAAGCCCACAGTGGAGCGGGAACACAAACTGCTCAAGAAAAAATAAAACCGGAAACCGTCGGAAGAGGCCGCCTATTTCAGGGGGCCTCTTCCGCTCTTTTCTCTGACGCTCGATCCGCAGTTTGAATGATCTGCAATCATTTTTTCAGCGAAATGCACGAAAAACCATCCAAAAATCTTGTAGAACCGCCGGCGATATGATATAATAGGCCGCAAGGTTTTGCGGAGCGTCAGCGCCTCAAACCTGCTTGGGCGGCCGCGCCGCGCCAATCTGCAACATAAAGGAAGCCCCAAACGCGCCGCAGGGTTCAGACGCGTAAACGCGGCGGGCTTCTGCTGAAGACAAGACGCCGCTTAGGCGGCGGAGCGATTTGAGCGGCAGCGCCGCGCAAGTCTATCAAATAAAAAAGGGGGTCCCCCCAATGCGGCTGGCTCCGTATTGCGGGGGGAATAAAAGAATATGACAGAAAAAACAACAGGACTTCAGAAAATGCTGATGCTCCCGCTGCGGGGGATGGTAATTTTCCCGGGTATGGTGTCTCATTTTGACGTGGGCCGGGCGAAATCTGTCAAAGCGCTGGAGCTGGCTATGTCTCGCAGAGAGCCGATTTTTCTGGTATCGCAAATAGACGGAGAAGTGGAAGATCCAGAGAGGGAGGACCTGTATGAGGTGGGCACTGTGGGACGCATCAAGCAGATTCTCAAAATTCATGGGGACGTTTTTCGCGTGTTGGTGGAGGGCGTCTGCCGGGCCCGGATGACAGAGCTGGAATCCGCCGAGCCCTACTACGCCGTGACGGCGGAGCCCCTGGAGGAACGGGCGCCCGAAAAGCCCACCAAGCGGGACGAAGCCATGATCCGCAGCCTGCGGGAGCTTTTTGTGGACTATGTGGATCTTTCGCCCAAAATGAACAGCGACGTAGCCCTCAATATTGCGGAAAATCAGCAAATGGGCTTTTTGTGCGATTATATCGCCCGGTACGCCAACCTGAAATATCCCGAGAAGCAGGAAGTGCTGGAGCAGCTGGACGTCCGCCGGCGGATGGCGCTGGTGGCCAAAAAGCTCACCCGAGAAGTGGAGATTTTGCGGCTGGAAGACGAAATTCAGACCAAGGTGCGCAGTCAGATGGACCAGAACCAGCGGGATTACTATCTGCGGGAGCAGATGAAGGCCATCAACGAGGAATTGGGCGAAGCCGAAGACGGCGCCGCCGAATCCCAGCGGTATATTGAGCGCATTTGCCAGCTGAATCTGCCGGAAGAAATTGAAAAGAAGATGGTGAAGGAGGCCAATCGGCTGGCCCGCCTGCAATCCTCCTCGCCGGAAAGCGGCGTCGTCCGCACCTGGTTGGACACCTGCCTGGAGCTGCCCTGGAACACATTTACCAAGGAAAACAGCAGCCTGAAAAAGGCGGAGCAGATCCTCAACAGCCAGCATTACGGCTTGGAAAAGGTGAAGGAGCGGATTCTGGAGTTTTTCGCGGTGAAGGAAAAAACCGGCGGGGTCAAGGGCCAGATCCTGTGCCTGGCCGGCCCGCCGGGCGTGGGCAAGACCTCGGTGGCCCGGTCTGTGGCCGAGGCCATGGGCCGCAATTACGCCCGGCTCTCCCTGGGCGGCGTCCGGGACGAGGCGGATATCCGAGGCCACCGCAAGACATACATCGGCGCCATGCCCGGGCGGATCATCACGGCGCTCCAACAGGCGGGCAGCCGCAACGCCTTGATTCTGGTGGACGAGATCGACAAGCTGGCCAGCGATTTCCGGGGCGACCCCGCTTCCGCTCTGCTGGAGGTCTTTGATACCGAGCAGAACCACGCCTTCCGGGATCATTTTATCGAGCTGCCCTTTGACTTGACAGATATTCTCTTTATCACCACGGCCAACAACCTGGATTCCATCCCCCGGCCTCTGCTGGACCGGATGGAAGTCATTGAGCTGCCCGGCTATACGGAGGAGGAAAAGACGCAGATCGCCAAGCGCCATCTGATTCCCAAACAGCAGAAAAAGCACGGCCTGACGCCCTCCGAGCTGAAAATATCCGAAGCCGCTTTGCGGAAAATCATCTCCGGCTATACCCGGGAGGCGGGCGTCCGCACCTTGGAGCGCCAAATCGCCCGCCTCTGCCGAAAGGCGGACCGGGCGCTGCTGGAGCAAAAGAAGAAATCCGTTTCCATCACGCCCGCCAATTTGACAGAATTTTTGGGCGCGGCGCGGTATAAAGACGACGTACACAGCCAGCGCAGCCAGTGCGGCGTGGTGAACGGCTTGGCCTGGACCAGCGTGGGCGGCGAGATATTGGAAGTGGAAGTCAACGTGCTGGAAGGCAGCGGAAAGCTGGAGCTGACGGGCAATCTGGGCGACGTGATGAAGGAATCGGCCAAAGCGGCCATCAGCTATATCCGCAGCCGGGCGGACGCTCTGGGCATCCCCCAGGACTTCCACCAGAAAAAGGATATCCACATTCACTTCCCCGAGGGCGCCGTGCCCAAAGACGGGCCCTCCGCAGGCATCACCACTTGTACGGCCCTGGTTTCCGCGCTGACGGAAATCCCCATGCCCCAGGACATCGCCATGACAGGCGAAGTGACCATCCGGGGCCGGGTGCTGCCCATCGGCGGCCTGCGGGAGAAGACCATGGCCGTCTATCGGGCTCGGATGAAAACGGTGATTGCGCCGGCGGAAAACGAGCCGGATATCAGCGAAATCGATACGGCTGTGGCGGAAAAACTG
>CAJUIK010000129.1 GCA_910585875.1 uncultured Eubacteriales bacterium | reverse complement strand
AGAGCCGTCAGAAGGGCGTAGAGCTGGAAATGCTGGATTCTGTGCTGAAAATGTATGAAAAAATGAGCGAAATGGGCATGGACAACGACGGAACCCAGGCGCTGATTCAATATTACAAGAAAAAATAAAGCTGCAAAAGACGCAAAAAAAGGCCCCTAAAGGGGCCTTTTTGGCGTTTTTATGGGCTGTTTATGTTCAGCCGGCGGCGTGGTTTAGACAGCCGGCTCTTCGTCCACTTTGTAATTGGCGCCGAATTGCAGGTCGTCGGGCTGATCCGGCTGAGCTTCGTCTTCCGGCGGTTTGGTCATCTCGCAGCGGCCGTTGAGGCAGCCGCCGTCTTCCACCACCAAAGAGCCGGTGGTCACGTCGCCAATCAAGTTGCCGTGCTTCTCCAAACGCAGATGGTTTTTGGCGTTGACATTGCCCTCCACCCGGCCGGCGACGCGCACTACGTCCGCCGTAATGGGGCCTTTGACTACGCCGGTGCTGGTGACGATGATCGAGCCGGTCATCTCCACCTGGCCTTCGATAACGCCTTCTACCTGCACAATGCCGTCGCCGCGCAGCGCGCCGGAGATGGTGATTTCTTTGGCGATCACAGTGCCCACCCGAGGCTTGGGCAGCCGAGGCGGCTCCTGAAACGTCTCCTGCGGGGGCTCCGCCGCCATAACAGGGGCGGATTTTTCATTTTTTGTCTGAGATCCAAATAGACCCATTGTCGGTCAGCTCCTTCCCTTACGGTTGGTTGTTCAACACCGGGTAAAAGGCCGCGTAGGCCTCCCGGCGGGATTGCCAGTTGCCGCCTCCCACCCGCTGGGAGACGATATCGACGCCGGCGGCGCCGGGCGAAGAGGACAGAGCTTCGCCAATCCCCGCCGCCTGCCAGTAATAACCCGCGCTTTCCCAGGCGAAGGCTTCGGCGATATAATCCGCGCCGGTGGAAACCGGGCAGTTTTCGTCGTAGACAATCCGGGAATAGGCGGAAACGTCCAGCCCCAGATTGGCCGCTTGGCGCAGGGCCGCGTAATAGGCCTGGGTCACCTGGTCTTTGGTGCTGCTGGCGGGGTTTTGATAGGCGATATCTTTCAGCTCTGGGACATATTTTTTCATCATCCAAGTGGAAAAAGCCATCTGCCCATAATCGTGGGTCAAGTGCAGATATCCGGCGCCCCGGGCGCCTGCGCTGTATCCGTGTTTTTCAAAATACTCGTCGTCTCCGGTTTCCGTCAGCTTTTTGCCGGCGGCGGTTTCCACTGTCGCCTGGGCCAGAAAATGGCTGATTTGCTGGGGCTCGCAGATATTATATTCCCGCAGCACCCGGTTCAGCTCGGCCAGGGACTGCTCGGAAAGGTTCCATTTCAGCTCGCCCAGTTTGCTGTCGATATAAGTCATCTGCTTCATCTGCTCCGCCGTCACCAGCGGAGCCTCCGTTTTTTCCGGCTGCGGGGCGGGCGCGGGCGCCGCCGGGCTGTTCTTGGGCTCCCGGTGAAAGATCAGCAGCAGGAGCAAAAAGAACAGGCAGAGCAGGAGCAAAAGCACAAAGCTGGGGTATCGCCGGCAAATCCTTTTGATCCGTTTGATAAGCTTTGGCAAAGCAATCCGCCCTTCCGACGCAGACTTTTCGCAGCCCAAGCTGCGGCGCCTCGATATTCAATCGAAAAATCCCCGGCGGACCTCCTGTCCGACACAAAGGGCGATTTTTCGGCAGAAGATATTCTATCACAGCGGACTGGAGTTTTCAAGATTTTCGAGCGACAGGCCGGCGAAAAAGCGGCGTCAGGCGATGACGACGGCCAGCATTTTGGCGGGTTTATCCGAGGTATTGCGCACGGCGTGGGTTTTGCCTTGGGCGGTGAACATCGCGTCGCCGGGGTTGAGGACGGTTTTTTCCCCGTCGTCCCAGGCTTCCAGCGTCCCCTCCAGCATATAATAGATCTCCGCGTCGGGGCCGTGGGGATGCTCGCCGATGGAGCAGCCGGGCTCCACCGTCATAATGGCGCAGAGATTGGCCTTGCCGCAGAGCTCCTGGGGCTCCAGCAGGTTATAGGCCCGAATCACGCCGTCTCCGCCCCGCAGATTGGGCCTGTCTATGGCAGTCATCTGTTCTTTTCTGCGAATCATAAATTGTTTCATCCTTTCGGCACATTGATAAAAGGTCGCTATCAGCAGTATACCCCAGGAGGGCGGGGGCGTCAACGCTTGATTTGGCGAGCGGGACCTTTGGCGGAGGCGGGGCATAGGATGAAGCAGGCGGGCGCCCGCCAGGCGTTGTTTTGCGCAATTCCAACTCTATCACAGTTCATTCCGCCTCATCTGTCTGCGGTCGACAGAAAAGAGGGCGACGATCATGCAGCAAATCCAATGGCAGGACCGGTTCAGCATTGGCGTAGAGATTGTGGACCAGGCCCATCGCAGGCTGTTTGCCATTGTACAGAAGATTATGGACCTTTATATTGAAAAACACGAGGATCAATTCGCCTGCGTGGAGGGGATCAAATATTTCCGGGCGTATGCCGTCAAGCATTTCGCGGAGGAAGAGGAGTATATGCGGCAAATCGGTTACGCCGGTTACCAAAGCCACAAGCGCCATCACGACAGGATGAAGCGGGAGACCCTGCCCGCCCTGGAGCGGGAGCTTTATGAGACAAACTTTTCTACCCGGGCGGTGCAGAGGTTTATCGGCGTTTGCACCGGCTGGCTCACCGGCCATATCATGATTGAAGATCGGGCCATTGTGGGCAAAGGCGCCGGCGAATTTGGGCCGGTTCGGCCGGGAGACGAGCTTTCCGCCATTCAGGCGGCCTTTTTGCGCCCTTTGCAGGAGATGTTTGGCGGCGGCGTCCAGTTTATCGGGGCATTCGCCCCAGGGGACGCGATTCCAGAGGCCCAGTATTATCAGGCGATTTACCAGGGCAGGGGGCGGCTGCTGCGGTTTGAGCTGGCCATTGGCGAAGGGCAGCTGCTTTACGCCGCCGGGCTGGTATTCGGGCTGGAATTTGACGCCCGGGACGAAATCGTCCGGTTCGCCATGCAGGAAATCGCCCAGAGCCTGCTCCAGCGGGCGGAAACCGTCTTCGGGGAAGAGGTGGACGCCTACCAGCTGAAGGAAGACCGGTTTTTGGAGAGGGAAGAATATGAGCGGCTTTTCCGGGAAAAAAAGCCCTGGCACAGCCTGCTGTTCAGCGGCCCCCACGGCTGCTTCGCCATCTGTATCGACCGGTTTTCCCTTTCCTAATATAGTAGGGGAGAAACTTAGGACAGGACGCCCTTTGGGGCGTCCTGTTTTTTGCGCGCGGGGGCGGATTGCCGGGCCGGCGGCGGCTTTTTGAGCCTTTGGGGAAAAAGAAGAAGAGCCTGTTTGAAAAAGTATACTTTTTCAAACAAAAAAACAGGGGCAAAAAAAATTATCGAAAGGGCTTAAT
>CAJUIK010000128.1 GCA_910585875.1 uncultured Eubacteriales bacterium | reverse complement strand
GTATCCTGGTAGTCTGGGTGGACGTGGCCGCCCGGCTGCTGATCGCGCCGGAAGAGCTGCCTGTGGGCGTGCTCACCGCCGTCGTCGGCGGCCCTCTGTTTCTCTATTTATTATCCAAAAAGACAAGGAGAGCGCAATGACGACATTACAGGTAGAGGGGTTATCCTATTCTTATGGAGACAAAACAGCGGCGGACGGCCTTTCCTTTCAAGTGAAAGAAGGGGAGTTTGCGGGGCTGATCGGGCCCAACGGCAGCGGAAAATCCACGGCGCTAAAGATGATCTATCGGGCGCTGCGCCCTCAATCCGGCCGGATTTTGCTGAACGGCCAGGATCTGCTGAAAATGCCCTATCGGCAGTCCGCCAAGCTGCTGGCGGCGGTGAGCCAAGAAAACGAAGTTCCCTTTCAATTCACTGTGGAGGAGATCGTCGCTATGGGCCGCAGCCCCCATAAAAGGCTTTTCGACTTGGACTCCTCAGAGGACAAACGTATTGTGGCCCAGGCTTTGGAGCAGCTGGGGCTGACGGAACTGGCCCGCCGCAGCTATTCCCAGATTTCCGGCGGCGAAAAGCAGCGAACGGTGATCGCTCGGGCCCTGGCCCAGCAATGCCCTTTTCTGATTCTGGACGAGCCGGCCAACCACCTGGATATCGGGTATCAAATGCAGATTTTCAGTCTGGTCAAGGGTTTGGGCTGTGCTGTTCTGGCCGCCGTTCATGATTTGAATCTGGCCGCGCTGTACTGCGACACCATCTACGCCATGAAGGATGGACGGCTGCTGTATCAGGGGACGCCGGAAGAGACGCTGACGCCGGAGCGCATCTGGGAAATTTACGGCGTGCGCAGCGTGGTTTCCCGCCGGCCAGAAACCGGCAAGCTGTCCGTCGCCTTTCTGCCCAAAGAGACGGAACGGGCAATTTGATTTTTTTGCGTTCACATTTGCGAAAACGGAGGTTTTTATCATGTCAAAACAATCCCTGGGCCGCAGGCTGACCCTGGCCGTGCTAAGCCTTTCCGCAGCCGGACTGCTGGCGGCTTGCGGGGGCCAAGACTCTGCGGCTCCTCAAGAAAAGGGCTTGGCCCAACAGGAAATACAATCCAGTCAAAATCCGCAAGCCGACGGCTATCCCTTTGCTTTGGAGAACTATGGCCGGCAGGTGGAAATCTCAGGCCGGCCGCAGCGGGTTTTGACCTTGGGCCCCAATTGCACAGAACTGTTCGCCGCCCTGGGTTTGCAGGACAACGTGATAGGCCGGTCGTTAGTCAACCACAGCCGGGGGCCGCTGCCCCAATACCAGCAGGCGGTGGAGAGCATCCCCCAGCTGAATTATGGCTCCGTCACCCGGGAAGCGGCTCTCTCCAGCGGCGCGGATTTCATCTACGCCTTGGATTGGGAAATCGGCGGCGGCGTGGACCTGGAGGAAGCGGCTCAATACGGCATGACGGTCTATATCAACGCCGCCTCCACCCTGGAAGAGCAGTATCAGGAAATCCGGGATCTGGGCAGAATTTTCGGCGCGGAACAGGCCGCGGAGGATTTTATCGCCGATCAGAACGCCCGCATCCAGGCGGTGCGGGACAAAATCGGCGATAGAGCGCCGGTGAAGGTATTGGTCTATGACAGCGGCTCCGACGGGGTGTTCACCTGCTCCGGTTCTAATTTTGAATCTCTGCTCGTCGGTCTGGCCGGCGGCGAAAACCTTTTCGCCGACTTGAGCGAAAAGCAGTGGATCACCGTCAGCTATGAAGAGATTTTGGTCCGCCAGCCGGATGTGATTTTGGTTCACGATTATGATTCCCCCTCTGTGGAGGAAAAAATCGCCGAGATCAAGGCCAACCCCACCTTAGCCCAGCTGGATTGCGTGAAAAACCAGCGGTTTGCCTCCATTACCCTGGAAAGCGTGCTGCCCGGCGACCGGATGGCCTACGCTGTGGAGCAAATGGCCCGGGATTTTTACCCAGATTTGTGGGAATAACGACATATCGATGAAAAAGAAGCCCGGCGTCTGCTACAGTCAAGACGTCGGGCTTTTTATTATTCCGCTTCCTCTCGCCGCTTGGCCGCCCGGTAGAGCGGGGCGAAAAAGGAGATTATCCAAGGGAGCAGCAGAATCAGGGAACCCCACAGGAACCAAAAATCCGGCGCCAGCCAGAGGCCCAGGGCATAGACCAGAGGAACGCACAAGGCGCTGGCGGCGGACCAAAGACGCCCTGCTCGAATCACTCTGGGCCAATTCCCATTGTTCAGCGCCGCCCAAGATAAATTGAGGCGGAAAGGGCCGTCGTAATAGGCGCTGATTTGGTTTTCATCATAGTAATCCGGCAGGCGCAGACGGATTGCCAACCAAAAATAGCATCCGAAACCCAGAGACATACATTGATAGGTCCACAAACCGCTCCAAGCGGGAAATCCCCCCGGCCCCCAGAGGAGCAGACCCAAGGTTTCCAGGCAGGAGGACAGAAAAACGCCCGCCCACAACAGATTCCGCCGCCGGCTCTGCCGCCAGGCCCGCTCCCCTTTGGGCTGAGAAAAAGACAGGGCCTTGCCCACCAGTTCTTCCGCTTGTTCCAGCCCCAGCTCTTGGTCTTGGGGCAGCCGCCGGCCCTCCAGCAGCTCCGTGACAGAGACGCCCAGCGCCTGGGCCAAAGGCTGAAGCAGGGAGATATCCGGCAGGCTCAGGGCCCGCTCCCATTTGGAGACCGCCTTATCCGAAACATAGAGCTGCTGAGCCAGCTGTTTTTGCGTCAGTCCCTTTTCCCGGCGGCAGGCAGCCACAAAGCCGCCCAGCCGCTCTTTATCAATCTGAAACAACGTTCATTCCCCTTTCCCGGTAAAACTCTGAACGGATGATACCAAATTCAGCGGGAACGCGCAACCGACGGCGGGTAGAATCCGGGGATTTGCCGGCTATTCAGAGGGAAACCGGCAGTTGAGCCGGGGAAACTCACTCCTCCCACTGCACATAATCGAAGGCGCCGATGGCGCCGCAGGTGCCGCAGACGTCGGGCCGGCCGGCAAAAACCGCGCCGCAGAATTGGCAGCGGTATCCGTCCCGCCGGACTTTGGGCTCCGGCTTCTGCCGGGCGGCGGGCGCGGAAGATCCCAACTGGGAGAGCAGCGTCAGAAAGCGCTTTTCATGGCTGCGCTCGATGTCCGCCACTTTCTCAAACATTACGGCCAGCTCTTCCATGCCCTCTTCCCTGGCCTGCCGGGCGAATTCGGGATACATCTCGCGCCATTCGGCGTATTCGCCCTGAGCGGCTTGAGTCAGGCAGTCTTTGACGTCCTCCGGTTTGCCGTACAGCCGTTTAAACCAAAATTTGGCGTGAGTCATTTCGATTCGGGCCATCTGCTCAAAGGCTTCGGCGATCTCCGGCCCGCCGTTTTCCCGGGCGGTCTGGGCGAAATACGTATACCGATTGCGGGCGATGGA
>CAJUIK010000127.1 GCA_910585875.1 uncultured Eubacteriales bacterium | reverse complement strand
TTCAAATGAGGAGGGAGGTGTGATATAATAAAAAAACGCCATATTGGCCAAATGAAGCACAACGGAGGTTCCGCTATGGACGAATCGAGCCGGCTGACCCAGGCCGCTGAACAAGAGGACATCAAGATTTATAAAGACGAGCCCATGAGCAGGCACACTTCGATGCAGGTGGGCGGGCCCGCCGCCATGCTGGCCCGGCCCCGGAGCATCCGAGAGCTGGTAAGCCTGGTCTATTTGGCCGAAAAAAATAATTTCCGCTGGATGGTGATGGGCGCCGGCTCCAACCTGATTTTTCCCGACGAAGGCTATCAGGGGTTGGTAGTCAAGACCACGCCGGATTATGCCGGCGTCTATCTGGACGACGAAGGCGTCATTCGGGCGGAGGCCGGCGCGCCGCTGTCCCGCGTGGCCGCTTTGGCGGCGGAAAACGGCCTGACCGGCTTGGAATTCGCCCAAGGTATCCCCGGCTCGGTGGGCGGCGCTCTGTATATGAACGCCGGCGCTTACGGCGGGGAGGTCGGCGCTCTGGTGCGGCGCACCTGCTACATGGATTCCCAGGCCAAGCTGCATATGCTGGCGCCCCAGGATCATGAGTTCGGCTACCGAACCAGCGTATTCCGAAAAAAGCGGGGCAGCGTGGTCTTGTATACCGAATTTCAGCTGAAACCCGGGGACAAGGGCCAGATTCAGGCCGCTATGGCGGATTACGCCGCCCGGCGCAGGGAAAAGCAGCCTCTGGATCTGCCCTCGGCGGGCAGCGTCTATAAACGACCGGAAGGCCATATTGCCGGGGAGCTCATCGAGCGCTGCGGCCTAAAGGGCTGCCGCATAGGAGGGGCTATGGTGTCTCCCAAACACGCCGGCTTTATCGTCAACTGCGGCGGCGCCGCCGCTTCGGATGTGATCGCCCCGATGGAACATATTGAGGAAACGGTTTTCGCCCAGACCGGCGTGGAGCTGGAGCGGGAAGTGCGCGTCGCTGATCATCGCCGGTAGCCGGGCTGAGGCGCGCCTGCTTTCTGCGCTTGGCTATGGAAGTTGAATAAATTTTGAATGAAAGGGATGCGCGAAGATGGAATGTTTGATCATATCCGGGATGTCTGGCGCGGGCAAGAGTATGGCGGTGGACGTGCTGGAGGACGTTGGATATTATTGTGTGGACAATATGCCGATGGCTCTGATTCCCAAATTTATCGAGCTGTTCAAAACCAGCCGGGATAAATTTGACCGGGTGGCCTTGGTGGTGGACGCCCGCAGCGGCGAGGGCTTTGAAGAGCTGTGTCAATCGCTGGACGAGGCCCGAGGGCCGGATTTCAGCTACCGCATTTTGTTTTTGGACGCCCAGGACGCCGTTTTGACCAACCGGCATATGGAAAACCGCCGCCGCCATCCGCTGCAAGCCGCCGGCGTGGGCTTTGAGCAGGCTCTGGCCCAGGAGCGCCGGGTGCTTTCGCCCATCCGCCGCCGGACGGATCTGATCATCGACACCAGCGCCCTGCTGGCCAAGGATTTCCGGGCTTATTTGGTGAGTCTGTTCGCCGGCTGCGGCGGCGAACAGCGCAACATGGTGATCACAGTGGGGTCCTTTGGGTTCAAGCACGGTATCCCGGCGGAATCCGACATGGTGCTGGACGTGCGCTTTTTGCGCAATCCCTACTATGTGCCCGAGCTAAAAGAGAAAACCGGGCTGGATCAGGAGGTCTTCGACTATGTGTTTGAAGACCCGGCTGCGGCGGATTTCTGCGACCGAGTGTGCTCGCTGCTGGAATTCGTCATCCCTCGATATGTCCAGGAGGGCAAGCTGAGCCTGGTGGTTTCCGTGGGCTGTACGGGAGGGCAGCATCGGTCGGTTTCCGTGGCCCGCCAGCTGGGACAGCTGCTGGGCAAACACGCCCACAACGTCAACGTCCACCATCGGGATGTGGCTAAAATCAAGCGATAGGGGGGCTTGGGGATGGTACAAAACCAAGCGGACCTGCTGCGGGCCGCCCGGGCCGCTGGAAGGAAGGTGGCGGCCATCGGCGGAGGCACGGGCCTTTCCACCCTGCTGCTGGGCCTCAAGGAATACACCGACAATATCACCGCCATTGTCACCGTCACCGACGACGGCGGCGGCAGCGGCGTACTGCGGGACGAATACGGTATGCTGCCCCCCGGCGATATCCGAAACTGCCTGCTGGCCTTGGCCAATACCAGCGCCTCTATGAACGAACTTCTGAATTACCGCTTTCCCGAGGGATCGCTGAAGGGCCAGAGCTTTGGAAACCTGTTTTTGCTGGCTCTCAACGGCGTATGCGGCTCTTTTCAGACGGCGGTGGCCCGGATGAACGATTTTCTGGCCGTCACCGGCCAGGTCTTGCCCGTGACTACCAGCGACGTCAGCCTGTATGCGGAGTTTGAAGACGGAAAACGGGTGGTGGGGGAGACTTCCATCACCAAGGCCAAAAAACAGACCAGCTTGATGATCCAGAAGGTGGGGCTGGAGCCTGGCGGCGCCAGGGCCCTCCCCGAGGTGATTCAAGCCATTGAAGAAGCGGACTTGATTATCATGGGGCCGGGTAGCTTGTACACCAGTATCATCCCCAACCTGCTGGTGGACGGGGTGGCCCAGGCCATTCAGCAATCTGAAGCGCTGAAAATTTACATCTTGAATATCATGACCCAGGACGGCGAAACCGAGGGCTACAGCGCCGCCGACCACCTCCAAGCCCTGTTGAACCACGGGGGGCGGGCGGATATCTGCCTGTACAACACCGACCGGGCGCCCCGCCGTCTTCTGGAAAAATACGCTGGGGAAAGCGCCCGGCAGCTTTGGCCGGATACGGCGGCGTTCCGCCGCATGGGGGTGGAGCTGACCGGGGAATCCATTTTGTCGCTGGATCCCAACCTGGTGCGCCACGACCCGCTGCGCTTGGCGTTCGCCGTCATGAAAACCGCCGCCCGGCGGGCGCCCCGACAAGGCGTTCTGGGGGAATATGACGAGCTGATGCTGCGGCAGGAGGGGTAGAACGCCATGTCGCTGACCCAAGAAATCAAAGAGGAGCTCTGCCGTCAGAGCTTGGACAAAAGCTGCTGTTGCCGGGCGGAGTGCTATGGGATGCTGTTGTTTGCCGCCATGTTTTCCGCCAGCCGCCTGCGGCTGCAATCGGATCATCCGGCGGTGCGCCGCCGGGCCCGGCTGCTGCTGCGCCAAGCGGTGGGGGCGGAATGGGAGGAAAGGCCCGACTGTTCTCACGCTCTGACGTTGGAAGCGCCGGAGGCCCTGGCCCGGGTTTTTGCCGCCTTTGGGTACGAATATAAAAACGCCGCCCTTCATCTGAACCGGGCCGTGGTGGAGGAGAGCTGTTGCTGCCGGGCTTTTCTGCGGGGCGCTTTTCTGGCCGGGGGCTATCTTTCCGCCCCAGGCAAGGGGTATCATTTGGAGCTGACCACCTCCCACTACAACGCCGCCCGGGAAACCGCCCTGCTGCTGGAAGAAATG
>CAJUIK010000126.1 GCA_910585875.1 uncultured Eubacteriales bacterium | reverse complement strand
GCTGGATATCGGCGGCTTCGGCATTTTCAAAGACGAAGAAAAAGCGGCCTTTATCCGGCGGCTGGCCCGGGAGCGGGGCGTCCTGATTTTCACCGACGGGGATCACGCTGGCTTTTTGCTCCGGGGATATCTGAAAAATATCGCCGCCGGCGGGAAAATCTACCATGCCTATATCCCGGATTTTTACGGCAAGGAAAAGAGAAAAAGCCGGCCTTCCAAGGAAGGCAAAATCGGGGTAGAGGGGGCGCCGGATCAGGCGATTATCCAAGCCGTGCGCCGCAGCGGCGCGCCTATGGGGGATCAGGCCGCCCCTTTGAACGCCGATCCACCGGCGGACAAAGGGGATTTTTACGCCTTGGGCCTTTCCGGCGGCCCCGACGCCGCCCAGAAGCGCCGACGCCTGTTGCGGCAGTTGGAGCTGCCTGAAAACATGACGGCCAACGCCCTGTTGGAAGCGGTGAATCTGCTGGGGGGCAAAGCGCTGCTGGAGCGCTTGGTTCGGCAGGAGGAAAACGAATAGGCCCACAAACTGGATGAGCAAAAAGCCGCGGAATTGTATTTCCGCGGCTTTTTTTACAGGTTTGATAGAGTAATGATTTGAATGTGAAAATATGTCATCGCTGAATGAGAGATTTACAACTGTTTACTTACTTTTTCTTTTGACTTTCCTTTCGAATGGTTCCTATTTTCTTGTCAGAGCGGGTATCGCGCCCATTTGCATTGCGAAAAGTTCCAGGGGGGAGTCCTAACTTTTTTTCTGCCGTTCCCACAGTACAATCGCTGCGCAATTTCCGAGCCATCTTGTTTTCCTCCTTTGTGTTTTTTAAAAGACTATACAATTATATTTTATCATAGCGTAAACGGGTTATCAAGAAAAAGTCAAGAATACCGCAACGTTGGTTGGTGACAAAATTGTCATGGAAAAAGTCACAGAGCTGTCATCTATGGAGGATATACTGGAAGCAGAATCAAAGAAATCCCGTAAACGGGAAGAAGGAGAAGGGCATGGATATTCTGAGAATCGAGCATCTTTCTAAAATTTATGGCAAAGGCGAGACAGAAGTACGGGCGTTGGACGACGTGAGCTTTTCCGTGCAGAAGGGGGAGTTCTTGGCTATCATCGGCCCGTCGGGTTCGGGAAAATCCACGTTGCTGCACATTTTGGGGGGCGTGGATCGACCCACTTCGGGCAAAGTATTCGTGGAAGACACAGACATCTACCAGCTCAACGAAACCCGGCTGGCCATTTTCCGCCGCCGACAAATCGGGCTGATTTATCAATTTTACAACCTGATTCCCGTGCTCAATGTAGAGGAAAACATCACCTTGCCCCTGTTGCTGGACGGCCACAAGGTGGATAAGGGGCGGCTGACTGAGCTGGTGGAATCCCTGGGGTTGGAAAAACGACTGAACCATTTGCCCAATCAGCTTTCCGGCGGCCAGCAGCAGCGGGTTTCCATTGGCCGAGCGCTGATCAACAACCCGGCCATCGTCTTGGCAGACGAACCCACCGGCAATCTGGACAGCAAAAACAGCGCGGAAATCATCTCGCTGCTCAAGCTCTTCCACAAAGCCTATCAGCAGACGCTGATCGTCATCACTCACGACGAAAATATCGCTTTGCAGGCCGACCGGATTATCTCCATTGAAGACGGCCGGATTTCCAGAGACGAGACAAGAGGCAGGTGAAAACGATGAACATCATCCAAAAACTGACCCTGCGCCATATGCGCATGAACAAACGGCGCACTTTGGTGACTGTGCTGGGTATCGTCATTTCAGTGGCAATGATTACGGCGGTATCTACCTTCGCCGGTTCCTTTCTGGATTTGATGCGCCGGGACACCTTGGCCCGCACAGGGGATTGGCAGGTGGAATATCAGGAGATCGACCCAGAGCAGGCGGCTCTGCTGGCCGCGGATCAAGACGTCGCCAAGGCCGGCATGAACCGGGCCGTCGGTTATTTGCAGCTGCCCAACCCGGGGCGGGTCAACAAGCCCTATCTCTTTCGGCGGGATTTCGACCAATCGGGCTTTGAGATTTTGCCCATGGAGCTGAAAGAAGGCAGAATGCCCCAGCAGGCCGGAGAAATCATCGTGCTGGACAGCTTTTTGAAGGACAACAGCCAGTATAAAATTGGCGATACGCTGACTCTTCCCCTGGGCGTTCGGACGGTCTATGACGGGGAAGAGGAATCTGAAATCAGCCGGAACAGCCGGTTCGACTTAAACGAACGTTTCTCCCCCAGCGGCCAGACAGAGCAATGCACCATTGTGGGAACCTTTTCTCAAAAGGGGTTATACGTCGGCGCCGCCGGATATGAAGCCTATGGCCCGCTTCAGCAGGACAATCGGCCTGTGACGATGCAGGTCAAAGTCAAACGCCCCGAGCGGCAGATGTTTCAGCGCTATACCGACCTGGCGGAGCAAGCCGGGCTCCAGGAAGGGCAGCTGAAGTTCAATTCTACGCTGCTGCGGTCCATGGGTCTGGTGAACAACGCAGCTGCAATGGGCACCCTCTATATGATGGAGCTGCTGGTTGTCGTCATCATCATCGTGGGTTCAGTGTCGTTGATTTACAACGCATTCGCCATCTCCCTTTCCGAGCGCAGCAGGTATCTGGGTATGCTGTCCAGCGTAGGCGCCACCCGCGCCCAAAAAAGGAGCAGCGTCTTTTTTGAAGGGGTCGTGTTGGGGATCTTGGCTATCCCGTTGGGGTTGGTCAGCGGCGTGATCGGCATCGGCGTCACCTTTCGGTGCATCAGCCCGCTGCTCATACGGTTTTTCAGCATCGAGGCGGCGCTGCGGGTGAAAGTCAGCTGGGGATCTATGGCCATAGCCGTGGTCTTTTCGGCGCTGACGATCTTTATTTCCGCTTATGTGCCGGCCAGAAGGGCCTCCCGTATTTCGGCCGTCGACGCCATCCGGCAGACCGCAGATGTCAAACTGCGGCAGCGGACGGTGAAAACCTGGCCGATTACCCGCAAGATTTTCGGCTTTCCAGCAGAGCTGGGGCTGAAAAACCTGAAGCGAAACCGGGCCCGTTACCGGGCCACCGTCTTTTCACTGATCATCAGCATCGTGTTGTTCTTGTCCGCCTCCACTCTTTCGGCCTATATGCGCCGGGGCTTGGATATGACGGATCAAGGCGTCGATTTCGACGTGTTGGTCTATGCTTCAGGCGATCGGCTCCAGGAGCTGGAGGAAGCCCAGAAAATCTTTGAGCAAGTCAAAGCCGACGACCTGGCAGAAACGTCGATATACAGCGGCGCGCTATACAACGCGAGCGTTTACTTGCCTCGGGAGCGGTTGACGCAAAAGACGTTGGAACAGCTGGATCCCGCCCTGGCCCAGCAAACGGAATTTCAGATGGACGTGGAGATCATTTCTCTGGACGAGGACAGTTATCAGGCTTATCTGAAAGAGGCCGGTCTCCGGCCGGAACAGCTGGAGGAAGGCCGGCTGGGCGCGGTGCTGGTCAACGATATCCAGCTGTATAAGGGGAATTACCAATTTGAGCGCTATGAACTGGCC
>CAJUIK010000125.1 GCA_910585875.1 uncultured Eubacteriales bacterium | reverse complement strand
CTGACTCCCTTTCCGGGCTCTTTCTCGCCCTGATTGGGAGTCTATCTTTTTCCCTTCACCTCCGCCACAAAACTACATTTTTTCCTCGGCCTTTTTTTACATTTTATCACTGGCGATGACACCGCTTCCTGCGGAAAGAGGTTGCAGATGAAGCGGAGAGAGGATATGACGCCGGAAGAGAGAGAAGCCTGGCTCAAGGAGGCGGAGAAGAATCCGGGCTTCGTGGGCTACCGCCAGGAAGAGGACGGCTTAGTTCCGATTATCATTCTAACCAGAGAACAGCTGAACTGGAAACCGACAACGCCAGAGGAAATCGAGGAATCGAAGGCCCGACATTTACGCTGGAGGAAAGAAATAGACGAGCGGAGGCGCCAGCTGGGCTTAGAAGACAAAGCGGCGGATTCCGAGAAGAAAAAATAGGGGATTATATCTATCGATACCAAGAAGCGAGGCAAGAAGAGATTGCGCCAAGAATTCGCCAAGCACAAGAAGAATTCCGCCAACGGGGCGTCAAATCTATTGTAGTAGACGGCGAGGTGACTGCGGAACAGAAAGGGAGGATTTCAACATCTCGGGCCGCGGCGTTTGTTCGAGCAGACGGTTCTGTTGTAATATCTAAAGACGCAGTTAATTCGGGCTTGATAGAGCAAATTGTGCCGCATGAAAGCCTCCATAGCGTCAAAAAAACCAATCCGCAAAGATATCGTCAATTGGAAGATAGAATTTATGATTTAGACCTCAACGTTGTTGATCAATCTGAAATATTAGACGCAATCAGAGAGACGTATGGATATGACGACTTTGGAAGAGAAAACAGCCGTTTGTTAGAAGAGGTATTAACCCAGCTGGCAGGCTGGCACAGCGAGGACCCGGCCTTTGCGCGGGAGAAGTTCGGGCCGCTTTTTGTGGATTACGACGGAGTGATTGCAGAGCTGGAGGGTCTGGACGCCGAGATGCTCGCTCAGAACCAGAGAGACGGCTTTTTGCAGGGCCCCCAAGGGGCGAGCTTGCCAAACCCGCCGGGCCAGGTTACAATGGAGCAAAACGAGCAGGAGGCGGCGAGACGCCGCTTCCTGCGGAAAGAGGTTGCAGATGGAGGGCAGCAAAAGGGAATCCAGCAGCAGCCGAATCAGGCTTTCATTGGACAGGAGGATTACAATGGGCAAGAAAATCAGAATCGTGGTGACGGAGGAACTGGGCGACGGCTTCAGGGATATCAGAGTGGTGGAGAAGGACTTAGACAATCCCAGTCCTTCCGCGAGGCAATCGGCGCTTTTACACATCGAGCAGCTGAAGAAGGAAAGAGCACAGAAACATATGGAGAAACAGCCATTGCCTACAGACGAACAGAACCCCAAGCCATAACGCAGAGAACCAAGGAGATACAGGAATTTTTGCAAAATCACGGCGCTGAAGCGCAAGTAGTGGATAGCTTTGAGCGGAATATCGGCGATCAAACCCATACGACGCCAGAGGCGGTATCCGACGGGACGGGCAAGGTCTATTTGATCAACGGCACGGAGGGAAACGCCCTGGAGGTTGGGGGGCACGAACTTTGTCATATTGCAGAAAATGAGCAAAAGGCAAGCCGGTTTGTGGCGGCGACCTCTGGAGAATCGTTGGATATTTTCGGAGACACAACCGTAAAATATGTGACGGCTATTATTGAAAACTATTTTGATAAAAGAGGCCGAACCTTTGATCCGAGCAACCCTTCTCATGTGGAACAAGTGCAGCGGGAGTTCCGGGCCTATGTGGCCGGAGCGCTGACCGCCGATGAAGCAGGGGCAAGGATTGAATTTGCCGATTGCTTCAGCGATATGGACGAAGTGGCGGCAGGATGGCGGGAGGCGCTGATCAACACCGATCGGAAAGCAACTCCAGGCCAGTCTCGGCCTGGCTCCAATGACGATATTCTGGCCCTGACGCGGAAGGGGTCGGAATACCTGAGCCGGGCGGAGAGGCGGGCGGCAGACACCATTGCCAAGGCGATGAATATCCCGAAATGGGCCAAGCGGGAGAAGCTGGGTCCGGCGGTGCGGCAGCTGGCGGAGCAATTAACCCAAGACGGGCGGATATCCGCCGAGGCGGCGAACAGCGCCTTTGAGGCGGCCTATGAGCAAGGGCTGATTGTATTGGACGATTTCGCCGCCCAATACGCCGATTTGAAGCGAGAACTGCGTCGGACCCGGTTTCAGCTTTCGGAGCAGGACAAGGCGGATCTGGGGGACTACGGGGATTTCCGCCGGCGGAACATGGGCCGGCTGAATATTGTGAATCAAGGCGGAATCCCGGTGGACGTCAAATATCAGGAGCTGGCGGCAACTTACCCAGAGCTATTTGACCCACAGATCTCACACCCTGCGGACCAGCTGCTGGCGAAAAGCATTGCTTTTTATGGAAATAGGAAAATGAAAAAGCGGCGGCTAGGGGAGTTAAACCCTTGGCCGCCGTTTGTTTTTATTTCACGCCCCGGACGATCATGATCAGCGAGACGTCAGTATCCCATTGAGGTCGACGGGAGCGGTAGAGCTGAATCCGCTGGTCATACCGCCGATTGATCTGGGCCCTCATCCCCGTCAGCTCTTGAGCGCTGGCCAAGCCGGGGGCAGCGCGGCTGAGGGAATCCACGGCGTCCAGGTCGTTTTGCCGGTTGGCCTTAATCATGGCCAGCCCTCGATCCAGAGGAGTTTCCGGGTTGTCTGGGGTCAAGTTGACAGCCAAATAGCTGGCAGAAACCTGGCGAAAACCGGCTTGGATCATGGCGGCGGGCAGCTCCCGCTCGTTCATCCAATATTGTCCCACAACAGGGCGTTGGCCGCTGGTTTGGAAAAATTGATCCGCACGATTCCAGATTTCCCGTTCTAAGGGGCTTTGCTCCGTCGCGCAGGGGGCGGCTAAATGGACGCCTCGCCGGGAGGAGAGAACCAGACAAACCCCGCCCGGCTGGAGAACCCGGCGCTGTTCTCCGAAAAATTTCTCCGGCGGCAGATGCTCCTGGACGGTGTTGGAGATCGTCGCGTCAAAGCTGCCTTCTTCAAAGGGCAAGGCTGTGGCGTCTGCCTCCAGAAACCGAATATGAGGCGCTTGTTGGGCGGCGAAGCGAATAAAAGCCGCGTCCAGATCCACGCCGGTAATCTGGGCGTCGGAATACCAGCGAGCCAGAGATTGGGCAAGCGCGCCGGGGCCGCAGCCAACTTCCAGGATTTTTTTCGTCTCTGCACCCAAGCCGAATGCAGCCTGATATTGGGCGCGATATTCATCGGAAAAGCGCAGCAAGCGGGAGAGGTACAGCGTGCCCACGCCCTGAACGCAGTCAGACCAAGTTGTGTCGGCCATATGGAAAAGCCTCCTTTTCTGGGGAATATAAAAAATTAAGTAAGAAAAAACCCCGAAAACGGAAGTTTTCGGGGTTGGTGGGAGAGGACGGATTCGAACCATCGAAGCGAAACGCAACAGATTTACAGTCTGCCCCCTTTGGCCACTCGGGAACTCTCCCATATGAAATTGGAGCTGGTGGACGGATTCGAACCCCCGACCTGCTGATTACAAATCAGCTG
>CAJUIK010000124.1 GCA_910585875.1 uncultured Eubacteriales bacterium | reverse complement strand
GACGCAGCTCGCCTCTTTAGGGGGTTTTTCTCTCAAAGCGTCAGGGACAGGGAGGTTCGCCGCAAGAATTTTCGCGGATCGGCGGCCCGGCGAACAATTTGGAGCGAGGCCGCGCCCGAACTGCCCTGGCGTTTGCGCTTTCTCTGAAGCTCTTAACTTCCGCTGTAAAAAGTCGATATAACAAATAAAAATATTTTCACGTTCCTGCTGTCGGCAGGCAGGCGGACGGGAGGTTATCCTATGACAATCGCGCAGATGATACAATCTCAGCAGCAACGGCGGGTTGGCGAATTGGCCCAGAAACAGCAGGGCAAGGCCCACGCCAACCCCTACGGCGTGCCCGGCATGAGCTTGAACGAAGCCGGCGATTATCGGAAAATGGTTCCCGTAGACGAAAGCGTAGTACGACAGGTTAAGCAAATTGCTTTCGACCACATGAAGAACAGCTATGGGGTCAGCAACGGAGAGGATATCAGCAAGGTCATTCGGGACTATACCATGTCTCTTTCGCCAGAAAAACGGCTGAGCGCGTCATGGACGCTGAATGAGATCTTCCATGGCGAGGCCGCTCGGCTGGGCGAATACGTCCATCGGCAAGACCCCAGCTGGGATTGGGGAAAGCCCTTTGACGCCAGCATTTTGGACGGCTATCGGCAAGGCGTGGATATGCAGGCGTAAAATCTGCATCAGGCTGCCGAGACCGGCCAGCTGGCGGAGAAAATTCATGGCGGCGCGCTTTCCTGCTTTGATATGATTTTGATCAGCAGCAGTAAAGCGGCGCACATTTACAGCGGCCCCTCCATGTCTAATGAAAAAACTGCTTCTTTGATAGAAATGGATGCTCAGATACATTTTGACGAAATCTTCGATATTACGGCGGACGATATGGGCTGTCATGCCGGGACGGCGGTCGTTTTTGCGGCAAAAGGAAAAGAGTTGGCTTTTCGCCAACTCTTTTTTGACAGTTTCTATTTCAGCAATGGGCGCCGGACAGCGCCTGCCGAACTACGGCGCCGCCTATCTGGTCTAGGGCGGAAAAATCCAAATGGGGGCGGTAAAGGGCTTCCAAACGGTCGTGAAGGGCCTTGCTTCCCCGAAGCTCTTCCACTGCGTCTTCCAGCAGGGACTGCTCGATTTTGTTCAGCAGCCGCACCTCGCCTCGAAGCTGGCGCAGGGCCTCCCGGTCGGCCGCGCCGATGTTGATCCGGCGGTAGGGCTGGCCTTGATAAGCGTAATAGCCGTTAGAGGTCACAAAGGCTAGGGATAGGCCGGGCAGAATCAGATGCTCCAGCCGGTCTGGGAACAGGGGGCTGTAGCAAGCATAGACGTCCTGCCCGGCGGACAGCGCGGCGGACAGAATCGGCGCCAACAAGGCGTGGCCAAAGCCATAAGGGTCCCGCAGGTCGTAAATCCGCTGGGCTAGGGCTTCGGCGCTGTCATAGAAGCAGAGCAGACCCTGGGGGGTGACGCCGCTGAGAAATCGCTTTTTTTCCAAGCCGGGTTCTCGCCCTCTGTCCCGGGGGATTTCCCGGGAAACGATGCCGGCGGCCCGCTTTTCCAGCCGGTCCAAGTCGCAGATCGGCGCCAGTTTGGCGGCGGCGCTGTCATGGACCTTTCCGGCGGCGGCAGTCAGGCGGAAGACTTGGCGATAACGACCCGCCAGCTGCCCGTTGACCCGGCGCAGCTCTTCCGCTTTGTCCGCCAGGTTTTCCTGGTCTAAAAAAGGCGGCGGCGTTATGTAAGAACCCTCCGCCCCGGGGAAAGCCAGCTCGATGGTATGGGGCGCGGTGCCGTCGTAAACCGCGGCGGCGGATTGGGGGAACAGCGCGCCGTCCAGGGAAGATGGGTCGGAAGAACAATGGATGATTTCGCAGGGCTGGCCTTGTTCCAAGGCGGCGGCCACGGTTTTTTTCATGGCGGTGGATTTGCCGCAGCCCGGCCCCCCTTTGAAAATATAATTCTGCCGGATGGCCGGGTCGCGGACCGCGCTTTCAAAAACCGACGCAAAGCCTTGGCTGGAGTTGGCGCCCAGGAAAAATCGGGTGGAAATCGGTTGCTGCATGGCAAAATCCCTCCTATTGGTTTTAGTCACGCCATACTATGCGCCCGGCGGCCAAGGCGCCCCGAGGAGAGGGCGCGGCCGGCGGGAACGCCCCGGCCGCGCTGCAAGCTCTTTTGCCATGAGAGCAAAAAACCGGCCCGAAAGGCCGGCTTTTTTGGCGGATCGACTGGTTACATATACTCGAAAAAAGCGTCCCGGGCGTTTTTGACGTGGAGGGCCATAGCGGCGTCGGCAGCGTCCGGGTCGTGGGCCTCGATGGCGTTGAGCACGGCCCGATGCTCCTGGGTAGAGGCTTGGGCCCGGCCGGATTTCACCGAGTATTCCCTGGCTTTTTGGATGTAATTGTGAAACAGAGACAAAATCTGTTTCAGAGGCCGGGAGCGGCAGGCTTCATAAATCATCTCGTGAAACCGGTTATCCAGATGCCAGACCTGCAAAAAATCCTGTTTTGTGACGAAATATTCCTGTAATTCCACTACCTGCCGCAGCTCCTCCAGCTCTTCCTGACCGATGTTGACGGCGCATCGCCGAGCCGCCAGCCCCTCGATGCGGGTGCGGATGGTATAGATGTCGTCGATATCCTGGCTGGTTACGCCCACCACCACGGCGCCCTTGTTGGGGACGGTCTTGACCAGCCCCTCCAGCTCCAGCTGCATTAAGGCTTCCCGCACGGGAGTGCGGCTGACGCCCAGCTCGGCGGAGAGCTTGCCTTCAGTCAGCGAATAACCGGGCTCGAAGTCCCCGTCCAGAATGGCTTTTTCAATTTCTTTGTAGACGTGTTTGCGCAAAGGGTTCCCGCTCAGGGATTCGTTGAATTTTTTCATATCCCGCTTCCTTTCTTGGCCAGGGCTTTTTGTCTTTCCTATCCTCATTATACGTCGGCAATCCGCCGGCGGCAAGAGGGGATTGTTCGGCGGCGGCCGGCCTCACAACCCCTGGGGATCGAGAATAGGATAAAACATGAAAGGAGTGAAAAGATGGAAGAAAAAAGGGGGAAATGCGCTGTTGTCGGCGGCGACATCCGCCAGGCTCGGCTGTGCCGCCTGTTGGCGGAGCAAGGCTGGCAGATTGCGGCCTTTGGATTGGGGACGGAAGAGCTGGGGCCGGGCGCCCTTCGCTGCGCCAGCCTAGAACAGGCCCTCCAAGGCGCCGGATGGGCGGTCTTGCCCATGCCGGCCCAAAAGGGGGCGGCCCTCAACGCACCCTTGGCGGGAGAGCAAATCAGCCTAGAGTCTTTGATGGGCCAGATCGGGCGAACCGCCCCAGGCTGCCTGCTGTTGGCTGGCCTGCCCAGCCCGGATCTTTGCCGCATGGCGGCGGATTGGGGGCTGAAGCTGCGGGATTACGGCGCCGACGAGGCTTTGACCCGGCGCAACGCCGCCATCACAGCGGAGGCGGCTCTGGGCCTTCTGCTGGAAAAGCGGGAGCAGACCATTTTGGGCAGCCGATGCCTGGTGATCGGCTATGGCCGTATTGGCCAGGCGTTGGCCTGGCGGCTGCGGGCCTTGGG
>CAJUIK010000123.1:1006-3573 GCA_910585875.1 uncultured Eubacteriales bacterium | reverse complement strand
ATGATGCCTAGCATAGTCAGAAAAGAGCGCATTTTATTGTTGAAAATGGATTTCAGCGCCATGGAAAACGCTTGGATAAATTTCATTGGCTGGCCACCTCCTTCAGCACCTGGTCCCGTTCTTCCTGGGGGATGATTTCGTCGGCGGTCATATGCCCGTCCTGAATGCGGACGATGCGTTTGGCCACATGGGCCAGCTGCATATCATGGGTGATCAGCAGAACGGTGGCGCCGTTGTCGTTGAGGCCGCAGAGCTTGAGCATCACTTCGGCGCCGGCGTGGGTATCCAGATTGCCGGTGGGCTCGTCCGCCATGATAACCGGCGGGCGGGCGGCGATGGCTCGGGCGATGGCCACCCGCTGCTGCTGGCCGCCGGAAAGCTGATTGGGCCTGTGGTGAATCCGCTGGCCCAGGCCCACTTCTTCCAAGGCGTCCAGCGAAAGCTGCCGCCGCTGGCCGGCGGGCATCCCCCGGTAAATCAGGGGTAATTCCACGTTTTCCAGCGCCGTCAAGGCGGGGATCAGGTTAAAGCCCTGAAAGATGAAACCGATATTCCGGTTGCGGATGGCGGAAAGCCGCCGGGGCGGGATGTTGGAGACGTTTTCCCCCTCCAGCCAGTATTCGCCGTATGTAGGAATATCCAAGCAGCCCAGGATGTTCATCAGCGTGGATTTGCCCGAACCTGATTGGCCCAGGATGGCGGTAAACTCCCCGTGGTCGATCTGCAGCGAGATATCCTGCAGGGCGCGGACCTCGCTCTCCTGGCCCTCGTTGTAGATTTTGCTGATGCGGTTCAGTTCTATCAGCATAGGATCACCGCCTGAGCAGCCGGGCGGCGGGGAAAGCCGCGCCGACCATCACGCCGCCATACATATCCTCCTGAGAAGCGGAGGTCATGTATACTTCGTCCCCCTCGTTCAGGCCGCTGATTACCTGGGTGTTGTGTTCGTCGGCGATGCCGATTTCGATGGGAACGGCGATGAAACCTTCGGGGATCTGGTCGGCGGGCACCTCTTCTGCAACGTTCTCATAGGTCGAACCCTCCGCCGGCCGGACGAAAGCGGTGACGCCCGCCTCGGTATAAATGACGGCGGAGGAAGGGATTTGCAGGCAGTCGTCCAGCAAAGTGGTGTTGATTTTATAATTGACGTTCATGTTGGGCAGTAGACGGCCGTCGCTGTCGATGGCGATTTTCACCGGGAAATAGGCCGCGCCGCCCATCTCGTTGGAATCGGTTTTGGCCTCATAGGAAAGCTCTACCAAGGAGCCCATAGAGGGGACGTTTTCCGGGTCCGAGCTGTCGCCGGTGGTCACTTCCACAGGCATTCCCACGGCAATTTTGGACATATCCAACTCGTCGATATTGGCCTCCACCACCAGGGAAGAGGTGTCGGAAACGGTGACGACCGGGGTGCCGGAAGCTGTGAGCTTGTCTCCGACCTTGACGACCACAGAGGAAATCATGCCGTCGATCTCCGAACGGATTTCTGTGTTCTGCATATCCTTTTCCAGCTCGCTCACCCGCTTGACGGCGGCTTCATAGGCTTTCCGGGCGTTGTCCAGCGCGGGGCCGGTAGTCGTGCTGGTCAGGGTTACCATCACCTGGCCCTGGGTATATTCGCCATAGTCCATCACAGAGGAATAAGCCACCTTGCCGCCGGATTTCAGAGAAATTTCCTCTTCACGGGCGTTTTCCAATTTGCCCGAGTCGGCGGGCATGATATCCCCCGCTTCGGTGGGAATGGCCGCGGCGGCGTAAGCGCCGGCGGACAGAGTCCCGGTGTTGGGAATGGAAATGTTGGCCCGGAACAGCACGGCGCCGTCCTGGATTTTGCGGATATAATCCACCGAATCCACCACGCCCTCCACCTCGGCCATGCTGTCTGGGATGGAAACCCGCACGGTCATGCCGGGGCGGACGTCGTTTTCATAGGCGTAGCTGTAATAGGAGGACAGCTTCAGGGTGCTGTCGTCGATCAGCTTGCCCAGGGCGGCGCCGGCGGGCACTTCCTGCCCTTGGCGGAACGTGGGGGCGTCCACAAGCTTGCCGGAAAAGGGGGCGGAGAAGGTCAGATCTTCAATGGCCCGCTGGGCTTCTTCCACCCGCTGGCGGGCGGCTTCCACCGCGTCGTAGGCTTCGTCCAGCTCCTCCTGAAATTCCGAAGGGTCCACTACGAAGAGCAAATCGCCGGCGTGGACGGTCTGGCCGGCTTCCACCGCCACTTCCACCACCTGGCCTCGGGTCTTGTCGCCGTATTTGGCTTCCTGCTGGGGGCGAATGACGCCGTACCCAGTGACGTTTTGGGCCAGAGGGCCCCGCGTTACCATACCCACCTGGAGGTTGTCCTGGTCTTCTTGAGTCGTCATCCGCTGGAGCAGCGTATAGACGCCGTAGCCCAAAGCGGACAGTATGAGCAAAAAGACGGTGATTTTAATCCATTTTGGCAGACGGCGCTTTTTCTTGTCTGCGAATTTGTTTCGAACCGGCTGATTGGGGTTTGCCGGCTCGCTTTTTTTCTTTTTTCCCTTCTTTTCTTTGCCTTGGGGCGCAGGCGAAAGGGCGGGTTC
>CAJUIK010000123.1:0-996 GCA_910585875.1 uncultured Eubacteriales bacterium | reverse complement strand
GCGGCTGGACAGGCAAAGCCTCTTTCTGGGTTTCAGCCCCAGCAGGGGCGGTTTTTTCAGACATTGTAACTCCCTCCATTAGCCGCCTGTCCCGGCGGCCTTTTCTTTGTCATATGCAGGCTGCAAGCGGAGGCTTTGCGAAATAAAGCGCCCCGAAAGCAACAGTATACCGAATATATAGACGCGATGAAAGGCGAAAAAGTTCCCTCAAGAGCGATAGATTTTCTCTCTTTTCAGAAAAATACCCTTAATAGCACATTATTACTGAACGAGCGCTCGCTGAACAGCTCTGCAAAGGTGAATTCATCAATGCAATGGCAAAACGATTTTTCCAGAGAGCAGGCAGTAAACGAGCAGCCCTCCCAAAATGATCAGCAAAACGGCGCCCGCGCCGGCAGCCATACGAACCCCCTGTTTTTTCGATGGCTTCCTTGATTGCAGCAGAAGCAGAATACCGCAAAGGATAAAAAATATCGCGATAGCAACAAACATCGCCGCTTCGCCTCTCCCTAATTTATATCTGAGAGTATTCTTTTGGCGTTTCCCCCGCAATCAGTATAGCATCCTGCGATAGAGAGGTCAATGCGCCTGGGAATCTGCGCTGGAGCGGGGCGGAGGGCGGCGTTTTTCCGAAAGGGGGGACGGCGGAATCCGCCGCTTTCAAAAGAGAAAAATAAGAAAACCGGCCCTCAAAGCTGAAATATTTCAAAAAGCGAAGAAAGGGGTTGTGTCAGGCGCCCCTTTGTCGTATAGTAGAAAGGAAACCGAGAGGAAAACTGAGAAAGCGAGTGGTTGTGTGAAAAAAGATCTGCGGTTTTATTGGACGCTGTTCGCGTCCACCTTCACCCTCAGCGCCTTCACCTTTGGCGGCGGTTATGTCATTGTGCCGCTGATGCGCAAGAAATTCGTGGAGACGCTGAAATGGATCGACGAGGACGAGATGATGGACCTGATCTCCATCGCCCAGTCTGCGCCGGGGCCCATCGCCGTCAATTC
>CAJUIK010000122.1 GCA_910585875.1 uncultured Eubacteriales bacterium | reverse complement strand
ACAGGGAATAGACCCCCAGAAAGGAAAAAGCGCCGAACAGCATCCCCAAAGTGGCGAAAGCCGCCGCGCCGGAGGACACCCCCAAAATGAAAGGGTCCGCCAGCTGATTGCGCACCAAAGCCTGCATGGCTACGCCGCAGGTCGCCAGGGAGGCGCCCACCGCCATACCCAGGCAAACCCGGGGCAGCCGCAGGTTCAGCACAATGTTTTCCTCCAGCGGCTGCCAGGAGGCGGGAACGCGTCCGCCGAGGCCGGGCAGGCGGCTGAGCAGGATTTTCGCCGTGGTTCCCGGCGGTACGGACGCGGGCCCCAGTCCAGCGGCCAGCACAATAGAGAAAACCGCCGCTAAACTCAGCAGTATGACAAGGGTCTTCGTGGGAAATGGTTTTTTCATCAATCCGACATTCACTCCTTCACTTCTTTTGACGCGCAAGCGCGCAGCAAAAGGCCGCGCCGTTTGCCTCAGGCAAACAGCGCGGCCTTCAAAACCGCTTTATGGAAAAACAAAAGAAAACAACCAAAGGAACTCGACTTCTGCCGAAACGCCGCTTCCTGCGGCGCGCTTATGAAGAAAGTATACCTGTTTTTGGGGGCGGCGTCAAGCCTTTTTTTCTTCGGGCGGCCGGCCCCTTTCCCGCTGTCTGCCGCCTTGCAAATTCAAGGGAAATCGGATATAATAAAAAACGCAAAATCCCAAAAACAGAGACCCAAAAGCCGAAAGGAGCGTTCCTGATGGAATACCAGCAGCAAATTCAGCAGTATTTCGCCGCGCAAAGGCAAAATATGATAGAGGATATCGGCAGGCTCGTGCGCATCCGCAGCGTGGGAGAGCAGGCGGAACCCGGCAAGCCCTATGGGCCGGGCCCGGCGGCGGCTTTGGCCGAGGCCTTGGGCATGGCCCGGGAAATGGGCTTTGAAACGAAAAATTACGACAATTATGTGGGAACCGTGGATTTTAACGACCAGCCTACTGAACTGGCCATCCTGGCCCATTTAGACGTGGTTCACGAGGGGACGGGCTGGACCGTTACCCAGCCCTATGAGCCCTTGGAACGGGACGGCAAGCTCTATGGCCGGGGAACCGGCGACGACAAAGGGCCGGCCGTGGCCGCCCTGTACGCCATGAAGGCCGTCAAAGACCTGGGCCTCCCGCTGACCAAAAACGTCCGCCTGATTTTGGGGACCGACGAGGAGCGGGGCAGCAGCGATTTGAAGTATTATTTCAATATCGAGAAAGCGCCGCCCATGTCTTTTTCGCCGGACGCCAGCTACCCGGTGATCAACATCGAAAAGGGCGGGCTGCACAGCGCCTTTACCGCCCATTGGAAGGCCGACCCGGCTCTGCCCCGGGCAGTGAAAATCCAGGGAGGCGCGGCCCCTAATATCGTGGCCCAAAAGGCCGAGGCCCTGCTGGAGGGCATGGACGAGGAGACCGCCCGGAAATATTGCGAGGCCTATCAGGCCAAAACCGGCGTCCGCTTCTCCCTCAGCCAGCAGGACGGGCTGCTGCGGGTGGAGGCCCAGGGGCAGAGCGCCCACGCCTCCACGCCGGAAAAGGGGAACAACGCCGTCCAAGCTCTGCTGGAAGCCTTGAGCGCCATGCCTTTCGCTCCGTCAGAGGGGTTTGAGCGCTTGCAGGCGGTATCCCGGCTGTTTCCCCATGGAGATTATCTGGGCCGGGCCCTGGGAGTGGACCAGCAGGATCAGATTTCCGGCGTCCTGACGATGAATTTGGGCCTTTTCCAGCTGGATGAAACCGGCCTTCGGGGCGTTGTGGACAGCCGGACCCCCATCTGCGCCAACGAGGAAAATATGTCCCGGGTAATGGCCCGGCAGCTGGCCCGCCACGGCCTGGATTTGGAAAACACCGCTATGCGCCCGCCTCACCACACGCCGGCGGATTCCCCGCTGGTGCAGACGCTGCTTTCCATCTATGAGACCTATACCGGCCGCCAGGGGGGCTGCGTGGCCATCGGAGGCGGCACGTATGTCCACAACATCGAAGGCGGCGTGGCCTTTGGCTGCGCCTTTCCCGAGACGGAAAACAATTTCCATGGCCCAGACGAATTCGCCGTCGTGGAAGACCTGATGATCAGCGCCCAGATGTTCGCCCAGGCCATCGCCGTTTTGTGCGCCTAATTATACAATAAGGAGAATGACGCTATGAGCCTCGCTATGGAATCCAGCGTGACGTTTTTGCCCTGCCGGGACTTGGAGCAGACCCGGGGGTTTTACCAGGATATCCTGGGCATGAAGATTTTTCAGCAGTCGGGCGGCAGCCTGATTTTCGATACCAACTATGGCTACCTGGGTTTTGTGCAGTATGACGACGGCCGGCCCATGGCCAGCGGCGTCTGCCTGTCCTTGAACTGCCCGGACCGGGCGGCGGTGGATCGGGCCTATCAGGCCCTGAAGGATCAGCCGGCCTGCCGGGTTCAGGGCCCGCCCCAACATCATGCCAAATTCCCCGTGTATTCTTTTTTCTTTCAGGACCCCAACGGGTATACCTTGGAATTTCAGAAATTGGATTGATGGGGAAGGAGGCGCTTGAGGATGAAAAAACTGCTGATTGTGGTGGATTATCAAAAGGATTTTGTCTCCGGGGCCTTGGGCTTCCCGGAGGCCGTCCAGATTGAACAGGCCCTTTGCCAAAAAATCCGGAGCTATCAGGCCCAGGGCCAGGACGTGGTTTACACCATGGACACCCACGGGCCGGATTACGCCCAGACCCAGGAGGGACGAAAGCTGCCTGTGGCCCACTGCCTGGCGGGGAGCCCGGGCTGGGAGCTTTACGGCGAAGCTGCGGAACTATTGAAGGGCTGCCGCCGCTTCGACAAGCCCTCTTTTGGCAGCCTGGAACTGGCCTGCTGGCTGAGGGGCCAGGATTACGAGCAGATCGAGCTGTGCGGCGTTGTGACCAATATCTGCGTGGTTTCCAACGCCGTCCTGTGCAAGGCCGCCCTGCCCGAGGCGGAAATTTTGGTGGACCCCGCCTGCGCGGCCTCGCCGGACCCAAAGGCCCAGCAAGCCGCGCTGGACGTGTTGCAAAGCATACAAGTCTCCGTCGGGTAGCCGGCGCAGAGCAAAGCGGAGGGCCCGGCTGTCGAGCCCTCCCGGCTTAAGGAAACCTTAAGAAAACCATCTCAGGGCCAGAAAGAAACTGCTGGTAAGATAAAAGCGTACTGTGAAGGAGGGGAAGAGGCGTGAATATTCTTGTCTGCGACGATCAGCCCGAGATTGTGGACGCCATTGAAATCTATCTGAAAAACGAGGGATATCAGATTTTCAAGGCCCACGACGGGCTGGAAGCCCTGGAAAAGCTGGAGCAGAATCAGATCCATCTGATTATTATGGACGTGATGATGCCCCGGATGGACGGCATCCGAGCCACGCTGAAAATTCGGGAGAACAGCAATATTCCGGTGATCATGCTTTCGGCCAAAAGCGAGGACACCGACAAAATCATGGGCCTGAATATCGGCGCGGACGATTATGTCACAAAGCCTTTCAACCCGCTGGAGCTCATCGCCCGGGTCAAATCCCAGCTGCGGCGCTACACCAAGCTGGGCAGCGCCCAAT
>CAJUIK010000121.1 GCA_910585875.1 uncultured Eubacteriales bacterium | reverse complement strand
TCCCTCCTCATTTGAACCCCTTATATCGGCGGCGCCGGCCAGTCTCGTTCCTCCAGCTTCCAGTCCTTTCCCCGTTTCAGTTCAAATAGACAATCTCCTGCTTTTCCTGGATGGGGAAAAACCGGACGGAGCCGACGGCGGTTTCTGGAGTCAAGCGAAGGGCGGAGATGCGGCGGTTGTCGGCCGGCGCGAAATAATAGGTCCGGCTTTCCGAGCACATCCCATTGATGCAAAGGGTCTGCATATAAACGTCCGGCCGGCTGCACCCCAGAATCCCTTTGGGGATATCCACCGGGCCGAAAATGCGGAACATCTGGGCGATCCCATCCTGTTCCCCCGAGGGCTTGACGCCGAACTGCTTGGCAAAAGCCAGGCGCACAAAACGGTCTGGCGAAGAATAGCCGCCGGGCAGGCCAAAGCAGCCGCCGGAATCGGCGCCAAACCCCGAAATTTCAAAATTGCAAACCGATTGGGGCGGCTTGGGCTTTCCGGTGATCCCCACATAATTGCGCAGGTTAGTGCGCTGCCACAGATAATCCGGGCTGTTGGTCAGTACGCCCACCGTCTGGCGGTGTACCTCCAGCCCCCTCTCCCCTGGCTCCAAAACGATAGCCTCCCCCGTGGAATCGCACAAGATATAGTGAACCTGCATTTCAGAGCCCTGTATGCGGTAATCAATGGGGCAGATTTTTTCCGCCGCTTGGGCGGCCTGTTCCACCGAGGCGCATTGGCTCAGCAGCAGCCACAGCACAAAGCCGGAATACACCGGAAACCGGTTGGGCAGGGCCGGATATTGGGCGTAACCCGGGTAATTGAGCAGCGCCCCCATCAGCCCCTGCTCGTTGACCCCGTCCACCACCACCGGCGATCCAAACTCCATCACCGCCATGCCGGCAAAGGCATATTTGCCCCGGAGCAATCCCCCGCTCGACGCCTCAATGGGCAGCGGATAGTCCCGCGGGAACAGGCCCGCTTGATTGCCGCCCAATCCGCCTACCTGATCGTAAGTGCGCCCCAAAAGGTGCAGGCCGTCCGCCGTTTCCCAGGAAAAACTGCTGCACGCAAATTCCATATTCAACGCCTCCGCATCCAAAAAAGATGGCCCGGCGCCAACGCCGGGCCTCGTCTTATGTTATAATGCGCTTTGGGGCGAATTATTCACATAGCGGGCTTTTTCTATTTCAAAAATTCCTGCAAGGTTTCCATCAGCGTGGGAATATCGATGGGTTTGCCCACATGGGCGTTCATGCCCGCTTCCAGGGCCGCCTTTTTATCTTCTTCAAAGGCGTTGGCCGTCATGGCGATAACCAGAATATCGGCCAGCCGCCGATCCTCCAGCCGCCGGATTTCCCGGCAGGCTTCGTATCCGTCCATCACCGGCATCTGCACGTCCATCAGCACCGCGTCATAATATCCAGGCTGGGATTTGCGAACGGCCTCCGCCGCTTCTTGGCCGTTTTCCGCCGTTTCCACAAAAAAGCCCACGTCCTGCAAAATTTCCGTGGCGATTTCTCGGTTGAGCTCGTTGTCCTCCGCCAGCAGCAGCCGCCTGCCTTCAAAGGAGGTATACTTCGGCTCCGGCGGGGCCGGCTCTTCCGGCGCTTGGCCGTAGACCTTCATCAGCGTCCGGTTCAGCTCCGATTGAAACAAAGGCTTGCTGACAAAATCGGTGACGCCCGCTTCCCGGGCCTCTTTTTCAATATCGCTCCAATCATAGGCGGAAAGCAGGACGATCGGCGCGTCCTTCCCCGCCATCTTGCGGATTCGCCGGGCGGTTTCCACGCCGTTGATATCCGGCATCAGCCAATCGATGATGTACAAGCTATATCTGTCCCCGATTTCCAAAGCCTCTTTGGTTCGGGCCACCGCCTCTTTGCCATACATGGTCCATTCCGCCCGCACGCCGATTTTGCGCAGCATTTGGCTGACGCTCTGGCAGCTGTCCATATCGTCGTCGGCCACCAGGGCGTGAACCCCTTCCAAAACGAGGGCCGGGAGCTTCTCCCGCCTTTCCTCCTGGATCCGAAACCGAAGCGACACTACAAATTCCGTGCCCTTCCCCTTTTGACTGCTCACCTGGATGGAGCCGTCCATCATATCCACAATATTCTTGGTGATGGACATCCCCAGGCCGGTGCCCTGAATACCGCTGACTGTGGAAGTCCGCTCCCGGGTAAAGGGTTCAAAAATCGTAGCCGCAAATTCTTCGCTCATGCCCACGCCGGTGTCCTTGACCCGCAACTGATAATCGCCGTATCCCGGAGGGCTCCCTTCCAGCTGAATCAGCCGAACGGAGATAGAGCCTCCCGGCGGGGTGAATTTCATGGCGTTGGACAGCAGATTGAGCAAAATCTGGTTGACCCGCAGCTTATCGCAGAAAATCTCCTCGTCCGTCACATTGACGGCGTCGATAAACAGCTCGATCTGCTTGGAATGGATATCCGTCTGAATAATATTGCGGATGCTGTGCAAAATGTCCGCCAGGTTTTCCGGCTGCTCCTCGATGACCATCTTGCCCGATTCAATGCGGCTCATGTCCAGCACGTCGTTGATCAGCGACAGCAGATGACTGGAGGACTGGCCGATTTTCTCCAGATACCCTTTGACCTGCTGGGCGTCGTCGATATGGGCGGCGGCCAAGGCGGTAAAGCCGATGATGGCGTTCATCGGCGTGCGAATATCATGGGACATATTGTTCAGGAACGTGGTCTTGGCCCGGTTGGCCTGCTCTGCCAGCGTCAGCGCCTGGGACAGCTCTTCCCGGTGGATCTGCTCTATCTTAGCCCGGCCTATCGCCCGGCGGCTGCGCATCGCCAACAGCAAAACGGCCGACAGCGCCGCGGCGATACCCACAAAAATCAGCAGCACAATGCGGAGAATCCCAATGCTCCGGGCTTTGAAGACGGCTTCGGAAACGTACATGACAAAGCGCCAGTCCATCCCCTCGATGGGCGCCACCTGCATCAACGCCTGCCCCTGCGGCCCTTTGAAGCCCAGGGTAAAAGCGTCGCCTTGGGCAATCTTCCGCCGCACCGTTTCCTCCGTCTCGCCCTTGGACAGCTGAAATAAGCTCAGGTCTTCATAAAAATTTTCCTGCTTCTGCTGGCCATGAGTCAAATTAATAATGTAGTCGCCTTCGGAATCGAAAATCCCGCTGTACCCGGCGCCGCTGTAGCTGTCGATTTTCAGTTCCTGGGCCAAAGCGTCGACAGGAAGCTGGCAGACCGCGTGGGTAAACGTTCTCCCTTCCACAGAAAAGGGGGCGATTTCCACGCCGAACAGCAGGCTTGCTTCCGTCTGGCCGGAGCCGGCATATCGGCTTACAAACCGCTCTTCGCCCTGCCCGCACAGGGCCGCGACGGCTTCGTCTCGATAGACGGAGGAATCGCTGGAATAAAGCGTTCCGTCTTCGTCCGCCAGCGCCAGCGCCGCGTATCCCATGCTGCCGGCCTTCAGCTGAAGCAGACGGAATAGCTGGTCCAGCGTCTGACATTCGCTCTGACGGCATTCCTCGCCCAGACCTCTTAACGTCCTCCAACGAAATTCCACCGATTTGACGACGGAGGCCCCGTCATGGAGCGTCAGCTCCTCCATCGACTGGATGGAAGCGGCGACCACTTGCTCTGTTACCAGAGAATAGAGAATTGTTATGCTGGCGCACACCGCGGCCAACACCGCTAAAACCAGCGGCCAACCGCCCATCCAGCTCCGTC
>CAJUIK010000120.1 GCA_910585875.1 uncultured Eubacteriales bacterium | reverse complement strand
GGGAAAGGCATGATTGACCGGCAGATTGTCCCGCTGGAAGAAAAATGGCTGGACCAGATGGCTCAGATTGAAACGTTGTGCTTTTCCGATCCTTGGAGCCCTCAGGCTCTGGCGGAAGAGATGGAAAGCCCGTTGGCTCGGTATGTGTTGTGCGCGGAAGGGGAGCGGCTGCTGGGCTATGCCGGCGCTCGGATGGTGCTGGAGGAATGTCAGGTGGTCAACGTGGCCGTGCGGCCCGATTGCCGGCTGCAGGGCGTGGCCGGCCGGATGATGAAGGCGCTGTTGGATTGCGCCCGTCGGGAGGGGCGGGAATATGCTACGTTGGAGGTGCGTCAATCCAATGAGCCTGCTATTCGCCTCTATCAAAAGCTGGGCTTCGCGCCTCAGGGAATCCGGCCGGGTTATTACGAAAATCCCCGGGAAGACGCCCTGCTGATGATTTGCCCCTTCGCCCTTGAGGGGCTGCGGAAATGAGGGAATTTTCATGAATATTTTGGCAATTGAAACCTCTTGCGACGAAACCGCCGCCGCCGTCAGCCAGGACGGCCGGAAGATTTTGTCCGACGTGGTTTATTCTCAGGCGGATATGCACGCTCTGTACGGCGGCGTCGTGCCCGAAATCGCTTCCCGGAAGCACATCGAAAAAATCAGCTTGGTGGCCGACCAGGCCCTGGCCCAGTCCGGCTTGAAGCGGAGGGAAATTGACGCGGTAGCCGCGACCTGCGCGCCAGGGCTGATCGGCGCCTTGCTGGTAGGCGCCAATTTCGCCAAAGCCTGCGCTCAGGCTCTGGGCAAGCCCTTTATTCCGGTACATCATATCCGGGGGCATATCGCCGCGAATTATGTGGCTTTTCCTCAGCTAGAGCCTCCCTTTGTGGCCTTGGTGGCCTCCGGCGGGCACACGATTTTGGCGGATGTGGAGGATTATACAAAAATCGAGCTGCTGGGAACCACCCGGGACGACGCGGCGGGGGAGGCTTTTGACAAAATTGCCCGCACCCTGGGCCTGCCTTACCCGGGCGGCGCCGCTATGGATCGACTGGCTCGGCAGGGAGATCCAGAAGTTTACCCTTTGCCCATGGCCAAGCTCAGCGGCTCCCCTCTGGATTTTTCTTTCTCAGGCCTGAAAACAGCCGCCGTCAATCTGATTCACAACGCCGGCCAAAAGGGACGGGAAATTCAGACTCAGCATTTGGCGGCGGCGGTCTGCCGAGCCGTGGCTCAGGCTGTGGTTCCCAAAGCGATGGAGGCCGCTCGGCAGAGGGGCCGCCGGGTTATGGCGGCGGCAGGCGGCGTGGCGGCCAACAGCGTTCTCCGGGCGATGCTGGAACGGGAGTGTAAAAAACAAGGAGTCGCTCTCTACCTGCCGCCGCTGTCTCTGTGCGGCGACAACGGCTCCATGATCGCCTGTCAGGCCTATTACGAATATTTGGCCGGCAACGTCGCCGGCCTGGAACAAAACTGTTACGCCACCATGCCCGTTTCCGAACGAGTATAGGGAGCCAGGCGGCGGCAGATCGGCGTTGCGCAATCATATACAGAAAGGGGTCCCTCGCAGAGTCGGGAGGTTTTGCGGGGCGCATATCAAATCATATGGAAGGCAAAAGAATCTCAATGGCCGTGATCCGGCGGATGCCTCGGTATTTCCGCTATGTGGACGAGCTGTATCAAAACGGAACAGCCCGGATTTCTTCCGGGGCGTTGGCCGCCAAAATGGGGTTGACGGCGTCTCAGGTGCGGCAGGATTTCAACTGCTTCGGCGGCTTCGGCCAGCAGGGGTATGGATATAATGTGGAAAATTTGAGGGCGTCTATTCGGGAGATTTTGAAACTGGACGACAGCCATAAAGCTGTGCTGCTGGGCGCGGGCAACCTAGGCCGCGCGCTGATGACCAATTTCAATTTCGGCCAGAGCGGTTTTGCCCTGACGGCGGCTTTTGACATCAAGCCGGAATTGGCGGGAACGACGATTGCCGGCACGCCGGTTTTGCCTATGGACGATCTGGAACGCTATATCAAAGAAGAAAAGCCGGATATCGCCATTTTGACGCTGCCCCGTCGCGCGGCCAAAGAGACCGCCGATAATCTGTGCCAGTGGGGCCTTCGGGGTATCTGGAATTTTACCGGCGTGGACCTGCACTTGGACGGCATTGATATTCCGGTGGAAAACGTGCATTTCAGCGAAAGCCTGATGACCCTTTCTTATCTGATTTGAGAGACTGTGGAGGAGGAAGCGGCGATGAAAGAAATTTTGATGGCCCGAGGGGCCCAGACTGTAGTACAGACCTGTTTGGGAGTCAGACCTGGAGAACAGGTTTTGATTGTGACAGAAGGGGATAAGCTGTCCATCGCCCGGTCTATTGCGGCGGCGGTATACGCCGCCAAGGCGGAACCGGTGATTTCCGTCATGCTGCCTCGCCAGCGGGACGGCCAGGAACCGCCGTTGACTGTGGCGGAGGCGATGAAGCAGAGCGACGCCTTTGTGGCTGTGGTGGGTCGGTCCATCACCCATACCCAGGCGGTGAAAGAAGCCTGCAAACGGGGCAGTCGGGGCATTATGCTCACTCAATTCACCGAAGATTTGATGATTCACGGCGGCATGGAGGCGGATTTTCGGGATGTGGCGCCCACTTGCCGGGCGGTGGCCGCCAAACTGGCCGGCGCAGAGCAGGTGCGCTTGACCACGCCCCATGGAACAGACTTGACCTTCAGCGCCCGAGGACGCCGGGGCAACGCCATGTACTGCATTGTGGAGCCCGGGGAGTTTTCGCCGGCGCCCACTGTGGAAGCCAACGTCTCCCCCTTGGAGGGCACGGCCCAGGGGGTGATTGTGGCCAACGCCAGCATCCCTTATATCGGCATCGGCGTACTGGAAGAGCCGGTGATCTGCACAGTGCAGGACGGCATGATCGTCAAAATCCAGGGAGGACGCCAAGCGGAACTGCTGAAAAAGGATTTGGATTCCAAACAGGACCCCAACGTCTATAATATCGCAGAATTGGGAGTGGGCCTCAACCCCATGTGCCGCTTTATGGGCTTTATGCTGGAGGACGAGGGCGTATATGGTTCCGTCCATATTGGTATTGGGACCAATATCACCTTAGGCGGCCAACTGAAAGCCGCCTGCCATTATGATTTAATCATGACAGAGCCTACCCTGACGGCCGACGGCGCCACTCTGCTCCACCAAGGGCAAGTGCTGCTGTAAGTCTGGCGCTTGACGAGCCGTGACAGCCGCCTTTGCTTCGATGACCTATCCTTCGATCAAAAAGCCTCCCTTTGATAAGGGAGGCTTTTGAATTGAAAAGAGCATTGTGCTCCTGCTTGATTTGGACAGGAAAGAATCTGGTCAGGGCTCCAGTCGGCGCTGATCCCGCGGGAAAAGGGAGGCCTGGCGCAGGTTGGGCAGGTTTAGCAGCCGAGCAGTCAGCCGCTCCAGGCCCAGCCCCAAGCCGCCGTGGGGCGGCAAGCCATAGCGGTGGGCCGCCAGATAGCTGGAAAAATCGGCAGGATTTAGGCCCAAGCGCTCCATTTTTTCCACCTGCCGGTTATAATCATGGATGCGCTGCCCTCCTGTGGTGATTTCCAACCCTCGGAAAAGCAAGTCGAAGCTCTCGGTATAGGCCGGCGCGCCGGGGGTTTCCATGGCGTAAAAGGGTCGTTTGGCCGCTGGATAGCCGGTGACAAACAGCAATTCGCAGCCCGTTTCTTGGGCGGAGATTTGGCACAGCAGCTGCTCCTCCTG
>CAJUIK010000119.1 GCA_910585875.1 uncultured Eubacteriales bacterium | reverse complement strand
CGCTATGAACTGGCCAATCTGGCCCCTGGAGACGAATTGGCCGTTCAAACCAGCAACGCAGAGGAAGAGGCGGAAGTCCCCTTGCAAATCACAGCCTGCTCCGACCTGATGCCGGCGGGAATGCCGGAATATGTGTCGCATCCGTTGAAAATGGCGGTAGTGATGGAGCAGGGGCAGATGGAGCGGCTGGCCCAGGAGCTGAAGGAGCAGGTTGGTCGGGAGACTTTGTGCGTTCAGACCTATATGTATTTCACCAGCCAAAATCCCGCGGCTTTGAGCGAAATCCTGGAGGATCTGTCCGCCGGCTTTATGGGAGATCTCTTCTTTGTGGAAAACATGGAGGAGCAGCGTCAGGCTGCCGAAAGCCTGGCTACCATCGTCCAGGTGTTCACCTATGGCTTCGTCATTCTGCTGGCTCTGATCAGCGTGGCCAATATCTTCAACACCCTTTCCACCAGCATCGCCTTGCGCAAACGGGAATTCGCCATGCTCAAAAGCGTCGGCATGACGCCCCAGGGCTTTAATCAGATGATGGATTACGAATCGCTGTTTTATGGCCTGAAGGCTCTGCTCTACGGCTTGCCCGCCAGTTTTATCGTGATGGTCCTGATGTATCGCATCATGGCCCGCAACCTGGAATTCGGCTTCTTTGTGCCCTGGGGCAGCGTGGCTGTCGCCGTGGCGGCGGTCTACCTGGTAGTGGGCGTCACCATGCTTTACGGCGGCAGAAAAATCAAAAAGCAGAATATCATCGACGGCTTGCGTCAGGAGAATATTTAAGGCCCGCCGTTTAAGAAAATTGTAAGGAATCCGTCGCGGCGGATGTAAGACGCCGCTGCTATACTTGGTTTCACAAGGAGGGACCGGGATGAATACCATAAATATTTTGATCCTCTCAGGAAAATTCGGCATGGGACACAGAAGCGCCGCTTTGGCGCTGGAGGAGCGGCTAAAACAAAGGATGCCCGGCGCCTGCGTGACAGAGGCGGATTTGATGGAACAGGCTCTGGGCGCGGCCAGCGCAGGGGTTTACCAGACCTTCGCCGCCTTGGCCCGCCGGGGAGGCCCGGCTTTCAACCGGCTGTACCGGGCGATGGACAGGCAGGGCAAAGCCGCCCCTGTGCCGGCCCGGCAGCTGTTTCTCAAGACAATCCATCGCCTGGCGGAAACTGCCAATCCCCAGGCGGTGATATCCACGCTGCCGCTGTGTACGCAGCTGGCGGCGGAATATAAAAGGAGGACTGGGAGCTCCTTTCTGTTGGTCAGCTGCGTCACCGATATCAGCTGCCACAGCGAATGGATCGCCCCCGAAGCAGACCTCTATTGCGCGGCCTCCGCCCAGACCAAACAGGCTTTGATACAGGCCGGCGTCAGCCCGGAAAAAATCCTGGTTACCGGCGTGCCCGTCCGCCCTTCGTTCCGCGTTCCGGCAGAAGGGGAGCGGCAGGCAAGACGCATTTTAGTGACGGGCGGGGGCCTGGGGCTGATGCCCGAGGACGAAGATTTTTATCTGCGGTTGGCCGCCATTCCCGGCGCCCAAATCGCGGCTGTTACAGGAAGAAACCAAAACCTGCGCCGCCGTCTCCAGAATCTAGCCCCCAATATCCAGGCGCTGGGCTTTGTGGAAGACATGGCGGAGCAGATGAGGCGCAGCGATTTGATGATATCCAAACCGGGAGGTTCCACGCTGTTTGAAGCCGTGGCCTCCGATCTTCCGTTGCTGGCGGTCCGCCCCAGCTTGGAGCAGGAAAAGCGCAACGCCGCGTTTTTGGCGGAGGAGCAGATCGGGCTGACCCTGCCCTCAGACGCCACGCCCATGGCCTGGGCGGCGGAAGACCTGCTGCTTCAGCCCGCAGTTTTGGAGAAAATGAGGGACAATATGGATCGCCTGCGCCGTCAAGCCAGCCTGGAACGGCTGTTTTGCCGGCTGGAGAGCCTGGGCATGGCCTGGGCCAGCTGAAAAGGGGAGGGAAGGGCGCAATGGGCGCTGTGAAGCAAGGTAAATACAACAAAACAATCAGGCTAAAGCTGGGAGGCGCTTTGGCAGCCGGGGGAATCTGCCTGTTGTGCGGCTTCTTTTCCGCTGGAATGTTCTCTGAGCCGAAGGCTCAGGCGCCCAGCCCCTTGGCCCGGGTGACTGGCGCGTCAGAAGCGGTGCGCATCGACGCCCCGGAAGGGACGCCCGGCATGATAGAAAGCTGCGGCGCTTTGATTGCCCGTCAGCCTGCGGACCGGGATTTGGAAATTTTACTGGATATTTTGGAGCAAACAGAAATCGCATGAAAAGGGAGGGTTGGACAGGTGTTCAAAGTGATTTTCGGCCTCTGCAAAGTTGCGGCGGCCGCAGCCATTGTTTTCGCCGTGGGATGTTTTGTTTTTGTCAAACAGACCTCCCGATGAGCTTGCGTTTCAAATCTCGCGCCCTGATTCGGCCTGCGCCGGATAGGGCGCTTTTTGCGCATGAAACCCCGGAAATCACACACAATAACATCAATTCCGGGAATTGATTTGCCAACGGCCTAAGCAATCAAGAGAGGCCGCAAAATCATAGATTTTGTGGAAACATTGTGATAAAATGAAAGAAAGGCGGGGGCGACGGATGCTGGAACTTTTCCATGTGAGCAAAACCTATCAGGGCGCCGGAGGCCGAGTGGCGGCGCTGAGGGACGTCAATCTAAAGCTGGCGCCGGGAGAATTTTTATCAGTGGTGGGCCCTTCAGGCAGCGGAAAAACCACGCTGATGAACATCTTGGGCTGCCTGGACAGCCCCAGCCAAGGGGAATACCGGCTGATGGGGCAGAAGGCGGGCGGGCTGGCGCCCAATCAGGCGGCCCGTCTGCGCAACCAGGCCATTGGGTTCATCTTTCAGAGTTTCAATCTGGCGCCGGCGCTGACGGCGTTGGAAAACGTGGAGCTGCCGCTGTCCTTTCGAGGGCAGAGCAGAGCGCTCCGCCGGCAGGCGGCGCTGGAGGCCCTGGCTCAAGTGGGCCTGGCGGATAGGGCGAACCACCGGCCTTCAGAGCTTTCCGGCGGCCAGCAGCAGCGGGTGGCGGCGGCGCGGGTCATCGCCGCTCAGCCGCCTCTGATATTGGCCGACGAACCCACCGGCAGCCTGGACAGGGCGGCGGGGGATCAGGTGATGGCTCTGTTGGGGCAGATGAATCGGCAGGGCTGCGCTGTGGTGCTGATTACCCACGACCCGCGGGCCGCCGCCCAAGCGCCCCGCCGCCTGCGCATGGAGAACGGGCGGCTTTTACCGCTGGAAGGACAATAGAGAAAAACAAAAAGGGGTAAAACAAGCTATGCAACGGATTGATAAACAAAATTATTATCTGGATATTGCGGAAAGCGTGCTCAAACGGGGTACCTGTCTGCGGCGGAATTATGGGGCGATCATCGTCAAAAACGACGAGATTGTGGCCACCGGCTACACCGGCGCTCCGCGAGGGCGGAAAAACTGCGATGAGATGGGCTTTTGTATGCGGGAGCATCTGCAAATCCCTTCGGGCCAACGGTATGAGCTGTGCCGCTCCGTCCATGCCGAGGCCAACGCCATCATTTCCGCCCAGCGCAGCGATATGATCGGCGCCGTCCTCTATCTGGCGGGCCGGGATATGAAAACCGGCAAAATCATCGATTACCCGGAATCCTGCTCCATGTGCCGCCGGCTGATCATCAACGCGGGCATCGAAACCGTCGTCACCCGAGACGGCGAGGGGCATATCCGCCAGACGCCGGCAGCCCAATGGGTGGAGC
>CAJUIK010000118.1 GCA_910585875.1 uncultured Eubacteriales bacterium | reverse complement strand
TTTTGCCAAAGCGGAGTTTATCCGTTCCGCCGCCTCGGCCAAGGACTTTCCCAAGGATTTGACTCCGCGGGTGATTTTTGCCGGCCGGTCCAACGTAGGAAAATCCTCCACTATCAACGCCTTGCTTCAGCGGCGGAATTTTGCCCGAGTCAGCGCCTCGCCGGGCAAGACGGTCTATGTCAACCTGTTCCGAGTGGACGGCGCCGTCTGGTTTGTGGACCTGCCCGGTTACGGTTACGCCCGGGTGTCTCAACGGGAGAAGGAGCGATTTTCCCGGCTGATCGACGAATACATGAACGCCGACCGGGAAAACGTCGGCCGGGCTTACTTGATTGTGGACGCCCGGCACAAGCCCACGGCGGACGACCAGGCTATGGCGCAATGGTTCCGGGCCTTTTCCGCCCCCATGGCCGTCATCGCCAACAAGGTGGACAAGCTGAAAAAATCCGAGCTGGAGCCCAATATGGCCCGAATCCGCCAGACTCTGGAGCTGGCGGAAGAGACGCCTTTGTTCCCCTTTTCTGCGGAAAAGGGGACGGGCCGAGACGACGTGCGCAACGATATCATTCAGGCGCTGCGGCGCCCATAGAGGAGGAGAACGCCTGTGCAGGAATATCGGAGTTTTTCCCTGGGCGACCAGGGAGAACTGAAAATCGGCGGCGTCAGCGCGCTTATGTTGGCCAAAAAATACGGCACGCCGCTGTATATCATGGACGAAGACCAAATCCGCTGGAACTGCCTCCAGTATATGGAGGCCATGAGCCGCAATTTCGGCCGTAAGTTTCAGGTGTCCTATGCCAGCAAAGCCCTTTGCGTCAAGGCCATTTACCCCATTATACAGCAGGAAGGGCTTTGCGCCGACGTGGTGTCCGGCGGGGAATTGTACACCGCCCTACAGGCGGGCTTCCCCCCGGAGTTGCTCCATTTCCACGGCAACAACAAATCCCGCCAGGAGATTCAGTACGCCTTGGAAAGCGGCGTGGGGCTGTTTATCGCGGACAGCATGGAGGAACTGGAAACTCTGGAGGAGCTGGCCGCCCTCTGCGGCAAGATCCCGCGGGTTTCCCTGCGGATCAAGCCGGGAGTGGACGCCCACACCCATGAGTTTATCTCCACCGGCAATATCGACAGCAAGTTCGGCTTTTGCTATGAAACAGGGGAGGCCATGGAGGCCGTCAAGCTGGCCAGCCGCCTGCCCCATCTGAATTTTTGCGGCGTCCACTGCCATATCGGCTCTCAGGTTTTCTTGCAGGAGCCCTATGCTTTGGCGGCGGAGGTGATGACCCGGTTTATGATGGAAATCGGCCGGGAAACGGGCAAAGTCCCCGAAGAGCTGAATATGGGCGGCGGTTTTGGCATTGCCTACGGCCCGGAGGACAAGCCTCTGCCCATCGGCCAGATGATCGACGGCTTGGGCCAAGCTGTTAAAGCGGGTTGCCAGAAATACGGCCTGGAACTTCCGACGGTGATCGTGGAGCCGGGCCGGAGCATCGTGGGGCCGGCGGGCGTCACCGCTTATACGGTGGGCGGCGTCAAAAAAATCCCCGGCGGCCGTGTTTACGCCGCGGTGGACGGCGGTATGCCGGATAATCCCCGCTACGCTTTGTATGGCGCCGCCTATCAAGCCGTCAAGGCCGAAGACCCCGCCGGGGAGCGGACTATGACGGTCGCCATCGCGGGCAAATGCTGCGAGAGCGGCGATTTGATCGCCAAAGAGGCCCAGGTCCAGCCGCTGAAAGCAGGGGATATCCTGTGCGTGTTCGCCACAGGCGCCTACAACTATTCCATGGCCAGCAATTACAACCGCTTGCCCCGGCCGGCTATGGTGATGACGTGGCAGGGACAGGACCGGCTGGCGGTCCGCCGGGAAACCTATGAGCAGCTGGCGCAGAATGATTTGTAAAAAATAACGGAGGCGGATGCTTATGCTGCGCGGCGGCTCTTTGCGCGGATATCTGATTATCATTCCGGCAGTGTTGATCTGCCTGACTTTTCACGAAGCGGCCCACGGTCTGGCGGCTTATTGGCTGGGGGACGATACCGCCAAGCGGTCCGGCCGGCTGACGCTGAACCCCCTGGATCATCTGGACCCTATCGGCACGCTGTGTATGGTGTTTTTCGGCTTTGGCTGGGCCAAACCCGTGCCGGTGAATACCAGCCGGTTCAGGAACCAAAAGGCCGGCATGGCGCTGACGGCTTTGGCCGGCCCGACGGCCAACTTTCTGCTCAGCGTCCTGCTGATTTTGGCGGCGGTTCTGCTGGAAGTCTATGCCGGAGGCAATCGGTTCGCCGCGGCGCTGGCCCAGTTTTTTCTCCAGACCGGCCAGCTCAGCGTCGGTTTGGGCGTGTTCAACCTGCTGCCCGTCCCGCCGCTGGACGGCTCTCGGGTCTTGCAGGTCGCGTTGCCGAATCGGCTGTACTATAAGTTTTATAACTACCAGGCTTATTTTCAAATTGCCTTGCTCCTGCTGCTGTTTCTCGGCGCCTTCAATAATATCCTTTATACCCTCCAAGCCGGTATGACGAACGTGATTCTCCGTATCGTTTCCGCCTTGTTGGGGCTCTTTGGAATCTAACGGATGAAAGGGCAGGCGATCGCCTATCATTTGGAGTCCTTTGAGGGCCCGCTGGATCTGCTGCTGCACTTGATTTCCAAAAATCAAGTCAGCGTCTATGACATCCCCATCGCGCAGATTCTGGAGCAATATTTGGACCATATCCGCCAGATGAAGGAGCTGGATATGGAGGTGGCCAGCGAATTCATCGCCATGGCCGCCCAGCTGATGTATATCAAATCCAGGCTGCTGCTGCCCGCCCGGCAGGAGGAGGAAGCCCAGGCCGACCCCAGGGCCCCGCTGGTGGAGGCCCTGTTGGAATATCAGCGCTTCAAGCAAGCGGGGGAGCTTTTGCAGCAGAGGGAGGAGCTGGGCCGGGATCTTTACGCCAAACCGCCGGAAAGCCGGAGGAAAGAGGACGCCCAATACGATTATACCGTCCAGGCGCTTCGCCGGGCGGTGCGGAATATGTTGGAGCGCTATGACCGCAAGGCCCCTCCATCAGTTCGGTTATTTCAGGGGGTGGCGGGCGCCGACCCGGCGCCGGTTTCGGCCAAAATCGGCCGTATCGTGGGGCTGTTGGGCCAGGAACGGCAACTCAGCTTTGAATCGCTGGTATTGGAGTCCCGCAGCCGCTCGGAAATCGTCTCGGTGTTTTTGGCGGTGCTGGAACTGCTCAAACTTCACAAGATCGCTTTGCAGGATCGGCAGGGGGAATATTTAATTACGCTGGCGGAAGACGGGGATGAAACCAATGGAACCAAATGAACTGCGCCTGGCGCTGGAAGCCGCGCTTTTTGCCGCCGGCGAACCGGTGAGCCTGGGAAAGCTGTGCGCCGCCTTGGAAGCTCGGCCTGAACAGGTGGAACAGGCCGCCCAGGAGCTGGCCGACGAGTATGATTTCGGCCGGCGGGGCGTCAAGCTGGTGCGGCTGGATCAGAGTTATCAGCTGTGTTCCCGGAGGGAGTATGGCGAAACCGTCCGCCGGGTGCTGGAAACCCGCCGGACGGCCCTGCTTTCCGCCGCCGCCTTGGAGGTTCTCGCCGTCGTCGCCTATTGCCAGCCCGTGGCCAAGGCCTATATCGAGCAGGCTCGGGGGGTGGACAGCGCCTATACCGTCAATTCCCTGTGCGATAAAGGGCTGATTGAAGAGTGCGGACGGCTGGACGCGCCGGGCAAGCCCGTCCTGTTCCGCACGACCCCGGCCTTTCTGCGGGCTTTCGGCCTGTCCTCTCTAGAAGAGCTGCCCGCCCTGGAGACTT
>CAJUIK010000117.1 GCA_910585875.1 uncultured Eubacteriales bacterium | reverse complement strand
GCCCTGTTCTTTCCCCGCCCAATAAGGCATCGAAGCGTATACTTCGCCGATCTTTTCCCACAAATCCTTCGGCGTCGTGTAGTGAATATTCAAGTTGACGTCATACTGCATCTTGCTTTCCCCCGGTATATACAAGATTTCCGGCGAACCATCGCCGGAAATCCATTCGCCTCCTCGGCGTCTTCGGTTGTATTTTCTAATCGTCGCCGCCGGTTAATTCAGGACGTATACGTCGGCGTTGCGGACGCCAAAATTGACGCACTCCCGATAGGTATTGAAAAACAGGTCGATTTTATTGCCCTTGACGCCGGTGTCCTCGGCCACGGCTACGCCGTAAGCCCATTTGCCGTTGGAGCCCCGGATCAGCAGCCGAGAGCCCAGAGGGATGACCTTGGGGTCCACCGCCACGGCGCCCACCCGGGCCACAGTGCCCGAGGCCGTGTGCTTGCGGCTCTTGCCCTCGGTGGTATAGGCCGTGGCCTTCATGCTCAGAACCTGGCTGTAGGTATACTGGGTCCCGTTATATTCTATCATACCGCCCACGCCTTTTTCAATCACTTCCGTCACAGGCTGACGGGTGATTTCCGAACCCAGGCTGGTGCGGCTGTATTCTTCGCCGTCGTGATATTCCACCCGATAGACGGTGGTCTTTTCGCCGGCCGCGCCGGCTGTGGCCACCCGCGTCTGACCATAGGGGAGAGCCGCCGTTTCCACGGTTTTGGATTCATAGGGCAGGCTTTCTTTCACCTCTTCTGTGCGCACTTCCACCCGGCGCACGGTGATATCCTCCCCTTCTTCCACTTTCTGATGCAGAGCGGGGTAAACCGCGTCCTGCTCTGAAAGGGCGATGCCCGCGTCGGACAGGATGCTGGAAACAGATCCGCCGGTGGTGCGCAGCATATGGGTGCGGCCGTCCGCCGTAATCGTCACCGGAAAAGCCCGGTTGACCTGTACGGCGCCGTATCCGTCGGCAATATCGTCCAGACACTGGATCTCGTCGTCTTCCGCCAGCTCCAGGCCGGCCAGCTTCACCGCCCGAGCCGGGTCGGCGGAGGCCGTGTACACGACGGTTTTCTGGCCTTCGTCATAAACGGCCACGGTTTTCACCGAAGTCATCATGGCGCTCATCACCAGCGAAGAGCCCAGAAACATGGCGCAAGCCGGAATCAGACGGCTTTTCTGCTTGTTGGTTTCCATTGGGAACGTCTCCTTTCCACTTTGGCCCGCCGCCTCAAAGGGCAGACGGACAGGCTTGTTGCCGCCTCCGCTCCGCCGCCGAGAAACCGGCCGGCGGCCGAGGGCCGCGCTCCCCGCCTCAGTTCAAAGGCGGAGGATGGTTTGTTGATCATCCGCCGGCTCCCACGCCGGCTTGAAACCTTCTCTATTGTAACCGATTTGATACCGATTTGCAACCTTTTTCTTTGCAGACCAGGCCCGACGCCCCCTTTGGGAAGGATTCTTATTTTTGCATTTTCGCAATTATTTTTCTCTATTCCCCGTATTTTATTGAAATTTTATCGATTTTTCTCCTTTTTCATCCCCATATCCTATTTCTTTCGGCGCAGCCCTTCAAGAGGATTTTTTCTCTTTTTCGCCCTTTTTCCCCTGTTTTTGCGCCGATTTTTTTGTCATCCTTTTTGTCATTCTTCTGTTACCGGCCTGGCGGACGGCGGCGCCGCAGGCGGCCAAACCGGGTAGAGCCCTGGACTCTGTCCTCCCAGCCCGCCCTTTTTCCTTTGTGCAATATTGCCAAAAGCCCGCCGATATTTTTGGATATTCCGCCAAATATATCCCAATATATTGCATTTCTCCAAAAAAGATGATAAAATTATCATAGGTAATACAATGTCTTGCATCCGTAAACTTATGGTCGGAGTTTCTCCGCCAAGCCGACCTGACAAAAGGAGGTTTTGTTATGTTGACTACCCGTTTTTCTCCGGACAACCGGCGTTTCGTGCCTACCAATCTTTTATGGATTGCCCTGCTGGGCGCTCTCTCTTTCCTTTTGTGCAATCGGACTCTGACCTTCAGCAAGGTGCCTGTGGCCAACTGGCCGGTGATGGCCGGATGTATCCTGCTGAGCCTGGCTCTATCCGGCTATTTCCTGATCAGCCTGCTGCTCTATCTCTATGACCACGATTGGGGCTCTCCGGCCAATCAGCGGCGGCTTATGATCGCTGCGGCGGCGCTGATTCTGCTGTTTGTAGGCGCGACGGCGCTGCGGGTGTATCAAAACCTGCAAGAGGCCGAATGGAAAATGGAGCCTTGGGAGGACGTGCGCCTCCGGTATACCCACCCCTCTAAAAACCAATCTCTGGACGAACTGCGCAGGGCTTTGGCAGAACAAAAGCGGCAAAAGGCCGCTCCGTCCGACGCGCCGCCCAAGGACAAAGCCTCCGTTTTCTGGGCGCTGGGTTTCCTCATCCTGTGTCTGGTCTGCAATATGGCCTATAAACCCTATCGCCTCCGAGTAGCTCGGGCAAAGGGCTACGATGCAGACAGCGCGGTGAATCTCGTCTCCGGCGTCGCAATGCTGCTGTTGGCGATAGCCAGCGTGGCTCGGCCCTCTTGTCTGTGGATTTTGGGCGGCTTGGCGCTGGCGCTGTTTGCGGTCCGCCTCCCCAAGCTGGGCCCGCTCCACGCTCTGCTGTTCACTCTGCTCCAGCCTCTGGCCATCACAGATATGGGCTTTTCCAAAATAAGATACAACTCCCTTCTCTTCCCCCGACGCCATATCCACCCCACCGACGTTTCGTCTTATACTGTGGGCATGAATATGGCGCGGAAAGAAGAGCTGGACAAAGAAATCCGGGAAGACGCAGAACTGCAAGAGGCTCTCCGGCAATCCAAAAAACAATAATCGCGGAAAAACAAAAAGCAACCTCGAAAGAGGTTGCTTTTTTGTGGTTTTTCAAGTTCGCAACAACAGAAAAATCCGTCGCTTGTCCCTTATTTATCCAGATAAGTGTCAAAGATATATACGCTGGTGCCAGTGCCGGATTTAGGCCCGTTCTTCAATTTCGTGACTTCAAAAGTGAGCTGGTTGGTTTTGAGCAGATTGACCTTGACCTCTTGGGCAATCTCGCCGGCCTTCACGTCATACTCGCCCAACACAGTCTCGTTATCGCCGAGAACCCGCAACGTAGTATCGTTCTTGTCCGAGTAATATTTGAAAGTCAAAGTGTCGTGTTTGCCCTGCAAATTGTAGGACGCGATTGTCTTTTTGCCAGCCGAGTCGGCCCAATCAACACTCATAAGCAGCCAATTCGCAGCGTTAATCCCCGAAATGGTTTCGCTTTTGCCCTCGCTGGTCTGAACTTGCGAGCTTCTTACCTGATGATACAGCGAATACAAATCAACCAGGTTTTTGCCGTTTGGCGCGTTGCCCAGCACAACCGTGCGCGTATCCTGATTCCAATTCACTTCCAGGCCAGTCAGCCCAGCCACCGTCCGGATGGGCAGATAGGTAGAGCCGTTATAGATGATGGGGAAAACCGTCGTTCCGTCTGCGCTCTTCAGGGTCTGGGGCACGCCGTCCAAGGTGACCGTCACGTCAGGCGTGAGGGTGGCCTGAATTTGCTGCCGGGCGTTGGCGGCGCCGGCGGCAAAAGCGCCGCACATCATTGCCGATACCGAAGCGAGGGACACGATAAGGCGCAGAGCTGTCTTACTTTTTTTCACAAAAACCTCTCCTGTCAAAATTTATTTGTTCTCCTCCCTCATACCGACAGTTTCAGATGAAAAAATTTCCCATCGACAGGAATTATGCATCAGCTGAAGTATAAGCATGGGAGAGAAACGCTGTCAGGCTGTCAATCGTCTGATTGAAGGAAAACCCCGTTTTTGAAGGGCGGTCTTTGGCGGCTTTTCTTCCCGTTTCGGAAAGAAACAAAAAAATCCCCGTTTTTGAAAACAAAAAAAAAGA
>CAJUIK010000116.1 GCA_910585875.1 uncultured Eubacteriales bacterium | reverse complement strand
CATCAACCCTTCCAACCCCCGTTTTTGCGACCGGATGACGCCGATGATTTCATAAGATTCCCCTATAGAATCCCTGTAAATGGTAATCTCTTTACCGATAATATTCTCTCTATGATAAACCTTTTGAGCCAATGCGTCTTCCACCACAGCCACCCTGGCGCCCTGCCGAACCTCCCCCGCCCCAGGCAAACGGCCGTATTTGACTTCCACAGGAAAAATATCGGAAAATTGCTGATCGATTCCCCAGATCGCCGCAGAACCTCGTTTTCCCTTCAGCTGATAGGAGCCATAGTCCATAAAAACAGGCATGGCGGCTTTGATCTTGGGGTTTTGCCGAGGCAGCTCTAAAATCTGCTGCACCCGAAGCTCCTCTTTTTCCGCCCCTTCGCTGAAAATCATCATGCCGCCCAGGCCGCTTTTCTCCATCTCGTCCACAATCTTCTGCCGGGCGTTGGCGGAGATTTCCCCCACCAGATAGGCAGAAGCTGCGCCGACGCAGACGGCCAGCGCACACAAAACCGTTTTCCACCGAGCCCGCAGGACATTTTTCAGCGCCAGCGCCCCTATGTCACGCGCTTTCATCGGCGGCCTCCCACTGGATTCTTTGCCCGTGGTAAAATTGCTCCGGGTTTTGGAGGATCATGTCCTGAGGCGTCAGCCCGGCTTGAACCTCCACCAGTTCCTCTAATTCCAGCCCTGTGGCGATCAGCTTTTTTCGGGCTCTTCCCTGCCAGACGGTCATCACATATTCCCGGTTCTGCTGATCCTGGCCCACATAGTCGTAGGGCAGCAGCAGAGCTTTTTCCTTCCGTTGAGTCTTGACGGATACCGAAGCGCTGTATCCGGGGCGCAGCCTTCCCTGCCCGTTTTCAATGGACACCAGCACGTCGGTGACAATCTGACTGTCCTGATTCAAGATGGAGCCGCTTTGGGCATAGGGCGCCACCGATTCCACCCGCCCAGTCAGCTGACAATCTGGAAAGGCTTCAATTTCGATTTCCGCCTCCATACCAGGGGAGATTTTGCGCAGATTCTCCTCTCCCACTTGGGCGCGGACCAGGATTTGTTCCATATCCCCCACAAGGGCGCAGGGCGCCAAGGGCGAAATGGTCTCGCCCTCTCCGCAAAAGACCTCCATCACCAGACCGTCGATGGGAGCGGTCAACGTCATAGGCTGCCGAGGCTCTGCCTGAGGGGGCGCCGCGGCGGCAAAGGCCTGGGCGATCTGGTTGATCTCCTCTGGATCCAATTCCCCTTGGGCGGCTTGAAGGGCCAGCTGATCCGCCAGCCGTTCCGCCGCCCAGTCTGCGCCCCGCCCCGGGTTCGCAGGTTCCAGCAGCGCCAGCGGGTCTCCCTGGGACACCTGATCCCCTTGTCGAACGTAAATCTCCTTGACTGTAGCCGTCCAAGGCGCATAGGCCCGGCTTTGGCGCAGGGCTTCGGTTTTACCTCTCATCGTCACAGAATTATAAATATCCGCCTGTCGGCAGGGCGCGGCCTGAGCTTGGGCCGGCTCCGCCTGCCGGCGGTATGGGCTGGCCAAAAACATCCCGCCAATGGTCAGAACAGTCAGCGCGACACACAGCGCTCCTTTCATGGGCGGTTTCCTCCTTTTCGCGTCGTCCCTTATATTTTGCAGAAAAGCGGCCAGAATATTACCGGAAAAACGCACAAACGGAGGGGAATATTTTGCGGATCTGCTGCAATCAATCGGCCTGTATCTATAATCAGTTGGGCGAATGCCGCCTGGACCACGCCGCCCCCGCCGGCGATCTGCCGCCGCCCCCAAACGCCTGCGTCTATTTTGTCGGGTCGGCTGACGCCGGCGACAACGCCCCGCATCAAACTTGAGGCAAAAAAAGAAAGGGCAAGACAAACCGCCGCGGTTCGTCTTGCCCTTTGCACATTCTATCGAAATTGAAAACAATTGATAATTTCTCGGTTAAATTTACTGTTGGATCGCTGTTTTCTCCCCTGTCGGCGCCGTCGCGCTGCTATTGGCTTTTCTCCACCTCTCGTCCGCCGGAAAAGGCGGCTTTCATGGCTTGGCGGACGTCTTGGACAGGAATGAGCTCCATATCCGGCGGGGCTTCCAAATCCCGGCTGCCGGCGGCGGGCAGGATGCAGCGGCGGAACCCCAGGCGATAGACCTCCCGCAGCCGCTGCTGGGCGCCGGAAACCGCTCTGATCTCGCCGGAAAGGCCGATTTCCCCAAACAAGGCGGTTTCGTGGTTCACCGGCTGCTCCAAGTAGCTGGAGGCCACGGCCACCGCCGCCGCCAGATCCGCCGCCGGCTCGTCGATGCGCAACCCCCCCACCACATTGATATAAGAATCGTAATTGCTCAAAATCAACCCGGCCCGTTTTTCCAAAATCGCCAGCATCAGCACGGCCCGGTTATAATCAATGCCTGCGGCCATGCGCCGGGCGGCGCCATAGCCGGTTTTGGCCACCAGCGCCTGGACCTCGGCCAGCAAAGGCCGGGCGCCCTCCAGTGTGCAGACGATACAGCTGCCGGTGGAATCCCGGGGCCTGCCGGCGATCAGCGCTGCCGAGGGATTTTCCACCTGCTGCAAACCCGCCTGATCCATCTCGAACATCCCAATTTCGTTGGTGGATCCGAAGCGGTTTTTGGCCGCCCGCAGCATCCGGTAGGCGGCGTATTTCTCTCCCTCAAAATAGAGCACCGTGTCCACCATATGTTCCAGAACCTTGGGGCCTGCGATGCCGCCGTCTTTGTTGACATGGCCCACCAAAAAGGTGGAAACCTCCCGCTGTTTGGCATATTGCATCAGCCGCAGAGTGCTCTCCCGCACTTGAGACACGCTTCCCGGCATGGATTGACTGGTATTGCTGTAGACGGTCTGGATGGAATCGATAATCAGCGTTTGAGGCTCCAGCTTGTCCGCCGCCGCGAAAATATTTTCCAGATCCGTCTCGGGAAGAATCATCAGGTTAGGGCAGATCGCCCCAATGCGGGCCGCCCGCATTTTGATCTGGGCCAGTGATTCTTCTCCGGTGACATAGAGCACAGTCTGCCCCGCAGCCAGGTTTTTGCAGGCTTGGAGCAGCAACGTGCTTTTGCCGATGCCCGGCTCGCCGGCCACCAGAGCCAGCGAACCCACCACCAGCCCGCCGCCCAGAACCCTATCCAGCTCGCCGATGCCGGTGGAAATCCGTTTATCTGAATTCAGATCGATATCCTGCACTGAAACCGGACGCGCCGCCCCTTTGGGCTGTAAAGACGCCAACGGCTGCTTTTCATCCCGTAGCGTCATTTCCTCCAACGTACCCCATTGGCCGCAGGCCGGGCATTTGCCCAGCCACTTCACCGTTTCATAGCCGCATTCCGAACAGACATAAACCGTCTTCTTTTTCAAAGTTTCCTCTCTTCCTCCTGGCCGTCAAATTGCAAATATGCTCCCGTGATGGCCAGGGCGATTTTTTTCTGGTATTCCTCCTGGCTCAGCAGTTCCGCCTCCTGAGGGTTGGACAAAAAGCCGCATTCGGCGATCACCGCCGGCGCTTGGATCCTTTTCATGATATAAAGGCTTTCCGGGGCGGGCTTGGGCTGGCGGCTGTTTTCCGGATCCAGGGCCTGCCGAAAAGCTTGCTGCATCAGGTTGGCCAGCTCCGGAGATTGGCTGTCGCGCCCGTAAAAGACCTGAGCGCCCCGGTATTGGGCTTGCTCAAATTGGTTCATATGCACGCTGATAAAAACGCTTTCGGGAAAACGCGCCGCCGTCTCCGCACGGGCTTTCAGATCGTTCTGCTTGTTTCGGCGGACCGTCTCCCCCTCCCGGTAGTTGAGGGAGATATCGCTGTCCCGGGTCATGACGGAATCCGCCCCGGCCAGCTTCAGCAGCATCCTGGTTTTGCGTGCGATGGCCAGATTCAAGTCTTTTTCCTGGAGGCCGCTTGCGGAGACGGCGCCGCCGTCCATGCCGCCGTGCCCTGGGTCCAACACAACCTGAGGCTGGGTTCGGATTTGCCCGGCGGC
>CAJUIK010000115.1 GCA_910585875.1 uncultured Eubacteriales bacterium | reverse complement strand
CAGGGATATCGGCGCCGCCAGCGAGGAAGAGGCCCGGAAGATGATCCGGGCGGGGGAGATCGCCGTTTTCGATTACGAAGCGGCGGAAATCGCCGGAGGCCGGTTAATGAGCCCTTATTGCGACAACCTGGCCTCTTGCGCGGCCCTGCTCTGCGCCATGAGCCAGATTGACGACAGCGAAAACGATTTGTATTTTGTCTTCACTGTTCAGGAGGAACTGGGCCTCAACGGCGCAAAGGGAGCGGCTTTCTCCATCGCCCCGGATATGGGCTTGGCTGTGGACTTGACGGCGGCGGGGGACTGCCCCGGCGCCGCGGCCGGCGAAGTGAAGCTGGGCGGCGGGCCTACTGTGAAAATTAAAGACTCCTCCGTCGTCTGTTCTCCTGCGGCGATTCAGCACCTGCGCCGGGCGGCGGAAGCGGCGGACATCCCCTATCAGGACGAAGTGCTGCTGGCCGGAGGCACCGATACCTTCGCCATGCTGGTCAGCCGAGGCGGCGTGCCCTCCGGCTGCGTCAGCATCCCGGGCCGGTATATCCACAGCCCGGCGGAGACGATCGAGATCCAAGACGCGGAACAGGCGGCGGCTCTGCTGGCCCAAGCCGCCAAAACGGCTCTATGAGCGAATTTGATTTTTCTCCCGCCCTTTTGCAGCTGGCCCGGCAGGCGGAAGAGGAAATCCGGGGCCAATTTTCCCAAATCGAAGAAATTTCTGCCCAGAACACCGCCAAAGTGCTGGAGGCTTTTTCGGCCAACCGAGTCAGCGACGCCTGTTTCGCCGGAACCACCGGCTATGGCTACGACGACCTGGGCCGGGATAAGCTGGAGCTGGTTTACGCCCAGGTTTTTGGCGCGGAGAAGGCCTTGGCGCGGCACAACTTCGTCAACGGGACCCACGCCATCACAGCGGCCATATTCGCCTGCGTCTCCACAGGCGACGTGATGCTGTCGGCCACAGGCAACGTCTACGACACATTGCAGACCGTTACCGGCCAGCGGGGGAAAACCGGCGGGACCTTTGCCGATTATCATATCGGCTTCCGCCAGGTTCCTTTGGCGGAAGGTCTGCCCGATTTGCCCGCTATCGAGAAGGCGGCGGCGGATCCGGCTGTCAAGGCGGTCTTCATCCAGCGCAGCCGGGGCTACGCCCAGCGGCAGACTCTATCCTGCCGGCAGATCGGGGAGATTTGCCAAACCGTCCGCCGGGTCAACCCGAGGGCGGCCATTTTGGTAGACAACTGCTATGGAGAATTTGTGGAGACTGCGGAACCCATCCAATACGGAGCGGATCTGATCGCCGGGTCGCTGATTAAAAACCCCGGCGGCGGTTTGGCGCCCTCCGGCGGCTATGTGGCGGGCCGGGCGGATTTGGTGGATCGAGCCGCCTGCCGGCTGACGGCGCCGGGCATCGGCGGCGAATGCGGCGCCAGCCTGGGGGTCAATCGCGCGCTGTATCAGGGTCTGTTCCTGGCCCCCCATGTGACGGCCCAGGCCGTCAAAACCGCCGCCTTTGCGGCGGCTCTGCTGGAGCGGCTAGGATGCAAAGTGTCTCCAAAAGCCCGCGATCAGCGGTTCGACATCATTCAAACAGTGGAATTCGGCGCTCCCGAGCCGCTGCTGGCCTTTTGCCGGGGCGTCCAGGCCGGCGCGCCGGTGGATTCCTTCGCCACCCCAGAGCCCTGGGATATGCCGGGCTACGACTGCCCGGTAGTCATGGCGGCGGGCGCCTTTATCCAGGGTTCTTCCATCGAACTCTCCTGCGACGGCCCCATGCGCCCCCCATATATCGGCTTTTTGCAGGGGGGCCTGACCTATGAGGCGGGCAGACTGGGCGTCATGGCGGGGGCGAAGCGGATTATGGAGCTGCAAGACCCGAAGAATTAGGACTGTCGGGACGTTCAAAAAGGCGATGTGACGGGCAAAGCCGCGGCAAAGAATGGCCGCGGCTTTTGCCGCCGAAAGGAGGGGTTTCCATGGGGGAAAGCAATCAAAAGGAGATCGAGATTCGCCGGTATCGGCCGGAGGATTGTCCGGTTTTGGCGCAGCTTTTTTATCAGACGGTTCGGAGGACGAACCTGGGGGATTATACCCAGGCCCAGGTGGAAGCCTGGGCGCCGGCGCCGCCGGAGGAGGGGCGCTGGTCCGCGATGCTGCTCCATCACGAGACTTGGATAGCGGAAGAGGCCGGGGAAATTATCGGTTTCGCCACTTTGGACGGGGATTATTTCGACCATCTCTTCGTCCGATGGGATCGGCAGGGCCGGGGCGCGGCCCGGGCGCTGGCGGACGCTCTGGAAAACCGCGCCCGGGAAAAGGGCTGTAGCCAGATCGACGTTCACGCTTCTATCACGGCCCGCCCCTTTTTTGAAAAACGGGGCTATCGGATCGTCAAGGAACAGCAAGTGGAACGCCGAGGGCAGAAGCTGACCAATTTTGTCATGGCGAAAGCTATTTCAGGCGCATAAACGGCCCGGAGAGAGAATAGAAATGGAGCCGGAGGGGATGAAATGGACCAGACCTGCCGGATTTTTGACATGGGATACAAGGAAGTGATCGACCTGGAAACCGGCGCTCGGCTGGGGTATGTCTACGACGCGGAAATCGATCTGGAAACCGGGCGCGTCAAAACCCTGTACGCCCCGGGGCCGGCCCGGCTTCTTGGCCTGATGGGGCGGGAAGAAGACGTGGCGATTCCCTGGGAGAACATCGAGAAAATCGGGGACGATATTATCCTGGTCCGGGGCGCGGCCCGGCCGAATCCGTCCGCCCGGCCCGGTTTGCCTCGGGGAAATCGGCGCCGGTGAAAAAACTGACCGGAATATGAAAGATTTTCTTGCAAACTGCCGACGGATGTGATATATTAGATAAGCTCGAAACACACACACTGCTTGTCCGGCGCCCGGCGCCTGCCCGAGGAACCTTCGGCGGGCCGCGCCTTCAGAAGAGCAGTGGCGGGTTAGCCAAAAAAGGAGGAAACAAAAAATGTCTGTTATTTCTATGAAGCAGCTGCTGGAGGCCGGCGTTCATTTCGGCCACCAGACAAGAAGATGGAACCCCAAGATGGCCCAGTATATTTTTACTGAGCGCAACGGGATTTATATCATCGATCTGCAGAAAACCGTCAAAAAGCTGGAGGAAGCCTATTTCTTCGTGCGCGACGTGGCCGCCGCCGGCGACAGCGTCCTGTTTGTGGGCACCAAGAAGCAGGCGCAGGAAGCCGTTAAGGAAGAGGCGGAGCGTTGCGGCCAGTTTTATGTCAACGCCCGTTGGCTGGGCGGTATGCTGACCAACTTCAAGACCATGCGCCGCCGCATCGACCGGCTGAATCAGCTGAAAAAGATGGAAGAGGACGGCACCTTTAACCTGCTGCCCAAGAAAGAAGTCGTCAAGCTGAAGCTGGAGATCGAGAAGCTGGAAAAATATCTGGGCGGCGTCAAAGAGATGAAGCGTCTGCCCGGCGCCCTGTTTGTCATCGACCCCCGGAAAGAAAAGAACGCCATCGCCGAAGCCCGCAAGCTGGGCGTGCCCATTGTGGCGATTGTGGATACCAACTGCGATCCCGACGAAGTGGATTATGTGATCCCCGGCAATGACGACGCGATCCGCGCCATCAAGCTGATCAGCCAGACCATGGCCAACGCCGTGCTGGAAGGCCGTCAGGGCGAACAGCTGGACGTCAGCGACGCCGCCGCTTCTGAAGCGGTCGAGACTGCGGCTGACGCCGCTCCCCGGGCCCCTCAAAAGAGAGAATCCAAGACGGCGGAAGAGATCGCGAACCAGTAATACAGCAGATTTGGCTTGAAGCCCGCGCTCGCCGCGGGCTTAAGCCGGGTTTATTGATACAGGGAAACCCGAAAACGTTAGAAAACGGAGGAATGGACAAATGGCATTTACAGCGAAAGACGTACAGAAGCTGCGGGAGCAGACCGGCGCAGGCATGATGGACTGCAAAAAGGCGCTGAGCTCCTCTGACGGCGATTTTGATAAAGCGGTAGAGTTTCTGCGGGAAAAGGGCCTGGCCGCCGCCCAGAAGAAGGCCGGCCGGGTGGCCGCCGAGGGCATGGTCTACGCCGGCGTTTGCCCGGAGCACGGGGTCGGCGCTCTGGTGGAAGTGAACAGCGAGACAGACTTTGTGGCCAAGAATGAAATTTTCCAAAATTTTGTCAAGGATCTGACTGCGGTCGTCATGAAGGAAAATCCCGCCGATGTGGAAGCGCTGAACGCCTGCCAGTATCCTGGCGCGGGCAAGACGGTGGCCGAGGCGCTGACAGAGAAGGTGGCCACAATCGGAGAAAACATCCAGCTG
>CAJUIK010000114.1 GCA_910585875.1 uncultured Eubacteriales bacterium | reverse complement strand
GACATATTCCGCTGGCAGCGTGTGCCCGCCGCCGCCCAGGAAAAGGGGCAGCAGCTGGACCATGGCCTGTATCCGGCCCTGCCGCCAAACCAGCGTCCGCTCCGGCCGCCAAACATGGCGGAAAAACCAATCTCCAAAGGCTTCTTCCCCGGGAAAACACAGGCCGAACAAGGCGCGGAGCTCCCCTTGATCCCGATTTTGAGCCCAGCCGATCACGGCCGAGGCTCCAGCAGATATTTCACCGAAAGCTCTATAGGGCGATAGGACAGCTTGGCCTTCCGCAATCCTTCGATTCCCATATCTTCCTCCCGGTTGACATAGTCAAAATCCGTCCCCGCGTTGGCGACGAACTGATGATTGATCATGGGATACGCGCCGGGGACGTCCGCCATCGCCTTTTCAATCTGCACCGTCAGCGTGTCGCCGGCCAGGCAACCCATGGTGAAGGCGGCCATCTCATCCCGAAGATACAGGACGCCGCCCCGCATCTCCAGGGCTTCAAAATGTTCCAGCGCCTGGCGGACGGCGCAGCCCTCCGCCGCCCCGATAGAATCCGCCCGCCGCTGACACCAAAGCCGATGCAGCTCTAAAATCTGCCCGCCGTGACGGCCAGGGTCCAAAGGCTCATATCTCCATTGGCCTTCATATTCCTGCAAAAACCGGTTGATGAAATTCCGCTTGGAATGATATTTCTTCCCTTTCAGTTCCGCCAAATCCTCTCGCCGGTAAATATAGTCAAAATTATCCCGGTCTTCTGTAAAGACGTACCGCCCCGGCGCCAGCGCCTCGGTTTGCTCCTTCTGGGCCGGCGTACAGCCATAAATGCGGTAAGGCGCTCCCCACTCCGCCGCGTCCCGGGCGATTTGATCCAGGGCCGCCAGCCGGTCCCCCTTGCCCGGAGGAAACAGGTAATACAGGGTTTTGCCGTCCTCCGCCAGCGACATGACCTGCAAAAAACCGTCCTGAAAGGCAATCTGGGCGCGGTATCGCCGCCGCCAGATAAAAAGATCCGCAAAACACCGCTCGGTGATCCGGGCGGGTTCCTGTCGAAAGAATTCCTCTACGGCGGGCTTGTCCTCTATTGCAATCTGTCTAAAAGGCAACATTATTTCACCGTTTCTTCTCGTTTTGCTCTAGCAGCTCCTTCACTTGCCGCCAGATCTGTTCGTGTATCTGCTGGACGGAGGCAAGCCGGCTTTTCGGCGCGCAGTCAATCCGCCGCCATCCCTGGCTTTGACAGATTTCCAGCGCCTGACGGCGACAGCGGCCCAGGTATTCCCGATCCTTTTCGTGAATGTCCCCAGCCTCCCCCTGGCGCTGGCGCAGCAACTCAAAGGAAACCTGCTCCGGCATATCCAAAAAAAAGACCAGGGAAGGCCGGGGCAGCCCCATCTTGACATATTCAAAGTCGAAGAGCCAGTCCAAAAAGGGCGCCGCCTGTTCCGGCGGCAGCTTGCCCGCCTGATGAACCGCGTTGGAAGTGGTATACCGGTCGCAGAGCATCAAGCCGCCCTGCTCATAGTATGCCCGCCAATCGGTCTGATACGAGGCGAACCGGTCCACCGCGAAAAAAACAGAAGCCGCATAGGGGTTGACGTCGTCGGGTTTCTGGCCGAATTGGCCCTGGAGGTAGAGCTCCAGCAGCGCCGCCGAAGGCTGGCCGTACCGAGGAAACGCCGTCTGGCGGAACTCCTTCCCCTCCTGCTCCAGCCGTCGGCACAGCAAGGAGAACTGGGTGGATTTTCCCGATCCGTCCACCCCTTCTATTACAATCAGCCCGCCCATTTATTCCGCCCCATAGAGGGCCCGGACCTGGTCGGCCCGGCCGCAGCTCATCTTTCCTTCGGGGCAAGGGCCGGAAAGGCAGGCGGGCCCCGCCTTGGCAAACAAATGGGGCGCCGCTTGCCGGCATTGCAGCAACATCTGCCGAGCCACTTGCCGAATCTCCCATTGAGCCCGGTTGCAGCACCGAAGCCGGAAGAAATTCCGCAGGGATCGGGCGTTCATCGTGACGATCATCTGGGTGGCGCAGGCATTGGGCAGCACAAAGCGGGCGTCTTCAATGGCCTGCTTGCGGGCGGCCCTCCGGGCCTCCTCCGCCGGCGTCCCCGCCGCTTCCAGCGCCGCCCGGCGCTTCGCCGTCAGAATCTCCGTCAGCCGGTCATAGGTCTGCTGGTCCCGCTCCATGGCTTGGCGGAACAAATCCTCGGCCTCTGGGTCTCCGGCGATTTCTGGGGGCATAACGTATTCAAAGTCCCGCTCCCGCACATATCGCTGGGATTGAACGCTGAAGGAGGCGATACGGTGCCGCGTGATTTGAGCCAGCAGGGACCGGGAGACCCCTTGAATGGCAAATGTAAAACTGGCGTGCTCTACAGGGCTCTCATGGCCGATTTCCCCCAGCATATCCAGCAAATCGGCGGCTTTTTCCTCCGTCAGCCCTTCTAAAATCCGCTCTGCCTCAGCGGCGGAATAACAGATCCGGGCGGCGGCGGCCACAAGCCGCTCCGGCTGATCCGTGCAGCTGATCAACGAAACCTTAGGCGCAGTTTCCGGCATATCAATCCCCTCCTTTCGCCCGCCAGCGCAGGGTCCGCCAGAGATATTGGGGCAGCTTCATCATTCGGCCGATGCGGCTGGGCTGCTTGAGCAGCCGGTAAAACCATTCCAGCCCCAGCTTGATGAAAATCTCCGGCGCCCGCTCCACCCGGCCGGCGTAAACGTCCAGCGAACCGCCCAGCCCTGCGGCCAGACAGGTTTCCAGGCGCTCAAAATTATCGTCGATAAAATATTCCTGCCGTGGGGAGCCGAGGCAGACGAACAAGGCGTCCGGCCGGGCGGCGTTCACCGCCTCCACAGCTTCGTCGTCCTCTTTGAAATAGCCGTCCCGACAGCCGGCCACCTTCAGGCCCGGATATTTAGCCTGCATCCGGCCGGCGGCCTCCTGGGCCACTCCAGGCTTGCCGCCCAGGAAATAAACGCTCTTACCCGTATCCCGCAGGGCGGACAGCAGCTTTTCCCCAAACTCCACCCCGGGAACCCGGCCCTTCAACGGTTTTTTCAAAATGCGCGAAGCGTAAATGACGCCGATGCCGTCGGGCAGCACCAGACCCGCCCGACAGACAATATCCCGCAGGCGGCTGTTTTCCACGCAGTTTTGAGCGATCTCGGCGTTGGGCGTCACGACCATGCACTTGCCGCGGTTTTGGATCTGCTCCATGGCAAAGGCCACCGCCTCGTCTGTCGTCACATTGTCGAACGCCACATCCATAATTTGTATTCGAATCACGGATATTCCCCTCTATCTCAGATATACGTCATTCATTTTACCCTATTTTCCCCTTGGATACAAGGGCGAAATCCCCCGTCGACGGAAAAAAGAGAGCCGGCTGAACAGCCCGCTCTCTTCTGGCTTTGCCTCAGAAAAACGCCGCCGCTCACAGCGTCCAATCCTGGGCTTCCACCCCCAGAAATTTTTTATCCCGAAATCCAATGCAAATACCGTGTTCCGGGTCGCATTCGCAGTCCCCGAAAAAAGAGATCTCCGGGTAGAGGAATCCGTCTTTGGATTGGCTGACCCCGCCGATATTGACGGCGATGGCGAAAATATGGATTTCGCTCTCCAAATCCGCTTCTGTAATCTGCTCGTCGCCAATCATCTCGTATCGTTCGTTGCAATAAGCCATAATTTCTTTTTTATAATCCCGGATATCCACATTTTCCAAAAACCAATTCAGGCAGTCCAGCTCCTGCCGGCTCAGCGGGAAGCCCGCTTTTTTGTAATCGCCGTTTTCGTCGAATTGGTTGCTCCCTGTGGAAAACACAACGGCTTCCTCCTGCTTGCCAAACAGGTTGACAGGGACGGATTCTTCGTTTTTCAGGCTTTTGATCATAGTCGTTCCCGCCTTTCTCGTTGGATTTGCCCTATCTCTAGGCTCCGTCATGCTCATGATCGTAGTCGTTTTCCTCCCAGGGCATTTGCCGGGGCGTTTGAAGCCGGGCCACCGGCACGAGGAACAACGCCGTCAGCAGACACCCCGCCGCGGTAACGGCCAGCTGGCCGCCAAAGCTCTGAGGGGCCAGATAAAAGACGACGCCGATGAAAAAAGAGGAGAGGTTGAATCCCAGATGCAACAGGATATTGGCTTTGAGGCTGCCTGTTTTCACTCGGACCCAACCCAGCAGCACGCCGAAAATCAGAAGCAGACTCAGCGATACCACAACTGTCTGATTGAGACGCCCCGCGTAATATTCACTCGCCGGCATAAAGGTTCCGATAATCCTGCCGTTATATTCCTCCGCCATATAATAACCTTTTTTCCCGTCAATCACCGCTTTTCCTTTTCCTGTCAGGTTTGATGGAAAAC
>CAJUIK010000113.1 GCA_910585875.1 uncultured Eubacteriales bacterium | reverse complement strand
CCCCCAGCACCCAGCCGTTGACGGTGCTGACGTCCAAGCCTGGGTCCTCTTCCATGCCAAACAGCTCCAGCATATCCTCCAGGTCGGCGCCGCCGTCCACCCGGTATGTTCTGTCGGCGAGCTTTTGAAATTCGTTTTCCTCCACAGCGTCGTGCTCGTCCCAGATATCGCCCACCAGCTCTTCGATGACGTCCTCCAGCGTGACGATGCCGGCGGCGCCGCCGTATTCGTCAGTGACGACGGCCATATGGGCCTTATTCTGCTGAAGCAGATGGAGCAGCCGGGCGATTTTCATGGAATCTGGGATAAAGATCACCGGGCTGACCACGCTTTTGACATCCGCCCGCCAATCCTCCCGGCCATAGAAATCCTTTTGGTTGACGACGCCCACGATATTGTCGATGGCGCCCTCATAATAGGGCAGCCGGGAAAACCCTGTGCTGCGGAACAAGGCGGCGATCTCCTCCGGCGTGTTTCGCTCGGAAACCGCCTTCACCTCCACCCGAGGAGTCAGGATATCCCGCGCGTCCAACTCGTGAAATTCGATGGCGCTGCGCAGCAGCTCCCCTTCCTGCTCGTCGATGCCTCCCTCGTTCTGGGCCTCGTCCACCAGGGTCAGCAGCTCTTCCTCTGTAACCGTCCGGTCGTCCGTATGGCGAAAGAACCGGGAAATCAGTTTTTTCCATTGCATGAACAGCCAGTTCAGCGGCGTCAGCAAGACCATAAGCCCCTTGAGAAAGGGGGACGAAAACATGGCGAAGCTCTCCGGCGCCTCTTTGGCCATGCTTTTGGGCGAAATTTCGCCGAAGATCAGCACGAGCACCGTCATCACGGCGGTGGATACCGTGACGCCGTTATTGCCAAAATAAGCGGTGAAAATCACGGTGGACAGAGAGGCCGAGGCGATATTCACCACGTTGTTTCCGATCAGGATGGTTGAGAGCAGCTTATCGTAGTTCTCCGTCAGCTCCAGAGCCAGCCGGGCCCGCTTATTGCCGCCCTGAGCCATGCTTTTCATGCGGATGCGATTCAGCGAGGTGAAGGCCGTCTCCGTGGCGGAAAAATAGGCCGACATGGCCAAAAGAAACGCGAGAACCCCGATAAGCGTTAGACTGTGACTGTCCATAATAAAATATTCTTCCTCCTAAATAAAATACAAAAATGACAAGGTCCAGCCGCTCTCTCTGGAATCAACAAAAAAGACCGCAAAAAACCAGGCGCTGCGGCTCTGCGGCGCCAATTCGGCTTTTGCGGTTCTTGAGCTTATGGTTCCAGTTTTGATTCTGGCCTAAAGGCGGCTCCTCCAAGAGGCGTCTCTCCTTGCGCTGTTAAGATGACTGTTATTCTACCAGACTCCGCCCGCAAATGCAAGAGGATTTTTGTCAAGTTTGCGCTGTTTCACGAGCAGCCGAAGCGCGTATGGCAACAAATTCCCGCCTTGGTTCAAGGCCCTTTCGCCGCCCTGGCTGAGCTTCATCCCAAACGCGGCCCATTTGACAAAGGAGACGGTTTTTTTATATAATAAGGCCCGAGGCCGTCGCGGGGCCTTTTTCTGAAAACTTTCGGCTGAAACCAGCCTTGATTGGAGATGGACGAGCTTTGAATATCTGCATGGCCGGCGTGGACCATTCCCTGGCGGGCGTCGACGTCCGGCAGCGCTTTTCTTTTACAAAAACCAAACAGCTCCAGCTACTGGACGCCCTGAAAAACTCTCCCCATGCGCTGGGGGCGGCCCTCCTTTCCACCTGCAACCGGACGGAGGTTTATCTCTCCTGCCAGGAGGGCTTTTTCCCCGACCCTTTTGAGCTGCTGTGCCAGGCGGCGGAGCTGGATTTTGCCGACTGCCAGGGGCTGTATCACGTTCGTCGGGGGGACGAGTGCTTCCGCCACCTATGCCTGCTTTCCTGCGGGGCCCTTTCTCAAATCTGGGGGGAGGATCAGATCATCTCCCAGGTAAAAACCGCTGTTTTGACCGCTCGGGAACAGCGAACCGCCGACAGCGTGCTGGAAGTGCTGTTCCGCACTGCCGTCACCGCCGCCAAGCGGATTAAAACCGAGGTGCGCTTCGTTCGCTCGGGCAATTCCGCGGCCACCGAGACGCTGAAGGCCCTGGAACGCCGGCGCCCTCTGCCCCAAAACATTCTGGTAATCGGCAACGGCGAAATGGGCCGGCTGACGGCGGAAACCCTGCTGGCCCGGGGGTTCGCCGTGTCCATGACTCTGCGGCAGTATAAGCGGGGGCAGATCCAAATCCCCGCCGGCGCCCGGGCCTTCGATTATTCGCTGCGATATCAATATATGCCGGAATTTGACGCCGTCGTCAGCGCCACCTCCAGCCCTCATTATACAGTGGAGGCCCCTGATTTCCTTCAGTTGGAACGCAAGCCCGGGCTGCTGATCGACCTGGCTTCTCCCCGGGATATCGACCCGGCCTGCGCCGTCCCAGGCCAGGTCGAACTGCTGGACATCGACACCTTGAGCCAAAGCGCCGGCGGCGATTTTCAGCAGGCCCGCGCCCAAGCCCTGGCCCAGGCGGAAGTCATTGTGGAAAAATACCGCCAGGATTTCCTCAAGTGGGAGCGCTTCCGCCGACAGGCCGCTTCCAATTAGGAGGGCGTAAGTATGACGGAACAAACGGCGGCGCCCTTCCCCCAGAAGGACCGCTTTCCCCTCTTCTGCGACGTCCGGGGCAAAAAAGCCCTGGTTGTGGGCGGCGGCGCCGTCTCCGCCCGGCGATGCCGGACTCTTTGCCGCTTCTCCTTGGACATTTTGGTCGCGGCGCCCAGGCTGGATCCGGATATTTTGGAGCTGGAGCGCCACGGGCTGTTGAAAACCGTCTGCCGCCCCTTTGAGCCCCGGGATTTAGAAGGGGCGTTTCTGGCCGTAGCCGCCACAGACAGCCGGCAAGTCAACCGGCAAGTAGGTCTGTTGGCCCGGCAGGCGGGCTGCTTTGTCAGCGTGGCCGACCGGGCGGAGGAATGTACCTTTTTCTTCCCCGCTCTCATCGAAACCGAAACATTGACCATCGGCGTTGCCGGCGACGGCCGGGATCACGCCGCCGTGGCCCGGGCCGCCGGGCAAATCAGGGAGGTAATTGGATGAAACTTCGCATCGGAACCCGAGACAGCCGGCTGGCCATGATCCAAGCCCAGCAGTTTATCCAGCAGCTGAACCGGGTTCGGCCGGATATTCAAACGGAAATCGTGGCGCTCAAGACCACCGGAGACAAAATATTGGACCGGACGCTGGACCAGGTGGGAGGCAAGGGCCTATTCGTCAAGGAGCTGGATCAGGCCCTGCTGGAAAACCAGGCGGATCTCACCGTCCACTGCGTCAAAGACCTGCCGGCAGAGCTGGACCCCCGGCTGCCTCTGGTCGCCTTTTCCCCTCGGGAGGATCCCCGAGACGTCCTTGTGCTGCCCCAGGGCGCCAGCCAACCGGATCTTTCCCTGCCCGTCGGCTCCGCCAGCCCTCGGCGGCGCATCCAGCTGGAAAAGCTGCTGCCCGGCTGCCGGGTGGAGCCGGTTCGGGGCAATGTGATCACCCGGCTGGAAAAGCTGGATTCCGGCCAATACGGCGCCCTGGTTCTGGCCGCCGCCGGCCTGCGCCGCCTGGGGCTGGAAAGCCGGATCAGCCGCTATTTCTCCCCCCAAGAAATGCTGCCCGCCGCCGGCCAAGGCATTTTGGCCGTCCAGGCCCGAGAGGATTTCGACCGGTCCATTTTAGCCCCCCTGCACGACGAAGAGTCCGCCCTCCGCGCCCTAGCGGAACGGGCCTTCATCCAGACCCTGGACGGAGGCTGCTCTTCCCCGGTGGCCGCGTATGCCCAGATTGAGCAAGGGCAAATCAGCCTGCGGGGCCTCTATTGGGATGAATCCGGCTGGGAAATCCGCCAGACCCAGGGCCCGGCGGAACAGGGCCCCGAACTGGCCCGCCGGCTGGCCCTGGCTATGCGGGAGGGGAGGGCGGCCTGTGAGCGGTAAAGTCGTTTTGGTGGGCGCCGGCCCCGGCGACCCGGGCCTGCTGACCCTCCGGGGCAAACAGGCCCTAGAGCAAGCGGAAGTCGTGGTCTTCGACCGGCTGGTGGGCCAAGGCGTGCTGGATCTGATTCCGCCGGAGGCGGAAACCATCGACGTGGGCAAGCAGTCGGGCCGTCATCCCGTGCCCCAGAGCCGCATCAACCAGATTTTAGTGGAACAGGGGCTGGCGGGCAAGCGGGTAGTCCGCCTCAAAGGCGGCGATCCCTTTGTCTTCGGTCGGGGCGGCGAGGAGCTGGAGGCCCTGGCGGCCCGGGGAATCCCTTTTGAAGCGGTTCCCGGCGTCACCTCGGCCCTGGCGGCGCCGGCCTATGCCGGCATTCCCGTCACCCATCGGGATTACTGCTCTTCCCTGCAC
>CAJUIK010000112.1 GCA_910585875.1 uncultured Eubacteriales bacterium | reverse complement strand
ATACAATAGAAGGCGATATTTCCGCCCGGCGCGCCGGGGGGATCATTTCAAAAAAGGAGAACGATTCAATGGAAAGCGCTTATCAAATTTTTACAGATATCACCACGGACCTGACTGCCGAATGGATGTCGGCCAACCAGGTCATTTGGCTGTTTCACGGTCTTGTCATCGACGGAAAAGAAGTGAAAGACGATTTTGGCAAAAGCGTGCCGCGAGACACCTATTACGACAGGCTGCGGGGAGGGATGAAGCCCACCACCACCCATGTGGATATGCCCACCTTTGTGAGCAATTTTGAAAAGGCCCTTCAGGCGGGCAAAGACGTGTTGTATGTGGCGGTTTCCGGCAAGCTCAGCGGCAGTTTGAACACCTATCCCATCGCCGCCGAAGAGCTGCGGGCCAAATACCCGGGCCGCCGCATCGAGGCCTTTGACACCTGCGCCGTCTCCATGGGGCAGGGATCGATTGTGATGAAGGTTGTGGAAATGCAGCGGCAGGGCTATACCATGGACCAGGTGCTGGAGCAGCTGCCCCGGCTGCGGGACACTACCTGCCACTTCTTTACGGTGGACGACCTGAACCACCTGTATCGCGGCGGGCGGCTGTCCCGTTCCAGCGCCCTGGTGGGGTCGCTGATGGGCATCAAGCCGGTGATGTATGTGACAAACGACGGGGCTTTGCAGCCCTTGAGCAAAATCCGGGGCCGCCGCCAGGCGGTGGAAGAGCTGGCCCGGCTGATTCAAAAACACGCTGTAGACCCCCAGGAGCAGACCATTTACATCAGCCACGCCGACTGCCTGGAGGACGCGGAGTACCTGGCCGAGCTGATTCGGAATCAAGTGAAGCCCAAGGCGGTGGAAATCCGGTTTTTGACCCCGGTGATCGGCGCTCACGCCGGCCCGGGCACTCTGGCCGTCTTCTGCGCCGGCGCTTCCCGGGTATAACGCTGTGGAAACAACGCTTTACTTGATCCGCCATGGGCTGACGGCCAGCAACAGCGCCGGCGTCCTGCAAGGGAGGCGGGATATCCCTCTCAGCGAAAAGGGGTTGGAGCAGGCCCGGCTGCTGGGGAAGCGCTTTTCCGCCGTTCCCTTGGATCGGCTCTATTGCTCCTCTTTGAGCCGGGCCAGGCAGACGGCGGAGCAGATCGGCGCCGCCGCCGGGCTGATTCCAGAGCCGCTGGAGGGGCTGAACGAGATTGACATGGGGCAAATGGAGGGGCTGACTTACGAGCAATGCCGCCGGCAATATCCCAAGGAATCAGAGGCGATGGAGAGAAACGCGGCGGAATTCGCCGCCCCCGGCGGGGAGAGCGCGATCCAAGTTTACGATCGGGCGGTGAAAACCTTGCTGGACCTGGCGAAGCGCCATCCGGGGGAAACGGCGGCGGCGGTATCTCATGGGTTTACCATTCGGATGTTTCTGCTATATGTGAAAAACCCGGGGCACCGCCCGGTGGAGACGGAGCCCTTTTGGGTGGACAACACAGCGGTCAGCAAGCTGATCATTCGCTCGGACGGCTCCATTGCCGCAGAGTATCTGAACGACCGGAGCCATCTGCCGCCGGAATGGAGATAGGAGAAAAGGGGGATTTTGCAATGGCAATGACAGAACTCACGTTGCCCTATGGAAAAGGCCATATCAGCGCCCGGATACCGGAGGAGCGCGTGGCCGGCTGGATTCGCAGCCGGCTGGACGACTACCGGCCGCCGGCGGGCCAAAAGGAATTGGCGGAGCAGGCCATGGCCGCGCCCGTCGGCAGCCCGACCTTGGCCCAGCTGGCCCAGGGCAAGGATAGGGTGGTCGTCCTGTGCAGCGACCACACCCGGCCTGTGCCCAGCCGCTATCTTCTGCCGCCCATGCTGGCGCAGATTCGCCAGGGAAACCCCCGGGCGGATATCGTCCTGCTGGTAGCTACCGGCTGTCACCGGGGGCCTTCGGCCCAGGAGCTGGCGGATAAATTTGGTCCGGAAATCATGGAGCGGGAAAAAATCCTGGTTCACGACTGCGACGACGAAGAAAATATGCAGGATATGGGCGTATTGCCCTCCGGCGGGCCGCTGCGCCTGAACAAGGTCGCCGTCCAGGCGGACCTGCTGGCGGCGGAGGGCTTCATCGAGCCCCACTTTTTCGCCGGTTTTTCCGGCGGGCGCAAAAGCGTGCTGCCCGGCGTCGCCGCTCGGCAGACGGTGTACGCCAATCACTGCGCCGCTTTCATCGCCGACCCCTGCGCCCGAGCCGGCTGCCTGGAGGGCAACCCCATCCACCGGGATATGGTCTGGGCGGCGGAGCGGGCCGGGCTGGCCTTCGTCGCCAACGCGGTGATCGACAGCCAGAAGCGGCTGATCGCCGCCTTTGCCGGCCATTTTGACCAGGCTCATCGCCAGGGCGCCGCTTTTCTGGCCTCCCTGTGCCGGGATCAGGCCATTCCAGCGGACATTGTGATTACCAGCAACAACGGCTATCCGCTGGATCAAAATATTTATCAGGCAGTCAAGGGGATTTCCACAGCCGAGCTCTGCTGCCGCCCCGGCGGCGTGATTATCATGGCCGCTCAATGCCAGGACGGAGTGGGAGGCGAGGGCTTTTACCGGACTTTTGCGGAGAACCGGGACGCCGGCGACATTCTCCGCAAAATTTTGGCCGTGCCTCAGCAGGAGACCCAGGCGGACCAGTGGCAATCCCAGATTTTCGCCCGGGCGCTGACCAAATGCCGGGTGGTTTTCATCAGCGACGCCCCAGATCAGATCGTCCGAGACCTGCACATGACTCCCGCCCATTCGTTGGAAGAGGCGCTGGCGCTGGCCCAACAGATGACGGGAAACCCGGAAGCCAGCGTGACCGTTATCCCCGAGGGGATTTCCAGCATTGTGGAAGGGTAGAGGGCCTTTGAGCTGGATGAAAGATTGCTCCGGCCCCAATTCGCGGCTTTTATGCGTTTATGGCGGAAGCTGTAGACGCATTGGAGCTTGTATTCTGGAGGTATAGTTGTGGTTGGAAAGATTTCTGTTATCCCTTTTCGACAACTGGGTGGAGTAACGGGCTCTTCGCCAGGGAGGCTGCCGGCGGACAAAAGGCCCGTCGGCCCGGTTGGAATAGAGCGCCGCCGTTCGTTTTGGGAAGGTTCGCAAGGCCCTGCCCTCCGCTGGCGAACCCGGCCCGTTTTGAATTAAACGAGAAAGGAAGAAAAACGATGAGACTGTTGCGAGAGCGCCTGCTTCCCCTGTTTCTGGCCTTTGCGCTGTGTCTGGGGCCGCTGTCTGTCCCTGCGCTGGCGGCTCGGGGCTCTTACGGCCCCAACTCGATGGGATTTTCCTATACCGCCAGCGAGACGGAGTTTGATTTGGGAAAAATCCAATACGACGGCGCCAGCCAGACCATAAAAAACGCGTTTTTCATTACGTTTACCAACAACGGGGATACGGCCCTGGTGGCGCCGGAGCGGTATCTGTCGGAAAACGACCGGGGCGGCGGCTCCATCGTCATACGTCGGGGCGGATTTACGCTGGAACCTGGAGAATCCAAAGAACTCTCCTTTGACGTGGAGATCAAACAGGGCCTCCATTACGGAAGACATCAGGTCGTCTGCTGTTTGGGTTTTCCCGTGGGGCAGACGGATCTTTCCATTTCTGTCGCCTGCGAGCTGACAGAGCCCAACAAGGGGGACAGGCAGGAGGGGGAATTTACGATTGAAAACGGCGTTTTGATCAAGTATAACGGAAACGGCGGCCATGTCGTCATTCCCGACGGCGTTGTCAGCATCGGGGACGGCGCCTTTTTCGGCTGCAAAAATTTGACCGGCGTCGTCATCCCCTCCAGCGTTACTGACATTGGAAACAACGCGTTTTCCTCTTGCGAAAACCTGAAAAGCGTGACGATTCCCTCCAGCGTGACCTCCGTCGGCAGCGCGGCTTTCGCCGGCGCCGGCCTCTCCAGCGTGACGGTGCCCCAAAGCGTGACCAGCTTGGGGAAGCAGGCGTTTGACAACTGCCGCAGCTTGGCCAGCGCGACGCTGGAATGCCCGGTAAAGGAATTGAATTTTACATTCTATGGATGTACCAGCCTGGCCAGCGTGACGCTGCCCTCCTCCGTCGCCTTGATTCGCTATGGAACCTTTGCCAAGTGCCCGTTGACGGATATTTATTTTGGAGGCTCCCAGTCCCAGTGGGATGCTGTCACAAAGGAGTCCGGCGCCATCGACGGAACTCCCGCCGTCCACTGGGCTGGAGGGCAGGGAAGCGGCAACGTCACAGTCAGCTTTGACAGCAACGGGGGCGGCGCCGTCGCTGCGCAGACGGTTTCGGCGGGCAAACCTTATGGCGCGCTGCCCTCTCCCGTCCGCCCAGGCTACCGGTTCGGCGGCTGGTATACCGCCCCCTCCGGCGGCGAAGAGGCGACCGCCTCCACAG
>CAJUIK010000111.1 GCA_910585875.1 uncultured Eubacteriales bacterium | reverse complement strand
ATTGTATCTCCATCATGGGCCCCTCCGGCAGCGGGAACAGCACGCTTCTGCACCTGCTGTCCGGCCTGGACCGGCCCACCTCCGGCAGCTTGACCTATGACGGCAAGGACATCTACAGCCTGTCTGACAAGGAGCTGTCCGCCTGCCGCCGCCGGAGAATCGGCTTTATCTTTCAGCAGTTCCACCTGCTTCCCGTCTTGACAGCTCGGGAAAACATCATCATGCCGCTGCTCTTGGATCGCAAGCAGCCGGACGAGGCGTATCTGCAAGAGCTGGTTCAAATGCTGGGCATTCAGGACCGCCTGACCCATTTGCCCTGCCAGCTTTCCGGCGGGCAACAGCAGCGGGTGGCCATCGCCCGGGCTCTCGTCGCAAAGCCAGACGTGATTTTTGCCGACGAGCCCACCGGCAATCTGGACAGCCAGAGCGGCGGCGAGGTGATGGAGCTTTTGAAGACCGTCGGAAAGGGAATGGGCAAGGCGCTGGCAGTCATCACCCACGACAGCCGCGTCGCGGCCATGGCGGAGCGCCGGCTCGCGATTGTAGACGGAGTCTTGTCGGAGGTGGGAGCAGAATGAAACGCTATCGCGCTTTGGCCCTGAAAGAGCTGCTGGCCCAACGGGTCGCTTCGGTTTTGATTTTGCTGGCGATTATCCTGTCCGCCATGATGACGGCGGCGATCGGCCAATCCATAGGCGTGTTATCCGCCATGCGGCAGCAGCAGGCTATCGCCATTGGCGGGAATCGCCACGCCGGATTTGTCCAGATGAACGAGGCGCAAGTGGAGACGCTGAAAAACGACCCCAGACTGTCTTTCGTCGGCGCCTATGTGGTGCTGGGAAGCATGAGGCTGGACAATACGCTGAATCTGGGCCTCAGCGAGTTTCAGGAGGATGTGACCGCCGTTTATCCGTCCATCTCCGCCATCAAAGAGGGACGCCTGCCCCAAGCGCCTATGGAGATCGCCCTGCCGGAGGACGCGTTGGGATATCTGGGATTTTCGGGGGAGCTGGGCGACGTTCTCCGCCTCTCTCTTTCCAAGGCTCTGCGCCATGGGATCTTCACCCAGTCTTATGACTTCTCCGCCGACTTTATCCTGGTAGGCGTTACCGAGAGCAGCTATCTGAGCTATGCCGCCGGAAGAATCAACGGCATTGTGGGGCCCGGGACAGCGGAGGCGCTATTGCCGGAGGACTATATATACTACAATGTGGACGTCCGCATGGCGGACAAGGGCGCTTTTCAAGCCGTGATGGACGACCTGGTATCCTCTTTGCGCGTCCATGAGCTGGACGCCGTATACAACGTCCCGTATTTGAACGCCCTGGGCGTCCGCTATGACAAAGAGAACGCCGACGGGACAGACGTTTCTGAAAATGGGTTTTCCTTTATGACGGCGGCGGGGATTTTGATCGGCGGGCTCATGTTGCTAGCGGCGGGGCTGGCAATCTACAATATTTTGAAAATCACGGTTTCCCGGCGCACGACGCAGTACGGCGTCCTCCGGGCCATGGGCGCGGACAAGGGCCAACTCTTTTTGCTTATAACGTCTCAGGTTCTGGCGCTGTGCGCCGTAGGCGTTCCCGTCGGCCTGCTGCTGGGCGTTTTGTCGGCCAAAGGCATTCTGGTCGCCGCCACAGGGCTGCTGTCCCCAGAGATATTCCTGGCGCGGGATGCCGGAGAACTGAACCGCCTGATTGCAGAAAACAGCGGCGGAAAGGGCTTTTTCCTGTTGGCCAGCGCTGCCGTCACTCTGATTTTTGCGTTGGCCGCCGCTCTTCCCGCCGCCCGATATGCGGCCAAGACCTCCCCCGTTGCGGCCATGGCGGGGAATCAGGTCAAGATCAAGCGCCGAAGCCGAAAAGCAAAGAAAATCCGCAGTTTCGAGGCCTTTTATGCGCGGCTGAACCTGAAGCGCAGCCGGGGCCGCGCCGCTATCGCTATTCTGTCTCTGGTCATGAGCATTACCGTGTTTATTGCCCTCCAGGGGGCGGTGGGCCTGCTGGACGCAGCCGGAGACGGGCTGGGGGAGCGCTATGGAGACTATTCCATCACCAACGAAGCGGCGGGTTTTCCACCGGAGGAATACCAAGCGATGAAGGAGGACCCCAGGGTGGAGGAGCTGACCGCCATACAGTTTTCCCACTATGAGCAAGGGCCGGACGGCTATCCGGTAGGCATAGAGTTTGGATTCCCCCTTCAGCCCGCAGAAACCTTTCAGATAGTGGGGTTGAACGCCGCTTATTGGGACAAGGCTTTCTCCGCCCTGCCGCCAGAGGTTTTGGAAAAGCTGAAGGCAGGGGAAGGCTGCGTGATCCGCAACCCTCTGCCGCTGGTCTTTGAGGGGAAGGAGATCGCCCGCACCACAATTCAGAAGGGGGATGTCGTCTCTGTGGCGGGACGGGAGCTGGACGTGTTGGATACCCTGGACGGCTACGAGTGGGCTCTATCTGTGGGCAACAACGGGTTTGTCAACGGCGTGCAAGTCGTTGTAAACGAGGAGATGTACGCAGCCCTCACAGGGAAAACAGCCTATAACGAGCTGCTGCCCGCTCTGGCGGAGGGCGTTGATCGGACAGAATTTGACGCCGCAGTAGAGGATTTGGCGGAGCGCGTCCCTGGCGTCCGCTGGATTTCTTATGAGGACACAGACCGCCAGCTGGCAGAGAGTTTTGCGCAAATCCAGCTCCTGGCCTGGGGATTGATTCTGTTTGTGGCGCTGATCGGCCTGCTGAATATCGTCAATACAGTCTATACCAACATTCATGTCCGCGTCGCCGAGATTGGGATGCAGCGAGCTATTGGCATGAGCGCGGGGAGTCTGTTCAAGACGTTCCTGTGGGAAGGGGCTTATTACGGCATGATTGCGGCGGCAATCGGAAGCGTCGCCGGGTATTGCTGCACGGTTTTCGTGGAGGCGGCGGCGACAAACGAGTTTCGGTTTGTCGCCGTGCCCGTGGTTCCCATCCTGGAAGCGACTGCTCTTGCAGTCGCCGCCTGCCTGCTGGCGACCTGTCTCCCGCTGAGACGGGTCAGCAAAATGAGTATTGTGGATTCCATCGAAACAGTGGAATAAACAAGCGCAGTCTGCCCGGCGACGGAAAAGCCGCCGCTGGGCAGATTGATTTTTGACGCTTTCGCCCTGTTGGAGCGCGAAGAGAATCAAAATATTTTATTGCTTGCGCATTGGAGCCCAGTCAGGTTATAATAATAATAGCTCAACAGCCCAAAACTGCGCCGGCTACAGGGAAGAGGAACCGGGCTATAGAGCGAAAATGAGAGCGAAAGCGGGGCGCGCCCTTCGGGGCGCCGCGACCCGACAGGAAGGTGGGAGTTGGAATGGGGACAGATCGCAATCCCTACGAAAATTTTACGCACAATGTGGAAGAGGCCGCCCGCTGCATGGGCTTGGAACGAGTGGAGTATGAGTTCGTCAAATATCCAGAGCGCCAGCTGAAAGTGACGATTCCCGTGGAGATGGACGACGGAACCGTCCGCCTATTTGAAGGGTATCGAGTGCAGCACTCCACCCTGCGGGGCCCCTGTAAAGGCGGCGTGCGCTATCACACCAGCGTCTGCGAAGAGGAGGTCCAGGCCTTAGCCGGGTTGACTACGCTGCAATGCGCCCTGGCCAACGTCCCCTATGGCGGCGCCTACGGCGGCGTCAATGTGGATGTGGAGCAGATTTCCCATAGCGAACGCCGGCGGCTCACCCGGCGCTATACCGCTATGATCCTGCCCTTTATCGGCCCCAATGAAGATATCTTGGCGCCGGATATGCACACAGACGAAGAAGTGATGGGCTGGGTTATGGATACCTACAGCATGATGAAGGGCCATGCAGTGCAGGGGATCGTCACAGGCAAACCCATCGACTTGGGCGGTTCCCAAGGCGTGGAGGAGGCGCCGGCCCGGGGCCTGACTTTTGTGACGCGGGAACTGCTCAAACGCATGAAAAAACCCCTGGATTTGACCACCGCCGCCATATTGGGCATGGGCAAAGTGGGCGCCGGCGCCGCTCGGATGATGTATGTGGAGGGCATCCGCGTGATGGCTGTGGGCGATATCACCGGCGGGCTCTATTGCCGCACGGGCCTGCACATTCCCGGCGTACTGGAGCATTTGTCCCAGGGCCTGCCCCTGTGCGAATATCAGGAAGACGGCGTACAGCATATTTCCATCGAAGAGCTGCTGCGGCTGGAGTGCGATATCTTGGTTCCCGCCGCGCTGGAATGTCAAATCCATGGAAAAAACGCCGACGATATCAACGCCAAAATCATCATTGAAGGCGCCAACTGCCCCGTCACCTGGAAAGCGGATCAAATTTTAGAGGAAAAGGGCGTGATCGTGGCGCCGGATATTCTGGCCAACGCCGGCGGTATGATCGTCTCTTACTTTGAATGGGTACAGAACATCCAAACTCTGGTTTGGGATGGGGACGAAGTCAACCGGATGCTGCGGCAGATTATCCTCAAAGCCTTTGACGACGTGTGGGCCCGGGCCCAGGAACAGAAGATTTCTC
>CAJUIK010000110.1:1920-4657 GCA_910585875.1 uncultured Eubacteriales bacterium | reverse complement strand
GCTCAAAGGCTTCGGCGATCTCCGGCCGGCCGTTTTCCCGGGCGGTCTGGGCGAAATACGTATACCGATTGCGGGCGATGGATTCCCCGGCCAATGCTTTTTGGAGATTGGCCTCTGTTTTGGAGTTCTTCAGTTCCATGTTCAACTCTCCTGTTCTTGTCCGCCGCTTTGGCCGGCGCTTTTCTGGAATTTCTCGGCGATGGACAAAATTTCGCCGGCGTTGCGCAGGGTCTGCTGGGTGATATCCATGCCGGCGGTCATCCGGGCGATTTCCGCTATGCGGCCCTGTCTGTCCAACAAACCGACCTGGGTTTGGGTTTTTCCTTCTTCCACCTGCTTGGCGATGAGATATTGATGCTGGCCCAAAGCGGCGATTTGGGGCAGATGGGTGACGCACAGAACCTGCTTTTGCAGGGATAGGGAAAACAGCTTTTCCCCCACCTTGTTGGCCGCCCGGCCGCTGACGCCGGTGTCGATCTCGTCAAAAATCAGCGTTCCCGCCAAATCCGCGCCGGCTAACACGCTTTTAATAGCCAGCATAATGCGGGAAAGCTCTCCGCCCGAGGCGATTTTGGCCAAGGGCTTGAAGGTTTCTCCCGGGTTGGCCGTCATCAAAAAGGTCACGGCGTCCGTGCCTTTGCGGGTGAATTTCACATGGCCCCCTTCCCCGGCGCTTTCCACCTGGACCTGAAAACGGGCGTGGGGCATATCCAGCTGGCGGAGCTCCTGCTCGACGCGCTGCGTCAGCCGGGCGGCGGCCTGCCGCCTCAGCTGATGAATCTTCTGAGAAAGGGCCTGCACCTGGTCCCGCTTGGCGGCGTATTGGTCGTTGAGGGCGGAAAAATCCTCGTCCATGGCCTCGATAGTTGCCAGCTGGCCGGCGGTTTCCTGCTCCAAGGCGATCAGGCCCTCTTCGTCCCGCACATATTTTTTCATCAGCCGGCCGATAACGTCCAGCCGTTCCTCGACCTGGGCCAGCTCCTCCGGGGAAAAATCCATGGCGTTGGAAAAGGCGTTCACATCCCGCTCCAGCTCTTGAGAAAGGGCCAGCAGCTCCCGGGCCCGGGCGCTGAAATCCCGCAGCTGATCGGACCAGCTTTCGCATTCCCGCAGCCGGGCCTCGGCGATGGTCAGCAATCCCACTGCGCCGGGGGCCTCGTCGTCGCCATAGAGAGCGGTTTTGGCCTCCGCCACGTTGGCGGCGGTTTTTTCCACATTGGCCAGCAGCAGCCTTTTTTGGCTGAGGGCTGCGTATTCCCCGGCGGTCAGGCCCGCGGCCTCCAGCTCCTGGTGCTGGAATTGCAGCAGATCCGCCTGGCGGCGCAGTTCCGCGTCCCGCTCCGCCTTCTCTTTGATCTGCCGGCGCAGAGCCAGCAGACTGCGGTATTCCCGATAATATTCCTGCAATTCCTCTTGGTATCCGCCAAAGGCGTCCAGATAATCGATGTGAGAATCGTCGCTGAGCAGGGCCATGCCGTCGTTTTGGCCGTGAATATTGATCAGCGCCTCCCCCAGAGCCTTGAGGACGCCCACGGAAGCGGGTCTGCCGTTGACTCGGCAGGTATTCCGGCCGTCCTGGCCGATTTCCCGGCTGACCAGCAGGGAATCGTCTTCGCAGGCGAAGCCCAGATCCGCCGCCTTGGCCAAGACGCCGGCAGTCAGGCCGCAGAACAGGGCGCTGACCACAGCTTTGCTCTGGCCGTGGCGGATCAGGTCCCTGCTGGTGCGGGCGCCCAAGATGGCGCACAGAGAATCGATGACGATGGATTTGCCCGCGCCGGTTTCGCCGGTGAGCACGTTGAATCCGGGCATAAACTGGATGTCCGCCCGTTCGATGACGGCGATGTTTTCGATGTGAAGATGCTGCAGCATAACGCGACTCCTGTTATGAATCCTATATTGACGATTGACGCTCCCGACCGTCGGCGCCCGGCCTATCGGAGCATCTCGTGGGTTTCCTCAAAAAATCGCCGGGCGGTTTCGTTGTCCTTCAGGATGATCAGCACGTTGTCGTCTCCGGCGATGGTGCCGACGATATTGCCGATTTTCATGGAATCCAGGGCGGCGGCGGCGGCGTTGGCCATGCCGGTGATGGTCTTCAGAACAACCAGGTTTTGGGCCACGTCCACCTTGATGACGCATTCGCGAAAGATATTGCGCATACGGGGGGCGAAACCGGAATCCTGCTCGCTTTCCGCCACAGAATAGCGGTATCCCCCATGGGAAGAGGCGATTTTAATTAAGCGGAGCTCTTTGATATCTCGAGAAACCGTGGCCTGAGTGGAGTTGAAGCCCTTTTCCCGCAGACGGGCGGTCAGCTCCTCCTGGGTGTCGATCTCATAATTGGAGATCAGATCGATGATGGCGGCCTGCCTTTGAAACTTCATGCCGCGCCTCCCTTCTCAATGGATTGATAGAAAATCGGTTCAAATATCCTTCATATGGAGAGTTTTTTGTGAATCAGCTCATAGAAGCCGATATTTTTCAGGCGGATCAGCCGGGTCTGCCACTGGGAACGGCGGACCGTGACTGCGTCGGCCGGGTCGATGGCAAAGGGCGCGCCGCCGTCCGCCGAGAGAAAGGCCAGGTTGCCCTCCGCCCCGGCGGCGATGGCCACCGTCCGCTCCGCCGAGAGCACAAAGGGCTTGGCCCCCAGCTCGTGGGCGCAGATAGGCGTCACCGCCATGCAGTTGGCGTTGGGCTCGATGATGGGTCCGCCGGCGGACAAGGTATAGGC
>CAJUIK010000110.1:0-1910 GCA_910585875.1 uncultured Eubacteriales bacterium | reverse complement strand
GGCTGTGGAGCCGGTGGGCGTGGCCACGATGATGCCGTCGCCCTGGATGGAAGCCGTCAGCACCCCGTCCACGCTGACGGCCACGCCGATGAGCCGGGCCTGGGTCCATTTGGCGATGACCACGTCGTTGAGCAAAGAGGCGGAATAGATCTGCTCCCCTTGGCGGCGGACAGAGACGTCCAGCATCATCCGGGTGTCGATGGTGTAACGGCCCTGGGCCAGATCCTTCAGATACCGGAGCTCGTGGGCGTCCAGCTCGCTCATAAAGCCCAGCTTGCCGGTGTTGACGCCCAAAATCGGCAAATCGTGCCGGGCGGCGTCCGGCGCCAGCCGCAGAATGCTGCCGTCTCCGCCTACCACCAAGGCGGCCTGGCAATCCGAAAGACACTGCTCATACTCCCGGCCCTGGCACAGAGCCCCGACGGCGGGGGGCAACTGTTCCAAAACGCTCTGGTCGCAATAAATCTCCATTTCCAGCTCGGCCAGCCGGCGGACAATGCCCTCCGCCGCGTCCCGGGTGCCCTCTTTGGTGAAATTGGGGTAAAGAAAGATCTTTTTCATCCCTCTTCCCTCCCCATGGCCCGATGGGCCTGATCCACGACGCCGGGGATATCCCAGGGCTGCTCTTGCCCCTGGACCGCCAGATGGGCCAGGAATTCGATGTTGCCCTCAGGGCCGGCGATGGGGGAAAAAGTCAGCCCCAAAGGCACGAACCCGGCCTGCCGGGCATAGCCCAGCGCCGCCTCCAGCACCTCGACGTGGGTGGATTTCTCCCGCACCACCCCTTTTTTGCCCACCTTCTCCCGGCCGGCCTCGAACTGAGGCTTGATCAGCGTCAGCATATGGCCCTGGGTGCCCAGCAGGCTGCGGGCCACAGGCAGCACCAGCCGCAGGGAGATAAAGGACACGTCGCAGACCGCCAGATCCAGGGGCTGGCCGATGTCCTCCGGCGTCACATAGCGGATATTGGTACGCTCCATCACCGTCACGCGGGGGTCCGTCCGCACCTGCCAGGCCAGCTGGCCGTAACCCACGTCCACGGCGAAGCCCCGGGCCGCGCCCCGGCGCAGCAGACAATCGGTAAAGCCGCCTGTGGAAGCGCCGATATCGATAAAGCTCTGCCCCGCCGGGTCGTATGCAAAATAATCCAGGGCCTTTTCGATTTTCAGCCCGCCTCGGCTGACATATTGCAGGGCGGGTCCCCGGACTTCCACCAGATCGTCCGGCCCGCAGAAAAGGCCCGCCTTATCCGCTTTCTGGTTGTTGACATACACAATGCCGCTCATAATCACCGCTTTGGCCCGCTCTCGAGAGGTCTCCAACCCCCGTTCTACCAGCAGCAGATCCAGCCGTTGTTTTTCAGCCACGTTCAATCTCCTCCCGTATGCAATCCGCCGCCAGGCGGCCGTCGATACCGCACAGCTGGTACAGCCGGCGGACAGCGCCGGCAGGCACAAAATCCGCCCCGCAGTTGAACCGCCGGCAGTATGCCAGCGAAACGCCCGCCTGGGCCAGCGACGCCTCCACGCGCTGGGCCAGGCAACCGGCGTCACAGCAATCTTCTATCGTCGCCAGCCGCCGGGTTTTGGTCGCCGAATCCAGAATTGCCTGCCTGTCGAAGCCAGTCAAGCTGTTGAGCTTGATCACCTCGGCTTCCAGCCCCGCCTGGGCCAGGCGGTCCGCCGCCGCCAGGGCTTCGTTGATCATGATCCCATAAGAAATCAGGGTGAGATCGCCGCCCTGACGCAGCACGGCCTGCTTATGATCGAATGTATCGCCTGTAAAGGCGCCTTCCTTGCCTCTTGCGTATCTGACTGCCGTGGGGCCTTCCTGCCGGGCCAGGGCCTGCTCCAAAGCATGGCGCAGCTCGGCGAAGGAAGAGGGGGACAGCGTCTCCATGTGCGGGATGG
>CAJUIK010000109.1:237-4698 GCA_910585875.1 uncultured Eubacteriales bacterium | reverse complement strand
GGCGGAGTCAATTCCCCGGTGAAGTAATGCTTCAGCGGCGCCATGCCGGCGTTGATCAACAGCAGGGATTTATCATTTTGGGGTACCAGCGGATAGCTCTTGATCCGCAGATGCCCTTTGCTCTCAAAAAACCGCAGGAATCGTTCCCGTATTTCATTCAATCCCAATTTTTCCATTGTATATCAATCTCCTTTTTGTTCGTCTGATTTCCGGCGGCGCAGCAGCGCCAAGGGATGGACTTGCTTCAGCTGCGGCAGAACTACGGTCTGGCAGGGATGAGGCGCGCTTTCCACCGGGTTCCCCTCCTGATCCAGCAGGCTTTCCAACGTAAAAGCCTGAGGCGGCCCCCCTGGATCGAGGAGTTCCAAGCTGTCTCCCAGGGAAAATTTATTCCGCTGGCTGAACAAGGGGCCCCATTGATTCTGCTGACCTAAGGACATGGCGCAAAGGTCCCAGGGCCGCTGATAGCCTCCGTCCTGCTGATGCTGCCCGTCCTGACGGCCGAAGAAAAAGCCGGTATAATATTCCCGATGGCTGGTTTTCTCCACCTCCTGCCCCACCCAGCCGGGCAGGCGGTATGCCGTCGGGTTTTCTTTATAGAGATCCAGCGCCCGCCGGTAGGCGTTTGCCGTGACGGCGGTATAGTAGGCGGTTTTCATCCGCCCTTCGATTTTCAGGCTGTCGACCCCCGTCTCAACCAGCTCTGGAATATGGTCGATCATGCAAAGGTCTTTGGAATTGAGGATATAGGCCCCTTCCTCCTCTTCCACAATGTCCATCAGCTGGCCGGGCCGCTTTGGTTCGACCAAGCTGTATTGCCAGCGGCAGGGCTGGGCGCAGGCGCCTCGGTTGGCGTCCCGCCCGGTCAGGTAATCGGAGAGATAGCACCGGCCCGAATAGGACATACACATCGCCCCATGGACAAAGACTTCAAGCTCCAGCTCAGGCGGGGTTTTGGCCCGAATACAGGCGATTTCCTCCAGCGAAAGCTCTCGGGCCAAAACCGCCCGCTTGGCGCCCAGCTCATGCCAAGCCCGAGCGGCCTGATAATTGGTGATATTGGCCTGTGTGCTGATGTGAATCTCCGTCTTTGGCGCATATTTCTGACAAAGCCGCAGCGCCCCCAAATCGGCCACGATCAGAGCGTCGGCCCCCGACTGCCCAACGACCTCCAGATATTCCGGCAGCCGGTCGATTTCGTCGTTTCGCGGCATTGTGTTGACTGTGACAAAGACCCGTTTGCCCAGGCTGTGAGCCAGAGCAACCGCCTGGCAAAGTTCTTCTTCGGTAAAATTGCCCGAAGCGGCCCGCATCCCAAATTGCTTGCCCGCCAGGTAGACGGCGTCCGCCCCATAGGCCAGCGCATAGCGCAACCGCTCAAAATCCCCGGCGGGGCACAGAAGTTCCGGTATTTTCATATTAATTCCCCGCTTTGGCCCGCATAGCGGCCACATTTTCCTCGTGCTCCGCATTGTTCCGGGCAAAGAGGTGGCCCTTGGTCTCCGGATCGGCTACATAGAAGTAATACTCGTGGCTTTCTGGCCGCAAGGCCGCCAAAACGGCGGGGATGCCCGGGTTACAGATGGGCCCCTGGGGCAGGCCGACGACTTTATAGGTGTTATAGGGGCTGTCCACCTCCAAATCCGCATAAGTCAGGCTTTCCTTGTGCTCGCCCAAGGCATATTGGACTGTGGCGTCAATGTCCAGATGAGGATAGGCGTCCATGTTGTTCAGCCGGTTGTAGATGACGCCGGAAATCCGGGCCTGCTCCTCGGGCAAAACGGCTTCCCGCTCGATCATGGAGGCGATAGTCAAAATCTGCCTCATGGACAGGCCGCTGTTTTCCGTCAGCTGGCGCATCTCCTCGGTGTATTTGTTGTTGAAGTTATTCAGCATGGCGTTGACCACCCGCACCGGATTGTCGTTGATATAAAACTCATAAGTATCGGGATACAAGTACCCTTCCAGCCGGTTGGGCTCTTCCATCGGGATATTTTGCAGCATCTGATGCTTGAAGGGATAGGTTTCCGCAGTGTTCAGGATGTCCTCGGCGCCGCAGACCCGGGCGTCCTCCAGCAGCTGGGCGATTTGCTTCAGCGTATACCCTTCGGGGATGGTGACGGCCACCGTCTCCGTATAGGTGGGCACTCGGTTCAAGGTGTTGATGATCTGGCCGTAGTCCATATCGGCGTCCACCTCAAATTTACCCGTTTTGAAGCTCTGCCCGTCGTTGGCCAGTTTGGTGTAGAGCACAAAAGCCCATTTGCAGCGGATGACGCCCTCCTCCTTCAGGATGCTGGCCATCTGGGCCGGCGTCTGGCTGCCTTCCAGATCCAGCATCACCTTTTTTTCCGGCTTGACAAAGGCGAAGACGTCGTTGGCCACATAAATCGCCACGGCGGAGAGCAGCAGAGAAACCCCCAGGATAAACACCAGATAACTGATCGTGTTCATCACCGAGGCCGCCCTGTTTTTCCGCCGCTTTTTCCGGCTTCCGCCGCGAGGCGGCTGGTTTTGGCCATATGCTCCGCCGGTATTGCCCATATTGCTCATATTGCGCCTCCGTTTTTCACTTGATCCACGCGATTTTTACTGCGAACAAGGCGGCCGTCGCCAGGACGCCGGGACACAACGCCCGAATCAGCGCGGCCCGAGGGCCTCTGCCGCCCCGGAGGCGGCGAACCCTGCCCTTGGCCAACAAGCCCTCCAGGCAAGCCGCCGCCAGATATGTAAACACAAACAACAGCGTCGTTCCCAAAATCATCAGATAGGGCCAGGCGCCAAAGACGGCGTACCGCCTGAGACCATATCCCATAGCCAGATTGACCAGGTTATGGATCAAACGCCCGGCCGCAGCGGGCCAAATCGAGTCTGTCGCCGCCGTCATGTATCCAAAAACCAGGCCCGAAACCAGCAGCCCTGGAAACGAGGCGGCGGAACCGCAGGCCATGGCGGAACAAAGGGCGGAAATCAGCACAGCCGCCGGCTGCCCCCAATCCTCCAATCCCGAAAGCAAACCGCCTCGAAAAAAAATCTCTTCAGTCAGCGCGGGAACCGCGCCTAAGGTCAAAACCAGCAGCCAGCCCGGCGTCCCGCCGTAGCGGACAAAGGAACCATAGACCATATCACGCAAAGCGGCGCCGCCCAGCAGAGAAGCAGTCAGATAGCTGGAAAAGAAGGAAAACAAAGAAACCGCCGCCGAGGCCAGCAACACAAAGGGAATAAACCGAAGCCGGTTGAATCGCATCCGAAACCGCATAGGATATGTTTTGCGCCCCAACAAGCCAAAAACCAGCAGCGGCGCCAGAAAAGCCGCCGCCCCCGCCAAGGTATCCAAGGCCAGAGGGCCCAGGCCGGGCAAGCTTTCGGGCAATAGGGAGGCCAGCAGCAGCAAGCCCAGGGCCGCCGCCGGCATCATGGAATAAACCGCCGGACTCATAGACCGCCCGCTTCCTTCCCACAAAGGCTCCGAAGCGTCCTCTCCTGAGTGACTACGCAGTCCATGGGCTGATCCAGCTCGTCTATGGGCGCCTGGGGCAGCAGCAGCTCCTCATGGCACAAAGCGGCCCGGAAAAACCGACTCCGCGACAGAAACCGGTCGTAAAACCCAGCGCCATGGCCCAACCGTCCCCCCTTTTCATCACAGGCCATACAGGGGATCACGGCAAAATCAATCTGCTCCGGCTCCACCCAAGGCTGTCCCTTCGGCGGCGCTGGGATGCCGTAGGGCCCTTCTTCCAGGCCTTCCAGCGAAAGCAGCCGCCGAGCGTTCATCACCCCTTTGCCCAGGCAGACCGGGGCGCATACGACCTTGCCTTCCGCCAAGGACCGGCGGATCAACGGCGTCGTATCCGGCTCCCTTCCTGTAGAGAGATAACAGAATATGGTCCGGGCCTGCCGGTATTCCGGCAGAGCCGTCAGCCGCTCCGCGAACAGCTCCCCTCGGCCCATCAAAGCCTGTTCGGGCAGAGCAGCCAACCTCTGGCGAATCTGCCGGCGACATTCTTTTTTATCCATCTGATCCATGCAATCTCCTTCCCGGATCCCTCGGCCAGCCGAGGAAAACCGTTCTCTCCAGCTAGCTGGCCTTCAGTTAAACAGCAGGCCGCAGTATCCTTGCCCCACGGCTATCGCCTGGGCGGCCCGGTCTGTCAGCGGCAGCGCCATGCCCACAGAGCGGGATTCGCCGCCCAGACCCAGGCCCCGGCACAGGCACGCCCCGCCGCCCAGACGGGCCAATACGGCGGCCGCCGCCATTGATCCCTTGGGGCCCAGAACCTCCGCCCCAAAAACCGGCGCCCGCTCCAAAAAGGCCCAACCTTCCAACCGGCCCTGACGGCGCAGAATCCAAACATTTCCTTGATAGAGCTGTAATTGCAGGCGAAAATCCGCTTGGCTCCGCAGAGGGCAGAGCCGATTTTTCATGATTTCCCGATAGAAATCCGCCGCTTCGTCCAGATC
>CAJUIK010000109.1:0-227 GCA_910585875.1 uncultured Eubacteriales bacterium | reverse complement strand
GTCCAGATCCTGTTCCGACGCCTGCTCCAAACTGTAGCCAGGCAGAAGATCGGCCGGGCCGATTTCCCTCTCTTCCGCCCAAAAGGCGGTCTGATAGCCCAACCGACGGTAATAAGCAAACAAAGACGGCTCTTGCGGGATCAAAAGCAGGGCCTGTCCGCCCCGCAAAGGGCAGGTTTGCCGGGCATACTCCAACAGACGGCTCGCCAACCCCTGTCCCCGGCAAT
>CAJUIK010000108.1 GCA_910585875.1 uncultured Eubacteriales bacterium | reverse complement strand
GCCGTTAAAGGCGGTGGCGTCGTCCTTATAGGAAACGATCACTTTTTCCGGGTCGTCGGTGGCGAAGACCTTTTTGGCTTTTCCTTCGTAAAGCTGTTCTCTCTTTTCCATTGCTTTCATTCTCCTTGCCAATCAAAATATCTGAGGTCCGGGCCTTTTCCTTCCCCGGTTACTGATTCAGCTGCTGCTGGAGCTTTCGATCCTTTTCCAGCACCTTGGCGGCCATATCCCGCTTCTTCTGCTCCAGCTTGCGGGCCAACTCCTCGTCCCCCAAAGCCAGCATCTGCACAGCCAGCAAGGCGGCGTTTTCCGCCCCGTCGATGGCCACTGTGGCCACAGGCACGCCCGCAGGCATCTGCACCGTGGCCAACAGGGCGTCTAGGCCGTCCAGCGTGGAGGATTTCATGGGGATTCCGATCACCGGCAAGACAGTGTGACCAGCCAGCACGCCGGCCAGATGGGCCGCTTTGCCGGCGGCGGCGATGATCACGCCAAAGCCCTTTTCCCGGGCGGAAGAAGCGAAGGCGCAGGCCTCCGCCGGCGTCCGGTGGGCGCTCATCACATGAGCCTCAACGGGCACGCCGAATTCCCGCAGCGTCTGGATGGCCTTTTCCACCACCGGCAGGTCGCTGTCGCTGCCCATGACGACAGCCGCTTTCTTAGTTTGCATGATAGACTTCCTTTCCTGATGTTTTCTCTCGCCGAAGCCCTCGGGCCCGGCGAAAAGAAAAAAGCCGCGGCGCCAACCCACAGCTTTTCTATTGACACGCTGGGCAAGGGCGGACAGATACACTCTCCCCCTGGAAAATCAAACCGGCCACGGCCGCGTTTTTCCCTTTGCCAGGTTTCAATAAGGCGAGAATCTTCATCTGCCGCACCTCCTTCCAAAAGCGCAACTGCATGATATACCTCTATTTTACTTTCTTTTGCCGACAAGTTCAACAACAATTTGCGCCAAATCAGCTTTTTTGCTGCAATTTCCAAATCCCCCTGAAAATCCATCAATATGTTAGGGATCCCTGCGGTCAGATTGATTCCTGACGAATGAATTTTTCAAAATCCTTACCTCCCTCCGTCTGCAGGATTTTTGGGGAAATAAGCTTCTGCAAAAGGGGCTGAACATAAAAAAACGCCCCTGTGGACAAGGGGCGACGCGGCAAAGCCGCAGAAGCATGGGGCCGGCTTGAACCCCGCCAAGCACGCCGCCGGGCTTTCCCTCCCGCCAGCCCTACCGGTAGTCGATTTCTATCTTTTCTGGAAACAGGCGCACTTGCTGGACCAGGAGAGGCAGAAGCTGAACCAGGTCTTGAAAATTTTCCGCCGGCTCTGTTGGCAGAGCCATGCGCCGCGCCTGTTCCCTTTCCAGCTGATTGAGCCGCTGGCGAAGCCCGGTTAAAATGGACTCTTCCACCCATTCTTCCCTCCAAGAAAGGTTTTGACAGCCGTTTTTCCGCCGCCGCCCGGCGCAAATCAGATAGCGGCGGACTCCGTCGCCGGCGAAGGTCATGGGGCTGCCGCATAGACCGCAATAAACCAGCCCGCTCAAGGGCCTTTTGCCCGATTTTCTGCCCCCCAGCCCCGCTTGAGCCCGCTGAAACAAATCCGAGTTCACCAAAGGCGGACAGGCGCCCGGCGCCGTAATCCACTGGCCGGGCGGCAGAGCCACAGACTTTTCCACCTTATGGCTGATTTTTCGAGAGCGGTTCTGAGTCAGATCCCCCCGATAGGTGGGGCAGGTTAAGATGCGCCGAACCATAGCGCCGCTCCAACAGGCCGCCTTGCCCGAAGGCGGCGCGGCCCCCTCCCCGTCCAGCCGCCGGGCGATCTGCCCCGGACTCTGGCCTTGAGCCGCCCATTCAAACATCCGCCGGACCCAGCGGGCCTTTTCCGGTTCCTCCTCCAGTTTGCCATGGTCCTGGTCAGACCGGCGGTAGCCATAGGGCGGCCGAGCGCCGATAAATTGCCCCGCCCGCTTTTTGGCGTCCAGCGAAGCGCGGACTTTCCGGGAAATATCCCGGGCGTACAGGTCGTTGACTACCGCCCGGAACGGAGTCATATCGTCCTGGCCCCGTAGGGTGTCGATATTGTCCCCCAAGGCGATATAACGCACCCCTTTTTCGGGGAAATACCGCTCCAGGTAATGGCCCGTCATGATGTAATCCCGCCCCAGCCGGGAAAGGTCTTTGGTAATCACCGTATCGATCAGGCCGGCTTCGATGTCCGCCAGCATTCGCTGAAAGGCGGGTCTCTGGAAATTTGTTCCTGTATAGCCGTCGTCCGCATATTCGTTTCCGATGGGGATGCCCTGCTCCTGGCAATACCGGGTCAGCAGCAGCCGCTGGCTGGCGATGCTCTGGGACTCCCCTTCCCCATCCTCTCGAGAAAGGCGGAGATAGAGCCCGGCCCTCATGGCCAAACCGGCGAACCCAGGAGCAGCGCCCCTTTGGGGCCCTTTCCCTCTCCCGCCAACCGGCAGCGGGTTGTCAAATCCTCCATTCAAATCGCCTCCTGGAAGAGCATATGCAAAAAAAGCGGCGGGACATTCCGCCGCTTTTGCCCCTCCGGGAATCTTTATTTGACGAAGTAATCCGCCAAGTTGGCGTTGGGGTCGATCACCGCTTCAATCAGCGGGGTCTTGCAGGTCATCAGGGTGGTGACGCCAGGGCCGTGGCCGGCCAGGATGCAGTCGCTGTGCACCACCACGCCGATGGTGACGGCGCCGGTCATAAAGTTCCGGCCATAGCGGGTGTCTGCGTCCAAAATGGCCACAATATCGCCGAAGCGCAGCTTGTCCAGGCCATATTCTTTGGTGATTTTCTGGTCGTGGAGGGTGATGTCGTAATCGCCATAATAGGAGGTGGAGGCGCCCAGGCCGGAACCCATGATGCAGGCGGGCACAATTTTAGAAACGCCCACTTGAACCTTGCCGCCCAGCTCTGTGATATTCATCTTTCCCAGCAGCTCGGGGCTCATGTTGCGCAGCAGGATCTCCGGGTAATCCAGCAGCTTCATGCCCTGTCCCTGGGAGCGGACGTCGATGGTGTCTCCGATGGACATCTTTTCCATGGTCTCGTCGTCAAAATAGCACAGCAAATGCTCGCAGCCGCCGTGTTTGCCAGTGACGAAGCCCACGGCGCCTTTGGCGTCGCCAGAACGGACGACAGCCTTGTTGCCCACGCAGGACAAGCCCTGGAGAGCGGCGTTATAGTCGTCGTTCTCATTGCGGGCGGTGACGCCCGGCTCCAGGTGATCCGCGGCCCAGCCCACGCAGCGGTCGCCAATCTTGGCGTTCAGCGTAATGCCGCCGGTGGCCGGCAGAGTAAAGGGCTCGCCGTCGATGGTGTGGCGGTAAGCCTGGGCCCCCTTGGAGTGGCGCACCTTGCCCTGCACCAGCAGGATGGGTAGGTCGTCCCGGTTGAATTTCAGCATAGAAATCGCTTCCCTTCTTTGTAATGATGGGTCCTGGCTCTACTTTACCACAGTTTGAGGAATTTGGGAAGGAAGAAAGATTATTTTGCCGCTTCATTTTCACGCGGCGCAGTTCCAACAATCTAAAATTCCTCTTCCTTTCAGGCGCCTGCTTAAACATAGGGCGCTCAAATTCGCTTTGAGCGCCCTATTTTCTTTGCTGTAGAGCTGAATTGTCTGCAGTTTCTTCTGTTCCTTGTCCTCGCCGAACATTTTGATAACACTTCTCGCACATAGTTGTATTTTGAATGGATTTTCTATTTGCAGAGCTAACAAAGTCTTTTCCGCACGTTCCACAAGTTTCTATCTGAATCATGGAATCTGAACGGCCGCTTGAACACATGATAAGAATAAAGCCGATCGCCAATATAATTGCGACGAACATTCCATATCCCAATCCCTTCCCCGAGGAATTTTCATCCATTTTCCATTCCCTCTTTCCATTGAATGGCGTCGCAATTTCTCAATCGCGCCGTTTTCTGATCCGTTGACGAAAGTATACCACCTTTTAATCTTATAGTCAATTTCTTTTAATTTTATAGTTGCTTTTATGACGCTTGTACATTCTCCAAAATAATGGCGGAGGTGTTTTTTTATGAATTACGCGCTTTTGGGCAAACGAATACGGGACGAGCGTCTTCTGCTGCGCTGGACGCTGGAAATGTTGGCTGAGCGGACAGATAAAAGCATCAATTTTATCGGACAAATCGAACGGGGCGAAGGAAAACCCAGCCTGGAAACGCTGGTGGACATTGCAAACGCCTTGGGCGCCACAGTGGACAGCCTGTTGCAAGACAATATCGAAGCGTCGGCGGATGGGATTCAGAAAGAAATCGGCGTTCTGGTGGGTTCTCTGGACGACAACGGCAAACAATTCATCCTGGATATGGTGAAGCGATACCACCATTATCACCACACCCAATAAAATAGCTCTTACGCCCAAGGCTCGGCCTCGGGCGTAAGGGCCCTTTTTCGACGCCGCCTGCGCAGGCTCCCCCTTGCTTCAAAGCCAGCCCCCCCTGGGTTTGAAGCAAGGTCAATGGTCAATGTATGGGGCGGCAGCAGCGCCAAGTTTTCCCTGTCCAATACCAGGGCTGGGACGGTGTTGTATATGACGTCATGCCGGGGCAGGATTCGGCCGATTTCTTTCGTCTCAATAGCCTCCAGGCCGGCGCAGCGGGCCAGTTCCAGATCCTCTGGCTTCCGGGCGGAGACGGCGACTTCCGCGCCCAAGGCCCGCA
>CAJUIK010000107.1 GCA_910585875.1 uncultured Eubacteriales bacterium | reverse complement strand
CTTTTGATTTGATGCCGTCAACGCGGTTGGAAAACCGCCAAAGCCAATCTTTCCAACCGGCGCCCTATACCTTCAAGAACTTGCGGATGGTGGCCACGCTGCCCCCCGAGCCCAGCGCCAGGCCGGCGACCAACAAGACCCCCAGCAGCGGCAAGGACAGAGCGGAAAACTCCACCATATCCATCAAGCCGGTGGCGCCCACCAACCCTTCGGCGATATAATCATACACCAGCCACTCCAGGCCGAAGGCGATCAGCGCCGAGATTTCCCCCAGCAGCAAGCCCTCCACCACAAAGGGAGAGCGGATAAAATGGCTGGTGGCGCCCATCATGCGCATGATGGCGATCTCCTCCCGCCGGGCGAACATGGCCAGCTTCACCGTGTTGGAGATAATGAAGATGGAGACGGCGCCCAGCATGGCGATCAGCGTATAACAAATGGCGTTGACTACGCCCCGCACCTTGATGAGGCTATCGGAAAACTCCTTTTTGCTGGTGGTTTCCGCAATGCCTTCAATGCCCTCCAAGCCTTCCACAGTCTGCTGATGCAGGGAAATATCCCGCATCGTCACCCGGTATCCGTCCCGCAGGGGGTTGTCGTCCTCCAAGCCCTCCAGGATATAGGCGTCCTCCCCCAACTGGTTTTTATAATCCTCCAGCGAATCTTCCTTGGGGATAAACTGGGCCTCCTCCACATTGTCCAGGGCCAATATTTGCCCTTCCAGCTCCCGTGCCTTGGCCTGGTCGTAAGAATCCTCCACCCAGACCATGATTTCGCTCTGGGTTTCCAGCTTGGCCACCTGCAAGCTCAGGTTATAGGCCATCAGGCTGAAGCTGGAGGTGATCAGCAGGCAAGCCGTGATGACGGTAATGGCCGCCACAGACATCAGCCGATGGGAAAAGAAGTTGGATACCCCTTCTTTCAGATAATAACTCAAGTTCCAGCGTTTCATTTTGCCAATACCGCCTTACATTATAATTGGCGCGCTTGAAAGAATCCCTCCGGTTCCCTTCAAGGCGGCGACGGGCGCCGCAGCCGCAAAATCGACGGCGTCCCGCCGCGCAGCGCAGGCCCTGCCTGTCCGGCCGGCGAAGCCTCCGCTTTTCGAGCGCTTGAGAGCGCGGGTTATAGTTATATCAGTTCCAGGTCGTCGTAATACCCGCCGGAATGGTCCCCTACCACCCGGCCCCGGTCGATACTGATGACCCGTTTGCCGAATTGGTTGACCAAATCCCTCTCGTGAGTCACCACCAATACAGTGGTTCCCAAATCGTTGATTTTGCCCAGCAGCGTCATCAGCTCCAGAGAGCGGGCGGGGTCCAGGTTTCCGGTGGGCTCGTCTGCGATGATAACCTTGGGGTTGTTGACCAGCGCCCGGGCGATAGCCACCCTTTGCTGTTCGCCGCCGGAAAGCTCGTCGGGATATCGGCGGGCCTTGTGCAGCACGCCCACCAGATCCAGCACATAAGGCACCCGCTTTTTGATGACGCGGGGATGGGCGCCCACGGCCCGCATGACGAAGGCTACGTTTTCAAACACCGTCTTTTTATCGATCAAGCGGAAATCCTGGAAGACCACGCCCACTGTCCGCCGCATATAGGGCAGCTGCTTGGTTTTGATGGTAGTCAAATCAAAGTTGTTCACATAGACCTTGCCGCTGGTGGGCCGGATTTCCCCCGTCATCAGCTTCATCATGGTGGATTTGCCCGAGCCGGAAGGGCCCACAATAAAGGCAAATTCCCCGTCCTGGATTTCCAGATTCACGCCGTTCAGCGCTTTGGTGCCGTTGTCATAAGTTTTATATGTATCTATCAGCTTAATCATGGTTCGGCAGCCGCCCCTTCCCGCAAATTTCGCCGGCCCCAAACAAGGGCCGGGCAAAATGGAAACAGACCATCGCGCCCTTCCTGGCAAAGGGCCTCGATGATCTACATCATGATTTCTCTCGATTTTAAGTACTGCTTGACCATCAGCGCTACCTTGAGCACAATGGCGTTGTCGAATTCCCGCAGATCCAAGCCGGTGAGCTTTTTGATCTTGTCCAGCCGGTAAACCAGGGTGTTCCGGTGGACGAACAGCTTGCGGGAGGTTTCCGACACGTTCAGGTTGTTTTCAAAGAATTTATGGATGGTAAACAGCGTTTCCTCGTCCAGCGATTCGATGGAGCCTTTTTTGAAAACCTCGGACAAAAACATCTCGCACAGGGTGGTGGGCAGCTGGTAAATCAGCCGGCCGATGCCCAGGTTTTCAAAGTTCATGATGGTTTTTTCTTCGCTGAACACATGTCCCACGTCCACGGCGATCTGAGCCTCTTTGAAAGACCGCGCCACGTCCTTCAGCTGGTTGACCACAGAGCCCACGCCGATAACGTGGGGAGCGCCCACTTCCTCGTCCATCGCCCGGTCGATCTGTTCGGCCACCCGGACGACCTCCCGGCTGTCTCCGCTTTTCAGCTCTTTGACCAGAGCGATTTCGCTTTCGCTGATGGCGACGACAAAATCCTTCTGCCTGTCTGGGAAAAGCTGCGCCAGCGTTTCCGTCACGGCGGCGTCCTGCCTGTCCTCCAAACGGACGCTGTAAACCGCCCGCTTGCATTCGCTCACAAAATGCATCTCCCGGGATTTGATATAAATATCCCCGGGCAGGATGTTATCCAGAATGATTTTTTTGACAAAAGCCACCTTGTCGTGCTTTTCGTCATACTGGGTCTTGCTGTTTTTGATGGCCACGGCGGTGAGCCCGCACACCAAAGAAGCTTGCTCGCTGACGCTGCCGGCGAACACCGCGTTTTCCCCGCCGCCCTCGAAGCCGCCCACCAGATGGAAAGTATATCCGCCGGTCTGCAATTCCTCCAGACCGGTTTTGAAAAATTCCGCGGCGGCCTCGATGCTCTCGCCGATAAATTTCAGCTCGGTGCAGGCGGTGATCACACCTGTATTATCCACTACGCCCAGGATAAAATCAACCTTGTCTTTTACCTCAAGCAATATGCTCTGAAACAGACGCGCCGCCATGTGAAAACCACCCTTTGTCTAAAATAAATAAATTTCGAGCACACTCTATGTCTATTTTAACGGTTTTTTTGATGAATATCAACAATTATTTGCGCAGAAATTTATAAACTTTGCTCATAGAACCTAAATATTGGATGGTTTTTTATTCCTTGTTTGCAGGAGAAAATTTTTTGCGCGAACCCGAAAAAGAGCGGGCACCGCCGCGCCCGCCCCGGTTCAGGCCGCCGGCCGGAGCCCATGCATAAAGCCGTCCAGCGCCGCGGAATAGACGGCGCCGCCCGCCGCCCGGTTTTTATCGACAAGCAGATCCAGCATCACCTCTTCTTGCTGGCCGGGATAATTGGTCACCCGATATGTATAGAGGTCCAAGGCCTTGCCTTGATATTGTTCCAGGTCGAAGCCGCACTCTTTTTGCAGCTCGTTATACCGCTGATAAGTCTGGTCGAATTGGCTGGGAATCACGACCTGCTGGCTGCGCAGAGGCTGGGGATCGGCTTCATATCCCAGGCTTTGGATAAATTCCAGCCGATCCTGATCGGTTTTCAGACCCTTAGCCGAGCCAAAAACAGCCTCCTCCTTGTCCGGCGCCGCCAAAATCAGCGCCCCCAAGGCGAAGGCGGCGAGTATCACAATGGCCAGCAGCTTTTTCCGGTTGAGCTTGGCAGTAAAAATAAGCATGACGCGCCTCCTTTTTTTCCTGCTTCATGCTTATGAACCGCCCTTGGAAGATATGCCGGTTTTCAAAAGCCTCGTGGGAAAAGCCCCTCGGCGGCCGGTTTGCCCCCAGGCTGAAGCAGAACCGGCGGCGCGCTTGGCAATGGACGGCCGCGGGCCTTATCCCTCTTTTTCCGGCTTGCCCTTGCCCCGGCCCTGCTTGTTGGGGCGGCGGCCGCCCGGACGGCGATTGTTCTGGCGCGGCGGCCGAGAGGGCTTGTCCTGCTGCTCTGCTTGGGCCTCTGGCTCCGCCTGGCGCGGAGGGCGGGGAGGCCGGGTTTCCGCCCGCCCGGCCCGAGGAGCGGGTTCCAAGCGGGGTTCCGGTTCTGGATGGGCTCCGTCTTCCGGGCGTGGCGCCTGCGGGGCCTGGGCCGGCTTTTCCGCCGGCTCCTCTGGAATCTCCGCCTTTTTGCCGCTTCTGCGGCCCCGTCCCCGGCCGGGCCGCAGCACGGTCAGCTCGTCTCGGCTGAAGGTTTTCGGCGCTTCGCTGCTCTGCTCCAGCCGCACCTTGCACAGGCCCCGGAGCAGGCCGACTTCTGTGACGACGCCCCTGCCCTGGGGCGTTTCCACCAGAGAATCCACAGACGGCGTGTTGCGCAGCAAATCCTGATAAGCCTCGTTTTCATATTTCAGACAGCACATCAGCCGGCCGCAGCTGCCAGAGATTTTGGCGGGATTCAGCGACAGCCCCTGGTCTTTGGCCATATTGATGGAAACCGGAGCGAAATCGTCCAAAAAAGTGGCGCAGCATAGGGGGCAGCCGCAGATGCCCAGCCCTCCCAGCATTTTGGCCTCGTCCCGGACGCCGATCTGCCGCAGCTCGATGCGGGTGCGGAACACCGAGGCTAAGTCTTTGACCAACTCCCGGAAATCGATGCGCCCGTCGGCTGTAAAATAAAACAGGATTTTCCCTCTGTCAAAGGTGTATTCCACCGAGACCAGCTTCATTTCCAGGCCGTGGGCCCGGATTTTCTGCTCGCAGACGCCGAAGGCCTGCTTTTCCAGCTCGGCGTTTTCCTCCGCCGTCTGCCGGTCCTCCTGGGTGGCGGCCCGCAGCACCCGGCGCAGCGGCTTGACGATCTCCTCCTCCGCAACCTCGTGGTTGGCCTGGGC
>CAJUIK010000106.1 GCA_910585875.1 uncultured Eubacteriales bacterium | reverse complement strand
GGTATAATCCGTCACAATGCCCGCGATATGAGCCCGGGTTTTGCCCCGGCGCTTGAGTTCGTCGGCCAGCTGGGCGGCAAAAACATGGGTACACAGGATGACGTCCGGGTCGTATTCCTCCGTCAGCCGGCTCATTTTATAGGCGCACAGCTTGTTGACAAACTGAAAGAGGTTGGCCTGGTCGGCCTCTGTCCCTCCCTCCAGATAATCGTAGACCATCCGGTAAATATCCGGCACCACCTTGGTATAAAGAGCCGTGCTTTTGTCCAGGGTTTCCGCGATAAAACTGTTGATATGCTGATAGACGTCGATGGTGTGGGCCGCGGCGCCCAGCTGCTTCAGCCGGGCCTCCGCCGCCATAGCGGCGGCCGTGTGCCCTTGTCCGGCAGACACCGTCATGAGCAATATTTTCATCTTTTCCCCCTTTTTCCGATACAGACGGTCAAATTGTTTTCTTTTGTTATTTTTGCAATAGATAGAGCCGGTGAACTGGAATCCCTCCAATCAGATCGCCCCGCTCTTCCCCTTCGATTATAAGAAATCTGGAGGAAAAATGTCAAGAATCAAAATTCTTAAGAATAAAATTTTCCCACCGCTCTTTCTATCCGGCGTCCTCTGGCCGATATCTTTGATAAGAGGTTTATTTTTGTCCCAATTCCATTTCATGTCTCTGTTTGAATACAGCGAATCAATATTCTTCTTTCAGCGCAGCGTTTTACGGACTATTTGCAACATATAGACGCTCAGAGCGATAGCCGGCGCCGTATCCAACGAATATGAGTATGATTCTATTTTCTTCATAAGGAGGGCTAATCATGAGCGATATGCGGATTACCGGCGGGTTCTCCCCCTATCCCGCCGCCAAAACGCCTCGGATGGAGGCCCCTCAGCCCGCTCAGGCGGAGCAGGCTCCGGCGCCCCCTCGGCCGGAGCCGCCCAAGGAGGACGCGGAGATTCAGAGCTTGCGGGAGATGATTCAGCAGGCCCGGGAAAAGGCGGAGGAGCGCCGGGAGCAGCTCAAGCTGCCGAAAAACACCCGGTATGGCGACGGGCCGATGGAGGCCTACGCCCGGCTGGCCCGGGCCCGAAACGCCGCCCAAGTCAGTTCGGCGGCGGGTTTTGCCCGGCGGCGCATCGCCCAGCTGCGGACGGCCCTGCGGCAGGACTCTGAAAACGCCCCGCAGATCAAGGCGGCCATCGGCCAGCTGCAAAAGGCTTTGGGCCGGGCCGGCAAAAAAAAGCGGGATCTGGAACAGGAAAGAATCGCCGAAGTCCGCCGCCGCAAGGCCCAGGCCCAGCAGCGGGACCGGGAAGCCCAGCGGCTGAAAACCGAGCTGGGCCGACGGCGGTCCCTCCGGTCCATCCGAGAGGGCGGATATATCCGGGAGGCGGAAATCGACAGCCGGATGCAGCGGCATATGGCCGCCGTCCGCATGGAGTTGCGCCAGCAGGCCCAGGATCTGGCCGCCGCCTATCCGCCCCAAGCCGCCGGCCAATACGCCCAATACGCCGCCCCGGCGGAGGCCCCCGCCCCCCAGATGGATATCCAGGCGTAGGCGCTTTGGTTTTTGCAAAAGAATTTCGAAAAAAGCCTTGACATTTTGCGCCTCGGACTGTAATATTGATTCGTTATCCTTGTCCGCGCCAAGGGGCGCGGGCCACAAGTCCAAAAGGAGGTGCAATGATTATGCCTAAAATCACAGGCAAGTACGAAACCGTATTCATCGTGGACGTCAACCTGGGCGAAGAGAACATCGCCGCCATGGTCGAAAAGTTCAAGACGTTGATCGAAGCCAACGGCACTGTGACCAACGTCAACGAATGGGGCAAACGCCGCTTGGCCTACCCCATCAACGACATGAACGAAGGTTATTACACGCTCATCGAGTTCGAGAGCAAGCCCGAGTTCCCCCGCGAACTGGACCGTATTTACAACATCACCGACGGCGTCATGCGTTCGCTGATCGTGGCCCAGGAATAAAGGCCGGGTGACGCTATGCTGAACAAAGCGATTTTGATGGGCCGGCTGGTGGCCGAGCCCGAGCTGCGCCATACTCCCAATAACATCGCTGTTTCTTCCTTTACCTTGGCGGTGGACCGCACTTACGGCCAGGATAAGCAGACCGATTTCCTGGATATCGTGGCCTGGCGCTCCACGGCGGAGTTTGTCTCCAAGTGGTTCCACAAAGGGATGTTGGTGGCGGTCAGCGGCCGTATTCAAACCCGCAACTGGGAGGATAAGCAAGGCAACAAGCGCAAATCGGTAGAAGTTGTGGCGGATGAAGTCTATTTCGCCGAATCAAAGAAGGATTCCCAGCCTCGCCGAGACGACGGCGCCATTCCCTTCGACGCCGCGCCCAGCGTCAGCGATTTTTCTGAGCTGAGCGCCGACGACAGCGAGCTGCCCTTCTAAATCTTACAAGGAGGACGCCACAATGGCTAATGAAACAAGAAGCGAGCGGCCCATGAGAGAGCGCCGCCGCAGAAAAGTTTGCCAGTTCTGCGTGGACAAAGTCGAGCATATCGACTACAAGGACACCGCTAAGCTGCGCAAATATATCAGCGACCGGGCCAAGATCCTGCCCCGCCGCATGACAGGCACCTGCGCCATGCATCAGCGCCAGCTGACTGAGGCGATCAAGCGGGCTCGCCATCTGGCTCTGCTGCCCTACACTTCTGACTAATCAGAATCATCAAACGCCTCCGGGAATCCCCGGAGGCGTTTTTTCCGCCCCAGGCGAGGCGGCGGACTCAACGGTCCGCCGGCTCCACCTGGATGATTTTTGTGGCCGCCGTCTGGATGAAAGCGGCGTCGTGTTCCACCAGCAGCATCGAAGGTCGGCTTTCCAACACAGCCTCTTCCAGCTGAAGGCGGGAAGCCAAGTCAATGTAATTCAGCGGTTCGTCCCACAGATAGAGGTGGGCGGATTTGCAAAAACTCAAGGCCAAAACCGTCTTCTTTCGCTGCCCTTCGCTCATCTGCTCAATCGGCCGTTCTAGGTCTTTTCTCTCCAGCCCCAGTTTGCGCAGCAGGGCCATCAGCAGGCTTTCGTCGGCGCCCTGATCCCGGGCCAAACGCCGCAAATCGCCCCGCAGTTTGCCGGTATCTTGGGGAACCACGGCCAATTCCAGCCCCGGCGCCCGGTAAAACTCCCCGGTATATTCCACCGTTTGGCCGGCGCACAGCCGCAGCAGAGTGGTTTTGCCCGCGCCGTTTGGTCCGGTCAACGCCGCCCGATCCTCCGGCTCCAATGCGAAGTCCAACGGCCTGCAAACGGGCCTTCCCTCTTGATAGAGAACCAAGTTCCGGGCCTGGATCAACCGGGGTTTGGCGCAAGCCAAGGGCCGCAGGGTCAGGCTGGCTTCCAGCTCGGCGTCCTGAAGCAAGCCGGCCTTTTCTTCTATCTGCCGTTCCTGCCGCCGCTGGATATTCTTCGCCCGCTGCATCATCTTGGCGGATTTATGGCCGATATAGCCCCGATCGGGCCGCAGGCCGGAGTTCCGGCTTCCCTTTTTGCTGCGCTCCGCCGCGTCGGACCAGCCTGCCGTCTGCCGGGCCGCCTGCTCCAGCTGGCGGATCTCCTTTTTCAGCTTTTGGTTTTTTTCCTTTTCAAAGGCGTCCTGTCTATCCCAATTCAGCTTCCAAGCGGAGTAATTGCCCGCCCGAACCTGAACGCTCCGCCGGTTGACGCTGAGGATATGGTCGGCGCAGCCGTCCAGCAGGGCCCTGTCGTGGGAGGCCAGGATAAACCCTCCCTTGCCCCGCAGATAATCCGCCAGCCGGCGGCGTCCCAGGGCGTCCAGATGGTTGGTGGGCTCGTCGATCAGCGGGAACGCGCCGGGCCGCAGAAATAGGGCGGCAATGAGGATTTTTGTCTGTTCCCCGCCGCTCAAGGTGTCAAAAGGCCGGACCAGAGCTTCTTCCGGCACTTTCAGCAGGTTCAGCTCCCGCAGCAGCCGCCATTCCTCCGCGCCTTCCGCCGCTTCCAAGGCCGCCTGGCCCGCCGGCGCGGTTCTGTCCCGGGGCTGCCAGGGAAAATAGACGAAATCCACCCCGGCCTGAATCTGGCCGCTGTAGTCATATCTGCCTTCCAACAGGCGGAGAAGGGTTGTTTTGCCCCGTCCATTGCGGCCGATCAGCCCCAGTTTCCACTGGGTGTCCAGCTGGAGGTCTACGTTTTCAAACACATTGTCCGGGCTTCCATCGTAGCCGAAGGTCAGGTTTTGTATGGTAATCAAAGACATTGAGCGTCTCCCCTTTGCAATATCAAATAACGCAGAATACCGTTTGGGCGCAAAAAGACCGCGGGAAAGTTGATTTCCCGCGGCCCAAACAGGCGTCTCCAATAGACGGCCTCCGCCCGCCAGATCAAACTGGATCCAGGCGAAAAACCCCAAAAGCCGGTATTCTGCGCGTCAAACTTTCCTTGCTGAGGCAAGACAAATCAAGGCCCCCAGGCCTTTTCGCCATGCCCTATTGATTTTTCAGCAAGCAGTTTTCCGCACGCTCTCAGCTCCAATCTCATTTCAATCACAGCCGGCGCAAACCAGCCCGGCAATATTAAAGCACGTTTTTCCCCTTCTGTCAAGTCCTCTTTTCATCCTCGGCCGGGTTACGCCTCCCCTTCCCCCTGCCCTAAGCAGCGCTGAAGGAACTGAAGCACGTCGTCATAGACCTGCTCCTTGTTGATTTCATTGAGCATTTCGTGGCGGCCGCCGGGATAGAGCTTGAGCTCTATCTGTTCCATCCCCGCCCGGCGGAAGCTTTCATAGACCTTGCGAACCCCTCGGCCGTAATCCCCCACCGGATCCATATCCCCCGCTATAAAATGCACCGGAAGCTCC
>CAJUIK010000105.1 GCA_910585875.1 uncultured Eubacteriales bacterium | reverse complement strand
TTCCAGCAAATAGTTTTGCCGGGGCCCGTCTTCGCCCCAATTGATGCAGATGGGGATTTGCTCTTTTTGGTAGGAAAAGGGCAAAATCAGCGGCAGTCCTTCCGCCAGCTCGGAGGCGGAAAAGCGCCGCTCAACTTGCAGCAGGCCGTTTTCGATCTGGTATGTAATCGCGTCTGTGCTGTCCGCCGGGCCGTAGCCCATTTGCAGCAGCGTGCTGCTGGAATAGGATATGGTCGCCGTCTCGGCGCCTTCCAATCCTTCCGGAGGTTGGAAGATCAGGGCGACGGCTGCGAAGGGCCCGTCGGGCTGCCTTTGGTGGAAATAGTCCTCCAGGCCGTCGGGCAATTTGCCAGATAATAGGGCTTCTGATTGGAGGCGCAGCGTCAAAACCTCCCCTTTGGCTTCGGTTTCCAAACCCAGAATGGCAGAATCGGACCGGCCCCGGTCCAGCCTCACGCTGTCCGCAGAGGGCGAATCCGCCGGTTCTTCTGGCTTTTCCGCCTCTGGCGGCCGCGACGGCCCAGAAACGCCCGGGAAAGAGGGGGTATTTTCCGGTTTTTTCTTTTCCGGCGGGGAGGGCTGCAAGCTGCCGCCAAGGGTCAGCAGCCGGTCCCCAACCCAGACGGATTGAGCGCCGGCCAACAGGAAAACGGCGGTATCGGCGATGTCAATTCGAGCATTTTCGCCAGAAACCGTCGCTTGGTCCACCCGGCCTTGGCCCAAGACCATGCAGTCGCTGCCCTGAATGTGGGCCAAGGAGACGCCGCAGCCGGGCAGAGCTTGAAAACAGACGCCGTTTTCCAGCAAGGATACCGTCTGCGCTTGGCCGGCAAACAGGGTTTGGCTGTTCGCTTTGCTCAGGGATATTGTAGAGAATTTACCATCTAAATAGGCCAAATCCCCGTGGTTTTCCAAAGCCAAAGGCTGTTCTGTCTGGCAGTCCAGCCGGAGGCGGCTGGAGCTGGGGGCGATTTCGATTTGTCGGGTTTGGACCCGGCCCTTCAACTGGATTTGGCCGCCGCTTCGGATGAGCACCCGGCCTGAAATCAGGGCGTCTTGGAGGAACACCTGGCCTTCCGCCCCTTCGGAAATCACCAGATCCCCGTCTATTACCAGCCGGCTGTAGTTTCCAGGGAAGGACAGCAAAACCGACCCCTGGATTTCCCAATCTTGAGCGCCGGGTTCCAAACTTTGGGGGAGCAAAGAGTTGGCCAAGCGCAAAAATTCGCCCCGGGAAAGGGATTCCCGGGGCCGGTTTTGCAGCAAATCGCTCAATTTTTCTTCATTTTCCTCTAAAGACAGCAGCCTGGACAGCACGATTCCGGCCTCTTGGCGGGTGATGGGGTCTTCTGGCCTCAGCAGCCCTTGATAGCCCTCAAACAGGCCGGCGGCTACCGCTTGGGCCAGTTCCTTTTGGTACCAGGCCCCGGCGGGGACGTCCGAAAAGGCCTGCAAATCCCCTTGCTCCCGGATCTTCAAGGTCCGGACGGACAGGGCGGCCGCTTGGGCTCTGGTCAGGGGCGCGGAATCCGGCAGGGAAGGGTCTTGGAAGGCGAAAGGGTCCTCGATGGGCGCCGCTTCCTGCCCGTTGGGCGAGGCTCTCAGGCTCATCCAGAACATGGGCAAAATACACCATAGAACCAGCAGCGTCGGATAGATCTTTCTTTTCATGGTCGTTCCTCCTAAAAGGTTGTAATTTCCCGACCTTCTGGAAGGAGAAAAACCGGCCCGCGCCCTTCTGCGCCGACCACATCCTGCACCCCCTCTGCCAAAGAACCCTCGCCCGGCCTCGCTGCCCCCAGACGGTCGGTTCTTTTTTATTATATCATATCTATCTGGCTATATATCGCTTATTCGTCTTTTTTCGACATGTTTTTTTCGGGAGCCGTTATGGACAAAAGCGCAGTTGCAGGCTGTTGTTTGACAGTTTTTACAGCAGCCGGAAGAGTTCCGCCGCCTGGCGGAGCAGGATTTCCGGGGAGGCCGTATTCCACAGCACAAGGCTGGGGCAGGGCGTTTGGGCCAAAACGGCCATGTGAGAGGCCAGAGAATTGGACTCTTCCAGGCCATAGTCCTCATATCCCGCCGCCCAGTTTAGAAATTCCTGAGTCAGCTGATAATGGGGGTGGTCGGGCGATAGACACTGCCGCCCATACCGGGTTTGCTCCCGCTGGATCAGCCGCTCCATGCGCGTTTTCTGGGGGCAGCGGACCAAAATCAGCAAATCGGGCTGAAGCAGCCCCTCTGGCAGCCAGTCGGACAGGCCGCCGTCCAGCAAACAAGAAGGATGGCAGGCCAGGTCTTGGGCCAGCATGGCCCGGCGGACAGAAACAGGACGCGTTTGCTCAAATTGGCCGTCCTGCCAGCGATAGAAATCGGCTTGGAGCAGGGGCAGGCCGGTTTGGCGAGACAACATCGCGCTTAATGTGGACTTTCCAGCGCCGGCAGCGCCCAAAAGCTGAAGAATCATTTGTATCAAGCCTCGCTTTCCTGTAAAATAAAGAACAGGAGTCAAATCTTTGAAAGGGGGACGCTTTATGGAGAAGGAAGAAAAGGCGGTGGAAATTCTGGCAGGCTGCTGCCAAGGGGAGGCGGCCGCTCTGGCGCCTGGGCCGATATTGGCACGAATGGAGGAGAAGAGCCGGAGGCGGGCGTTGGAACAGGTCCCCGGCTTGAAGGGGCTACTGTGCTGCGTGTTCCCCTATTTTGACAATCTGGCGCCGGGAAACCTTTCTATTTATGCACGGGGCATGGATTATCATTTAGCGGCTGGTCGCCGGCTGGACAGAGCGTGCGAAATGCTGAAAAAAGAATTCCCCGGCTTTAATTTTCGGGGATATACCGACGTTTCTCCTTTTCCCGAAGTCTACGCCTGCGCTCGGGCCGGGTTGGGCGCGATGGGGAAGAACGGCCTGCTGCTGACCCAGCGCTGGGGCAGTTATGTTTTCTGCGGCGTCGTCGCCTCCGACCTGCCGCTGGAGGGGGGGCGAGAACCCTGCGGATGCGAGGGCTGCGGCCTGTGCCGGCAGGCCTGCCCCGGCGGCGCTCTGGATGAAAACGGTCGGCTGGAGCAAGGCCGCTGCCTTTCCGCCTTGACTCAGCAAAGGGGGGAACTGACGGCGGAACAACAGCGGCTGATTGGCAGGAGCGGGATGATTTGGGGCTGCGACGTTTGCCAGCGGGTCTGCCCGGCCAATCGGGCGCCGGAGCGGACGGAACTGCCGGAATTTTTGGAACAGATCCAGGCGACTTTGACAGCCGAGGAGCTGGAGGGCATGTCCCAGCGGGAATTCCGCCGGCAATACGGGAGCCGGGCTTTCGCCTGGCGGGGCGTCGCCCCTCTGCGGCGGAACTTGGCGCTCAACGCGGCGGCGCAGTCAGAGAGAGTATAGAGGCGCAATGTGAAAGAAAATTCCATCAGGCAAAACTTACAAAAGATTTAAAACCTTTAAGGAAATTAGAGCTTGGGGGGTGAAAATGCGAACCCAAAATGTAATTGCCTTATCGTATGACTTTAAATGGAAAACTGATTTTGAAAACATAAAACGAGGGCTTGTAAGCGCGATAGAAGACTTAGCGATATGTATTGAACACGTTGGGAGCACTTCAGTGGAAGGAATTTCTGCAAAGCCAATTATTGATATTGATGTGGTTGTCAGCAACTATTCGGTTTTTGATTGTATTGTAAGCAGATTGAAAAATATTGGCTATTTTCATGAAGAAAATTTGGGAATAAAGGATAGAGAAGCCTTTAGATACTCTGACAAACCGCATTTGCAGCCCCATCATTTGTATGTATGCCCTCAGAATTCCGAGGAGTTGTTTCGTCATATCACGTTCAGAGAGTTTCTTAGGAATAATCCCGATGCGGTAAAAAAATATAGCGAGGTTAAGGAAAAAGTTGTAAATTATTTCCTAACGACATAGAAAAATATATGGAGTATAAATCTTCTTGCATAGAAGAATTGTATTCCTTATGTGGTTTGCTTTCATTCGCTAACGAAAGAATATGCAAAGACGAAATGAAGAAATCTATTTTGTGAAACAAAGCAAGAATTAAAATGAAAAGTCATAAAGATAGAGTTTGATTTCTTAAATAAACCAATAAATCAATCCAAGCGAAAATTTTTCTTTACTTCTGCATCAAATGACGAAGCTGGCCGATGAGCCGATTTTGGGCCAAGAGCTTGGAAGGCGTGCCTGCCGCTGATTATAAGGGAAAAAGCGCGTTTGCACAAGATCCCATAGTTCGGGGCGGCTGCCCGCCGCGCTTCTCACGTTGAGCCGGGAGCCTTCGCCCCCCTGGCCGGTAAAAACTTGTTGCGGCGGCGGTTTTATTTGATATAATGAAGAAAGAAACAAGAAAAGCCCGCCGTTCTCGGGCGGGAGAGAAAGGATTGCTGAGAAATGAAAAAATTGAGGACAAGAGCGGTCTCCCTGTTGCTGGCGACGGCGCTGCTGCTGGCCATGGCGCCGTCGGGGGTCTTTGCCGCCCCTGAGCGCAAGCCCATCTACGTCGGTTTTGCCGATGTGGATTATATGGCGGAGGAGGTGCTGAAGCAAATCCCCACAGAGGGCAAAAGCCCCCGGGAGCAGATCAAAGCCGTATATGACTGGATCATTTGGAACTGCGACCGAGAAGATTGGGACGGAAAATACTATTTTGACGAAAATGAAGTCAGTATCCAAGCCGGCGGGGAGTTTTACGACAAGGTCGCCGCCAAGATAGAGGCCGGCGAAATCCTGCTCCGCCAGGAATTTGAATCCCTGGCGGGAACCAATTCCGGCGGCGGGATGTTTATGTCCTATGATTCCAACAGCTATATCGCCTCCTTCGCTTATGATATGAT
>CAJUIK010000104.1 GCA_910585875.1 uncultured Eubacteriales bacterium | reverse complement strand
GTTTTCGCTGCGGCGAAAACCAAAAGAGGCTGGCCATATGGCCAGCCTCTTTTTTTGCCGGCGGGGGAGGCAGCGGCCCCTCTGCAGAGGGGCCGGCAAAAAACCGACGTTCGTCAATTTTTTGCAAAGCCGGCGGAGGGATTGGGAGGCGTGACCGCCGGCGCTGCCTCTCGGGAAGGGGGCCGGCCCCCTTCCCGACCTTCCCCCGGCCTCCCGGCGGGGTCCGGTTGGGGGCCAAGAGGAGGACGGGGCTGTTTCCACGGGCAGAGAGGGGCGATACGGAGTACGGCCGTCGCGCCGCCGCGGCTTATACGTAAAATTCCTCCATGGTGTCCAGGCACAGGCAGCCCAAGTTCCCGCCTTTGAACGCGCAGCCGCAGTCGATGTCGATCCAGGTCTTTTGCCGGAAGATTTTGTCTTTGCCGCCTAAAATTCGGGTGGGCGTATGGCCGAAAACCAAGGTTTTATCCGGGTAGTAGACCGCGTTTGGTTCGGGCCGGCCAAACAGGAAATCCTCCAGCGCGTATTCCTCCAGCTTTTTAACAGGGGAGAAATTGCCCAGGCTGGAATGGAGCAATACAAAAGATCGGCCGCCGGCCTGGACTTCGGCGAACAGCTCCATTTCCTGCAAATATTCCAGGATATCCTCCCGCTCCTCCTGGCTGAGTTCTTGCAGGCCGCGGATGGTGGCGCCGCCGCCGTTTGCAACCCATTCGCCGAGGGCCGCGATTTGTATTTCATCCAAAGCGTCCAGGCTTTGGCGGGAAACCTCCTTCATGAGCCAGGGCAGGCATACAGCGGCAGTGAATTCATGATTTCCCAGCAGGGGGAACACGTTGGGCCGGGGCATCATATCCTGCAAAATTTTGATCCCGTCCGGCCCCCGGTCGATCACGTCCCCTAATACATAGAGGACGTCCCGGGGAACAAACTCGATGAACGACAGCATTTCTTTATATTTGTCAAAGCAACCGCGAATGTCGGATATTACATAAGTGATGGCTTCGTCGCCTCCTATCTTTTCATCATCGCTTATGCCAGCCAAATCAAGCCGCCGTTTTGAGGCGATATCATGATTTCGCCAACGCCGTCTTCAAGCTCTGAGCTCACATAGGCATAAACCAGGCCGGCGCGTTTGATGTAATCCCGCTCTCTGCCCCAGTCCGAAGACGCAGGGGAGACGAAGAGCAGAGCCTGGCACGTCCCCGCCAAGGGCGTGTCTGCCCGAAGCGCATGATAGACCAGACATTCATATTCCCGCTCAAATTGGCTCGCCCAGGCCCGGGCTTCCTCGTCCGCCGGCTGAAGAGCGATCTGACCGCCCTGCTGTCGGGACAGATATAACGCCCCTGCCTCAAACTCTTGGACGGTTTGCGGTTCCAGTTTCAGCAGCTCCATGCGGCGGCTTGCCTCCCGCTTCATCTCCTCCCAGGAGGCCTCTTTTTTGTAAATTCCCATGCTTCATCTTCCTTTCCGGATCCTCTAAATAGAGCGGCCTGCGCCGCGCTTTTGCGACGGGTTCAACCATGCGCGTTATCAAACAGTATATCATATAAGCGGAGGGCCGGCAAGCGGACGCATTGCAGGGGGGGAGAGGAATGACGTTCATGGCGCGGGCCCGTTGGGGCGAACCGACTTTTCTATTTCTTTTTTCGCTTTGGTAGAATATCCAAAAATCAAGCGGGAACCTTTGAGTTTACAGGGGTTTCCGCTTGGTTTGTTACTAATGTGTTATTTGTTCAATGTTCAACGGGTGCTTTGATGAGCTCGATGGCGGCTTTGAGTTCTTCCAGGGTTTTGTGGTTATAGACCCGGTTGCCGGTGTCTTTGGAGACGTGGCCCATCATCAGGTCGATGCAGCGGCGATTTGCGCCGGCGCTGTCCAGCAGGGATTCAAAGGTGTGGCGGCATTCGTGGGGGACCCGCCGGACGCCCAGGCGGGCCGTCAGGGAGGCCCAGGCTTGGCGATAGAGATACTCGCTGTTCGGAATAGCAGCGGCTGACTACGTCCAGCTCCAGGGCGAACCGGTCCAGATGGCCCCACAGGCTTTTGACGGCCCCTTGGGTGCTGTATCCCTTGCCGCAGCCGTCGATACAATCCTGCATTTGGAATGCCTTGATCTGCTTATAGGGCAGATGGTAGAGGCTTTTGCAATGGGAAAAGGCTGTGGACAGGGCTTTCTGATTGGCTTGCCCTAGCTTGGGGGCCTTTTTCTCCCGCCAAAGCCGATAGAGCTGTTCCATGGTGATCTTGGCCTGGTCCACGTCCCAGGGGTTGCGGTTGTATTCCGCCAGTAGCAGGTTTCCCTCTTCCCGGGTGGCGGCGTAGCCGATGATACTGTATTGGGGCTGGCCGTTCTCCTTCCAGCCGGACACTTTTTTGAGATGTACGGCCTGCGGCGGACGCCGGACAACTTGGCCACTGTGCCGTATCCATTGGGATTTCTCAAAAAAAAATCACCTGTCCTTTTTCTGAAAAATGGTTGCAGAAAACCAAGGCAGGTGATAGAATAAACCTTGACGATCGGTATCATCTGGGGCCTGCCCCTATGGTATCTGCGCCGCCCTCAGCGTTTGCCGCGCCGGGGGCGGTTTTTTTATGGTTGCGTCGCGTTGGGCGTTATTGGGCTAAAACATCATAGACGACCTGGCCTTCCAGCAGCGACAGCAGCGTGTTGTCATGATTCTGGTCGTTCAGTACATTGATGATCAAATTGACATCTGGATAACCGCAGGTGTCAATCAGGGCTTGGATGGAGGAAGAAAGTGTGGACATACCATCCTTAAGGGCGACCCAATCTGGATGATCGGCTCCGCCGCCGTCAGCTTGAATGGCTTGGAGCGCGGCGACAACCCCATCATTCCATAGATTTACCGTGACAGTATTGCCCTCTATGCTGACGCTGTTTCCGGCGAAGTTCTGATCCAGGGTAGCTTTTATCATGGAAGAAAGCGCGTCCATCGAAACTTGGGTTTCCTCCGGGGCAGTTTCCAGCGGTTGTTGCGCTTCATCCTTTTGCCTCATTTCTTCAACCGTCATGTAATACCAGCCTTGGTCGGCGTCGTTCCAGGCGGCGCCCAGGCGCTGTGTGATGGTGAAGTTGCCCTCGCTGAGGTCCAAGGCGCCATAGTCCGCGGAAACGTTTTTTGTCCCTTCGCTGAAAACCAGGCCCGTGCCGTCCTCAAACTCCAATACAATAGTGCCATGAAAATCAGTAAAATCCAAGCTGTCTAAAAACTGATTAAACTGATCGGAGGAAGCTTTTTGGGCGTCGGATTTTTCTATTTTCCCAACGCCGATATCGAACAGCGTCTCTGTTCCAGTTCCGTTTTTTACAGGATGCGCTTTTAGACTGATAGGGACGTCGCCCAGCTGAAGGCTGTCGGAGGCTTTTCCAGAGCCGCCGGATTCTGGTTGTTTTTCCTCATCTTTTGGCGCGATCAGCAGGATAAAAAAGAAAATTAAAATCCAGAACCACCAGCGCTTGAACACGGATTTTTTCTTTTTTTGTTTTTTCGCCTGGATAGTCGTGGACGCTCACCCCGTGGACGTGCGCCCCTACAAACGCGTGCTGTGTGCGCAGCGTCTACACTGACAACACGCTGGGCAATGCGATCACGGACAACGGCCGTGTGGGCGTGCGTCCGATTTGTCATTTGAGATCTGATATCCTGGTATCTGTCCCCAGTGAAAGGTTTGAACAAGCTATTGGCGATATGATGAAGATACTGAATCCGTACCCAAAAGAGCTTTGGGGCGAAATCATGGGCGCGTTGGTTGCCTATGCTTGCCGCAAATAGGGCAGGAAAATGAGAGAGATTTTGTTTCGGGGAAAACGACTGGGCAATGTGAAAGAGAGAAAGGGGCAATAATTTTGAATTTTGGACAAGCAATCGAGGCAATTAAGAGGGGAAAGAAAGCATCCCGAGAAGGCTGGAATGGGAAAAATCAATATATTGAACTCGCAACCTGCATCAGCTACAAAAATGCTTTTGGCGATGTTGTGAATGCGAATCATGACGCAATCGGCAATAAGAGCATCGCATTTATCGGAACTTCCGGTATCCAACTTGGATGGCTTGCATCGCAGGCTGATATGCTGGCAGAAGACTGGCATTTGGTCGAGTAGTGAAGGAAACGGGCGAACTGACCGATACGACAGCACCTTGACAGCTTCATATCGAGACAGCAAGGAAAATTTTTCGGGAACCCTCTTGACGATACGTGCAGCACGTGTTATACTGCAATCGTAAGGAGGAAGGGGCATGAAAGACAAAGATTTGCTGAATCTATTAAAGAGACATGGATGGAGGCTCAAGAGAATACACGGAAGCCATCATATCCTGGAAAAGGACGGCCAAATTGAAACGGTTCCCATCCATGGCAAAGATGTTCCCGCCAGCTTACTGAACGCCATACTCAAGAGGACGGGGCTGAAATAGGCCCCGCTCTTCGACCGATTGGAGGTAAGATCATGCTGTTTGTTTATCCTGCGATTTTTCACAAAGAGGACGAGGCTTACTGGGTCGAATTTCCCGATTTGGAGGGCTGCCAAACCTATGGCGACGCCCTCAACGAAACCATGGCCAGCGCCCAGGAGGCTTTGGCCGGGTATCTGCTGACGCTGCTGGATGAAAACCGAGAGCTGCCCGCGCCCTCCGACCCATCGGCGGCAGGCTGGGAAGGCGACGGCTTTGTTTCGTTGGTGGCCTGCGATATCAACCAATATCAGCGCGCCAAGGCGGTGAAAAAAACCCTGACAATCCCGGCTTGGCTGAACGAGCGCGCGGTATCCATGGGGATTAACTTTTCCCAGGTTTTGCAGGAAGCGCTTGTGAGCAAAATTCAGTCCGACCGAAGGTAGATTTTCCCTCTTTTCCCCGCTGTCTCAGATATGAGGCGGCGGGGATTTTTTATGGATAGAAGGGAGCGATTGAGGATGGAAGAAAAATTCCCGGATAGGCTGCGGCGGCTGAGGGAGCGGCAGGGGCGGAGCCGCCGGGTTATCTCCGAGCTTTGCGGCCTGCCGAC
>CAJUIK010000103.1 GCA_910585875.1 uncultured Eubacteriales bacterium | reverse complement strand
CTCTTGGGTCGGGCGGCGTTTCCCCGGCTCAAAAGAGCGGCCAGAGTTTTGCCCAGGTCTTTGCCGCGGCTTATCAGGGCGGCGAAACGGGATATGACGATTATTTCCAGGAGGCGTCGGAGGCCTATGGCGTGCCGGTGGAGCTGCTCAAAGCTGTGGGAAAGGTGGAATCCAGTTTCAAAGCCGACGCCGTTTCCCATTGCGGCGCCCAGGGCGTCATGCAGCTGATGCCAGCCACAGCCCGTTCGCTGGGCGTGTCCGATTCCTTTGACCCGGCTCAGAATATCATGGGCGGCGCCAAGTATCTGCGCCAGATGCTGGATCGCTTTGACGGAGATGTTTCCAAAGCACTGGCGGCTTATAACGCCGGCCCCGGCGCGGTGAACAAGTACGGCGGGCCGCCGCCCTATACCCAGGGCTATGTGAACAAGGTGCTGGGATACGCCGGCGCTGACGCGCTGTCGCCGGGTTCCATGAAAACCTCGGCTCCGTCGGGTCTTTCCGTCCTATCCCTGGCGGCGAGCGACAGTCCCGCTCTTTCAGATCCGGCGATTGGAGACGCGCTGGCGAGCCAGTCCGCCTATGGTTCCAACGAACTGTATCGGCAGGAGACCGCCCGGCTGCTCCTCCAACAGCTCTTGCTGCAAAGTGAAGAGGAAAACGAAGAGCTGCGCTGATGTTGACGGCGGGCCTTGTTTGGCTTTTCTGTGGGCCAAGGAGGATTATTTTCCGGTTCTCCACTTGGACGATGGAGACGGGATGAGTTGAAAGGAAATCCTATGAATCGTTTCAAAAAAATTTATAGCCAGGGCGCCGTTGATGTGATTGAAATTTGGGTTGACACAGAAACAGGAGTCAATTACCTGTTCCACAGAAATGGGAACGCGGCGGGCTTTACGCCGCTGCTGAATCAAGAGGGAAAGCCGGTTGTCACGCCTGTGGAGCGAGACTGACCGCCGGGGATGAAAAAAGGCAAGGCTGCATAAAGCGAAAGTTTCCGCCGCTGAGACAGATTGAACGCTAAAAAATAGCCGCCGATCGGCGGTTATTTTCTATGCTGGCGCCTCTGTCCGTTCGGCTGTGTTTTACGATGGATTGCATCGCTTTCATTGGGCCGAGCCGAAATTCTTCTGGGAGGCGGGATACTATGAGGCGAGTGGATCAATTAGACGTTAGTTACAGTACGAACGAAAATTGCTGCTCGGTTTTTGCCGGCGTTTGTAAATCCCGGGAACTGTTTGAACAATATTGGGAAAAAGAGTATGACCTCTTGAACGACGACTGTATCGGCTTTGAAATGGGCGTTGATTTTGGCATCAATACCTATGACGAAGATTTTGCGGTTATGGTTTTACAAAAGAATTTAACCAGCAAAATAGACGAGTTTGTCAAAGGCGCGGAGATTTTTGATATTGACGCGCTGAAAAGGAGATATCCCGACGGATTGGATAGACCCTATAACGCGATTATTGTTTTGGATAGAGTAGTTTATGACGGCCCAATCAGAGAAGTGCAAAATGAAACCTTTGGATATTTTCAATTCCTAGGCGTGTTTGATAGCTGGTAAAAAGTTTAGATCGCTTCCTATTTGTCGGGGGATTTCATCTTTTTGATGAAATCCCCCTTTCACAAATCATCTCTTGAGCGTTACTTTTCGCGGCGTTCCAAATAGCTGCGGATATTATGGGACACGCAGTGGAGAAAACGGCTGGCCGCCTCTGCGTCCGCCTGGTCTGTATTTTGGAATAAAATAGAATAGAAGTTCTGCTGGGCCTGCTGGCCGTCGGCCACCAGCGACGCCGCCTGATCCCGAATAGAGAGATGGATGGTTTTGTGGTTTTCCGGGCTGTGGCGCCCCTCCAGATACCCCAGCTTTTCCAGTTCTTTGATGGAGATCGAAACATGAGATTTGGCAAGAAAGCGGACGTTTACAATGTCGGCGGCGGTGTCGTATTGGGGATTATTGGCCAGAAAGAGCAAAATATCCAGCTCTGTCCGGTTGACGCTGTATTTTTTACATACAGGGTCCATGCAAGAGGCGTAAAGCGTTTTCAGGGGCAGATTGAGCTCCCATAAATTGAATAAAGTCATGCGAATCTCCTCTCTTTTAGTTCTTTTTGAAACGATAATGACACGCTCAAGAATATCGATAAAAGCGCTGCCTGTCAATTAAAAAAATGTGAACATTTTGAGGAGAGCGCAAAAATTTCCGCCGGAGATTTTGGACAAAAAAATAATCCCCGACAGGGGATTATTTTTCGCGAAAAAAGCGGGTTACAGGGATTCGTCCAGATCGTCGTCCTCTTCTTCTTGGGTTTCTTCTTCCTCTTGCTCCGCGGCCGGGGCTGCTTCTTCCGCCCTTTGCTCGTCTTGTTCCTCCGCCGCCTCTCCTGGGGACTGGGGGGCGGGCTCTTCCGCCGGCGCCTGGGGCTCCGGACGGTAGCCGGGCTCCTGGTTGATCAGGTCGTTCAGCTCTTCGTTTTGCAGTCGAATGAGTCGGGCCAGCCTAGCGCCGGCTAAGGCTGCGCCGGTGACGGCGGCGGCAAACAGCGTGACTTTAGTCCCTTTTTTCATAATCAAATTCCTCCTGTTTGAATCTTATTTACAGCAAATAAAACCGATACTTTCGTCTGATTTTTCTGATTACATCAGGGGGGCGAACAGCCGCAGCAGCGCCCGGCCCAGCTTCTGGTACCATTTGACGCTGCGGCAATCCTCCAAGGAAATCTTTTGGCAGCGGCGCAGGGTTTGCAGAAAATCGTTTTTGATGCTCATGATAACGTCGCCGCCATAAAGTAGCACGCCGCACTCAAAATGCAGGTAGAGGCTGCGGAAATCCATGTTGATGGTGCCCACCACGCCCCATAGGTCGTCTGTGACGATGGTTTTGGCGTGGTTGAAGCCGGGGGTGTATTCGTAAATTTTCACCCCAGACTGGGCGAGCAGCTCATAGTTGGCTCTGGTGACGGCGTGGACAAACCATTTATCTGGGATATGGGGGGTGATAATGCGCACGTCCACCCCCCGCTTGGCGGCGGCGGTCAAGGCGGTGGTCGTTTCGTTGTCAATAATCAGATAGGGGGTGTTGATATAGAGATAGCGGTTGGCCTGGTTGATCAGGTGAAGATAAACCGTCTCGGAAACCGGCTCCTGATCCAGCGGGCTGTCGGAAAAGGGCTGGGCCACGCCGTCCGTTTGGAGAGGGGGGAATTGGGGATAAAAATCCCCCATTTTTTCGTCCTCGCCCCGGAGAAAATCCCACATGGTGAGAAACATCATGGTCATGTTCCAGGCCGCGGGCCCTTCCAACTGGATGGCGGTGTCCTTCCAATGGCCATATTTGGGGTAGGCGTTGATATATTCGTCCGCCAGATTGATGCCGCCGGTAAAAGCCGTCCGGCCGTCTACGACTAAAATTTTTCGGTGATCCCGGTGGTTGAAATGAGAGGAGAGCACCGGTTTGAAGGGGTTGAAGACGCAGCACCTGACGCCCATCTGCTCCAGCTGCCGATCATAATGGTGGGGCAGCGTCAGCACGCAGCCCAGGTCGTCGTAAATCATCCGCACGTCCACGCCCTGGGCGGCCTTTTCTTTTAGGATGTCCAGCATCTCGCCCCACATCTTGCCGTCTTCTACAATAAAATATTCCAAAAAGATATAATTTTCCGCTTCCCGCATCCTGGCCTTCATATCTTCAAAGGCCAGCTCGCCCAGGGGATAATATTTGGTTTTGGTATTCTGCCAAGGGGGACAATAAGCGTATTGCTGGACATAGCGCATCAGGCCGGCGGCGGAGGGGGAGGTTTGCTGGGTCTGGTCGATGAGTTTGTCGTTGCGCCTCAGGTTGTTGGCCATCTGGCGCTGGACGGACTGCATCTTCCGCCGGGACCAGCGGCCCATATGGTTGCCGCCCAGCAGCAGATAAAACAGCCCGCCAAAAATGGGAAAGAGCAGGATCGGCACAATCCAGGCGATTTTATAGGCTGGATTGCTGGCGCCGTTGACGATACCCAGCACCACCAGAAGGCTGAAAAGCAGGGAAATAGCATAAAAATAGACGAAATAATTGCCGAATTCCAGCACGACGGACATCAGAATCGCAGCCTGGATCAGAATGGAAATTCCGACCAGCGTCACCCGCATGGTCAGGAAATTGACTAATTTTTTGAAGATAAGGCGGCGCCCCCTTTCTGCCTCTCAAGCCGGCAGAGGGCCATAAGAATGGTTTATTGTTCATTATAACACAAATTTTCCCGAGGAGAAAGCAATAGTTTGTAAACTCTTGAAAAAACGCAAGCCTCCCGCGGGAGGCTTGCGATAAAAGGAGACGCGCGTTGGCGGAGAATCGCCCGCGCTTTTCAAAGACCTAATCGGCTTTGCAAAGGGAGGCCAGAATGGCCTTGAGCAGCTGATAAACCCGGGCAAAGGAATCCAGCTCCATCTGCTCGTCCGGGGAATGGGCGCCGGAGCAATTGCAGCTGACGGTGACCATATCCACGCCGGGCATACGCTTTTGGAAAATGCCGCATTCCAAGCCGCCGTGGACGGCCACGACCTTGCCCTCTTTGCCCGTCAGCTCTTTGTAGCATTGCAGCGTCTGGCTGCGGATGGGGGAGTTTTTCTCAATTTCCCAGGATTCGTAATCGTCGTGGTGGAAGGTGACGGCGTCGGTCAGGCTGGCCAGGATATCCAGCCGGGCGGCCATATCCTGGCGGAAGGCGTCGTCGCTGCTGCGCATGGAGATCACGCACTTCAAGCCTCTTTCGCAGAGGTGGACGCTGGCGAAGTTTTCGGAGGAAATCACCCGATCGTCCATAGTCGGGTCCCGCAGCTGAGGGCCGCAGGGCAGCAGGACCATCAGATTCACCATCTTCCAGGTGTCCGCCGGGTCCAGGGCCTGGCAATCGGCGTTTTCCTCGACGGCGGCGTCGATGCGGAAGCCCTGGTCCTCGGGAGTCAGCTGGCCCAAGATTTCCTGTTCTGTCTGGCGTATCAGCTCCAAAGCTTCCTGGCTCCGGCCGTGGGGGATCAGCACAACCGCGTCGCATTCCCGGGGGATGGCGTTGTCCTTGTCGCCGCCGTCGCACTGGACGGCC
>CAJUIK010000102.1 GCA_910585875.1 uncultured Eubacteriales bacterium | reverse complement strand
TGATATGATGGTGACGCACACGGGTAACTGCGCCCACTATTCTTCGCTGCTGGCCCTGCTGCTGGGCCACTTGGGCTATGACTGCCGGTTGATTCCCGGCGAATTCATTAACCGCAGCGGCTCCCGGGTGGAGCACAAGTGGAATTATGTGCTGTTGGACGACGGCTATTATTGGCTGGACGTGCGGATGGACCATTCTGCCTACGCCAGCAGCGGCAGGATCCCCTATACTTACTTCCTGCAAAAGGATACCAATTCCTGGGCTAAGCGCCATGCTTGGGACCAGCAATATTCCAACTGGCTGGCGGCCAACTCGGGCAAGGTGCGGGCCAGCTATGAAGAAGCCGCCGCCATTGCGGCGGCGGGCCCCTGGGGCCGCTGCTCCAAATGGGCCAAGGACGCCATGGCCCGAGCCGGAGAGATGGGGCTGATTCCCGATTTGCTGGCTGGACAAGACCTGACGCAGAGCATCACCCGGAAGGAGTTTGCGGCGGTGGCCATGAAGCTCTATGAGGCTATGACGGGCAAAAGCGCCCCCTACGTCAGCTCGCCCTTTACCGATACCAACGACAGCAATGTGGCCCGGGCCTATGGCCTGGGAGTGGTCAACGGCCTGGGCGACGGCCAGTTTGGGCCGGACCGGACGCTGGCGCGGGAAGAAGCGGTGACGATGCTGGGCCGGGTCTGCGAGCTGGCCAAAACCGGAGCGGTGGAAGACGGCCTCAGCTTGGGCGGCGGAATGATGAACTTCAGCGATAACGCAGCCATCGGCCAATACGCCCGGCCCTATGTGTCCTATTTTGTGGCTGGCGGCATGGTCAAAGGTATGGAAGACGGCCGCTTTGCCCCTCGCGGCGCTATGACGCGGGAACAGGCCCTGAAAGTGGCGTTGGAAACGGTGGAGCAGGCCGGGGCCGGTCGGTAACGGCCGCCCCTTCATCCGGCGGAGGGGCCTGGCCGCATAAAGATCCCCTCTTAAGGGCAGAATAACTCCAAAAAGCCTTGGAGGGAAGAGAATGCGCGTTTCAGAACTGATGAGCCGGGTCACGGTGACGGTGGCGCCGGAGGACAGCGCCGCCTGCGCCGCCCGGCTGATGGACAGGCATTCCGTCGGCGCTTTGCCCGTTTGCGGCCAGGACGGCCGGCTGCGGGGCATTGTCACCGACCGGGATATTGTGGTGCGCTGCGTGGCCGAAGGCCGGGAGCCGGAGCACACGCCGGTCAAGGCACTGATGAGCCGCCATGTGCTGTCTGTGCCGCCTGGGGCGGATCTGCGGGAAGCCGCCCTGCATATGGCCCAAGGCCAGGTGCGCCGCCTGCCTGTGGCGGAAAACGGCCGGCTGAGGGGGATGCTTTCCCTGGCGGACCTGGCCCGGCTGCGCTCCTGCGATAGAGAAACCGTCCGGGCTCTGGCGGAAATCAGCCTGGAATTCCGGCCGGATCTGGGATGACCGCCGGCCTGCCCGGCCGGCGGAAGGATAGAATTTCTGAGCAAGCGGCAAAGGGCTTTCCAAAAGCTCTTCAAAAGAAAGGACGTTAGAATGATTGAGATGGTGACGGCGGCCACGCTGGCCGAATACGAGCAGTTTATTCAAACCAGCCCCAAGGGGCATTTTTTGCAGTCTTCCCGCTGGGGCAAGGTGAAAAGTAGCTGGAAATGGGAGGCTGTTGTGAGCCGGGGGGAGGACGGCGCCATCCGCGGGTCCCTGGCGGTGCTGATCCGCAAGGCGCCGGGGGCGCCTTATACCCTGATGTACGCCGGCCGGGGCCCTGTCTGCGACAGCCACGACCGCAAAACCCTGGAGGAGCTGACTCAGGGCGCGGCGGAGCTGGCGGAAAAATATCGGGCCTATTCGCTGATGATGGACCCAGATATCTCCAGCGACGACAAGGAATTTATCGAGATTATGAAGGGGCTGGGCTATAAGCACAAGGAGAGCGGCAAGAATTTCGAGGGCGTCCAGCCCAACTATGTGTTCCGGCTGGATATCGCCGGCAAGACGGAAGAGGAGCTGATGGCCGCTTTCCACCAGAAGACCCGGTACAACATCCGGCTGGCCGGCCGCAAGGGGGTCGGCGTCGTCTGCTGCGACGAAAGCAACACGGCGGAAATGCTGCCCCATTTTGCCCGCATTATGAAAGAAACCGGTCAGCGAGACGGCTTTATCACCCGGCCCGAGAGCTATTTTGCCGACCTGCTGCGGCACATGGGGGAAAACGCCCGTCTCTATATGGCGCTATACAACGACAAGCCGGTGGCCGGGACTTTGGCCATTCGCTTTGGCAACAAAGTCTGGTATCTCTACGGCGCTTCCTCGAACCAATACCGCAATGTGATGCCCAATTATCTGCTGCAATGGAACATGATTCAGTGGGCGGTGGAATCCGGCTGCGATGTTTACGATTTCCGGGGCGTCTCCGGCGACCTGAGCCCGGAAAACCCCCTCTACGGCCTGTATCTCTTCAAAAAGGGCTTCAGCGGGGATTTGGTGGAATTCTGCGGCGAGTTTGAAAAAGTCTACCGTCCGGCGGTGAACCTGGCTGTCAACGCCGGCATCAAAGCTGTGCGGACGCTGCGCCACGCCGCCTTTGTGCGCAAAAGCAAAAAGGCGGGGGAAAAGCCGGCGGACAAGGCGGAACAATAAAAAAACGCTCAAAGCGCTGGAAAATGGGGGAGCGGTATGACGCGGCTTGTGATAGAAACAGAGAAAATTATACATAACGTCCGGCTGATCCAGGAAAAGGCCGGAGGGGGCCAGCTCATCGCGGTGCTCAAGGCCGACGCTTACGGCCTGGGGCTGCTGCCCATGGCCGGCCTGCTGCGGGACCAGGGGGTGCGGCGTTTTGGCGTCACCGAGCCCCGGGACGCCGCCCGCCTGCGGGAGGCCGGGTTTGTGGAGGAAGAGATCCTGATGCTGCGCTCCACCTCCCTCCGGGAGGATATCCAGATCATCGTCGATTCGCTGGCCACCGCCGCCGTGGGCTCCTATGACGCGGCGGTAGCCCTCAGCGGCGTGGCCGAGGAACAGGGGACGGCGTTGGACGTCCATCTGGAGGTTGACACCGGCATGGGGCGGTATGGCTTTATGCCCTCGGAGATCGAGCGGATTCTCTCGATTTACCGCTATATGGGCAGCTTAAACGTCACGGGGATGTTCACCCACTTTCCGTCGGCCTTTTCCAACAAAAAGGCGACCCTGGCCCAACAGCAGGCCCTGCTGGATACGGCGGCCAAGGTGCGCCAGGCGGGCTTTGATCCGGGAATGCTCCATGCCGCCAACAGCGCCGCCCTGTTCTGTTGCGGCTTGCCTCCGCTGGACGGGGTCCGTGTGGGCTCGGCTATCAGCGGCAGAACCACCGGCCGGGGGGAGACGGGGCTGCAAAAAACCGGAAGGCTGGAAAGCCAGGTGGCCGAGGTCCGCTGGCTGCCCGCCGGCTCCGGCGTGGGCTATGGGCCGGCCTTTGTCGCCCGCAAGCCCACCAAAATCGCCGTGATCCCTGTGGGGTATTGGGACGGATTTATGGTGGAAAAGGGGCGGGATTGCTACCGCTTCCGAGACGCCTTCCGCTACTGCCTGGGGGACGCGGCCAACTGGCTGCGGCGCAAGCGGGTTTATGCGACGATCAACGGGCGCCGGGTCCGGGTTCTGGGCCATGTGGGCCTCAATCATACTACGGCGGACGTCACACAGCTGGAATGCCATCCCGGCGACCCGGTTTCGCTGGAGGTCTCCCCTATGTTCGTGCCCGAACAGATTCCGCGGGAGTATCGATAAAAAGCCCCCAAAAGCCGAGAATCCCGGGGGAACTTTGCCAATTTACGAAAAATACATTGAATCCGCAGGGGAAAATGGGTATAATATAAATAGACATTCTATGCCGCCGGCGGCTGGGAAAGCTGGACGGCGGCGACAACGCCAAAGGGAGCGCCCTATCCGGGGCGGATTATTTTAAGGAGGCGCATACATATGAAAATGATTATCGGCATCCTCAATTCCGACGATGCGTCCACTGTGATGCACAACTTGATGAAAGAGGGTTATCAGATTACAAAGCTGTCCACCACCGGCGGTTTCCTGCGGGCGGGCAACGTCACAGTGCTCATCGGCGTGGACGACGACAAGCTGGATCACTGCATTGAGATCATCGCCAAATATTCCAAGAGCCGCAAGCAGCTGATTCCCAGCAGCGCCGAAGCGGGCATCAGCTTCTATCCCTCCATGCCGGTAGAGGTGGTGGTGGGCGGCGCCACCATCTTCGTGCTGGATGTGGAGCAATTCAAAAAAGTCTAATATGCAAGTACCGCGTCTTTTGGGGAACGAGCGCTTCAAACAAGCGCTCGCTCCCTTTTTCAAGGAAAATTTTCCGCAGGCGGCGATCATCGAAGGCGCCGTCGGCCTGGGCAAAAAAACCGCCGCCTTTGACATCGCCCAGGCGCTGATGTGCGCGGGGGAGGCGCCGCCCTGCGGCCGCTGCGGCCCCTGCGTTCGGATGCAGGCCGGTTCTCACCCGGATTATCGGCTGTTCAACCCGGAGGGCGGGCCTGTGAAGGTGGACGACATTCGCCAGGCCCGCCGCTTGTCCTTTATCCGCCCCAGCGAAGCCGCTCAAAAGGTTTTTGTGGTCAACGACGCCGGGCGGATGAACGTTCAGGCCCAAAACGCCCTGCTCAAAGTGCTGGAAGAGCCCCGGCAGACGGTGTTTTTGCTGCTGTGCCAGCAGGCGGAACAGCTGCTGGAGACCGTCCGATCCCGCTGCGTCCGGTTTCGGCTGGAGCCCCTGCCCGAGGAGGAAATCCGGCGTCAGCTGGAGCAGAGAGCCCCCCAGGATTCGCCGGAAGACCGGGAGTCCGCCGCGGTCCGTTGCGGCGGCAGCCTGGGCCAGGCCCTGCGCCGGTTGGAGGAAGGTCCGGGGAAAACAGAGGAGTTGGCCGCCCGGTTTATCCAGTCTTTGGAGCAAAGCGAGCTGGCGGCGCTGAAAGTCTGCCTGGAAGCCGGCGCTCTGCCCCGGGAGGAATTCGGCAGATTCTGCGACGAAAGCTGCCTGGGCCTCTGGGAACTGGCAAAGAAGAACCCGGAAAAGGGATGGGCTCTGCCTGTTTACGATTATCTGAGGCGGCTGCGCGTCCGGGTGGAGGCCAACGCGTCGGCTTCCGCCATGAGCGGAGCCCTGGCCGCCTACTGCGGCGGCCTGCTCTTTGCTCAAAGCTGATTGGGAGGGGATTATCACGGAAGTTATTGGAGTTCGTTTCAAAAAAGTGGGCAAGGTCTATGACTTTGACCCGGTGAACCTGAAGGTGGACGAGGGCAGTTATGTAATTGTGGAAACTGCCCGGGGGGTTGAATTCGGCCAGGTGGCCCAGGCC
>CAJUIK010000101.1:2607-5463 GCA_910585875.1 uncultured Eubacteriales bacterium | reverse complement strand
GGCGAGGGGGGAACCGGTTTGTCCCTGGGGCAGAGCCAGCGGGCGGCCGTCGCCCGGGGTTTGGCCAAACAGGCCAAGCTGTTGGCCTTGGATGAAGCCACCTCTGCCTTGGACGCCCAAAGCGACGCCCATATTCGTCAGACGATCTCCCGTCTGCCTCAAGAGCTGACAGTGGCTGCCGTCACCCACCGACTGGCCGGGCTGGACCAATATGACCGGATCTATGTGATGGAGGCGGGCCGCATTGTGGAGCAAGGCGCCCACAAAGAGCTGTTGGAGCGGGGCGGTTTGTATGCCAGCCTCTATCGCAGAGGGGAGGACGCAGAATGAAAAAGCGGGAAATCTTGAAACTCTATGTTCGGATGCTGTCGTTCCACCAGTGGAAAAGAGGATTGGTCTATCTGATCTCTGTTCTGGCGGCGGGTTTTGGGTTTTACGCCCTATGCGCCGCCCAGGGCCGGCTGCTCAGCGGCGTAATGCAGCTGGCGGAAGGGGCTTCTTCCGAAATTGTGTTCCGCCAGATGTTTTGGGTCGCTTTGACTATGCCGCTCAGCATCGCCATCTTCTGCGCCGGCCTTGTAGGCACGACTTATTCGGAAAGCGGCACAGGGCGGATGCTGCGCCGCAAACTCTTGGAGCGCCGCAGCGGCGCCTTGGAACAATCCGCCCGTATGATCGGGAACAGCGACGTCTTTACCCGCCTGAACGAGGATATGGATCTTTGTTTGGAAACCATCGGCTGGCGGATGAACGGGCAGTTTTTCAACCCCATTTTGTCCGGCCTGTTTTCCCTGGGGACCATCAGCGCCATCGATTGGCGGATGGGCGCCTTCTGTCTGGCCGCCGCCGTCGTTACCTGCCTGCCGCTGAACGCTATCTTGCGCCGCACGCGGGCCTTACAGGGGGAAATGCAGCAGGAAAAAGCGAATATCGCTCGGGAATATTCCGATATGTTGGGAGGCGCGGAGGAAATCCGGGTATTCAACCTGTTGGAATGGGTCAAAATGCGCTTTGGGATCCGTTCCTGCCGCTTGGCCCAGCGGCAAAATCAATACAATAGCTGGCGATTTTTCCGAGGAGAATGGTTTGAACTGGGCTATTATTTCAATATGATCGGCCTGTTGGTCATCGGCGGTCTGCTGGCCGGCCGGGGCGAAATGGCTTTCAGCGCGGTGGTGGTTTCCGTGCCTCTGTGCGGCCAGGTGATGCAGATGGTTCAGGGGCTGGGCGGGATGTGGTCCATGATCGCCGAGCGCAGCGTGTGTATCCAGCGGGTGACAGAGGTGCTGGACGCGCCCCAGGAACAGCTGGGGCAGGACGCCGAGCCGGAAAACCGGCCCCAAGAGGTCGTCTTCAGCGACGTGAGCTTTGGCTATGAGCCGGGGCAGACTGTGCTGGATCATGTGTCCTTCCAAGTGGCGCCGGGGCAGTCCGCCGCCTTTGTGGGCGAAAGCGGCTGCGGCAAATCCACCCTTCTTCGGCTGCTGATGGGGCTGTATCAGCCCCAGACGGGGCAGATTTCCATCGGCGGCAAACAATCAAACCAGACGGGTTTAGCCGCCTGGCGGAGGCAAATCGCCTATATCGGCCAGGAAAGCGCTCTGTTTGACCTAACCGCCGGCGAAAATATCGCTTTGGCCCAAGGGGGAAAGCTGGAGCGCCAGGCCATGGAGCAAGCGGCTCGGCAGGCCGGCGCGGCGGAATTCATCGCCGAGCTGCCCCAGGGCTATGACTCCCCAGTGGGCGAAGGGGGCCGGAATCTTTCCGGCGGACAACGGCAGAGGATCGCCGCGGCCCGCGGTTTGGCGTCCCAAGCCGGGACGCTGCTGATGGACGAACCAACCGCCGCCCTGGACAGCCAATCTGAAGAGGTTTTGCGGCAGACGGTGGAAAGCCTGCGGGGTAAACAGACTGTGCTGATGATTTCTCACAAGCTGGGCTTCAGCGCTGGATGCGACGTGATTTTCGTCATGGATAAGGGCCGTATTGTGGAGCAGGGAAGTCACCGGCAGCTGCTGGAACAAAACGGACTATACGCCGGCCTCTGGCGAAGCCAGGCCAACGAGGCGGGGAAACCCGTCGGCCTGGAATCATAGGGAACATTCTTTGCGCTGAAATGAGTTACGCTCGGTGGCTCATGCCGGCTAACGTCTGCTGACACCATTGGAAGAGGGGCGGGAACTCCCGATCCAAATCCGGGGATTCCCCGCCTTTCAGCCGGCGGGCAGTATCGACGATTTGCCGGTCCAGCCCGTCCAACGCTTGAATCAGCTGGGATTTATCCGGACAAAAATCGCCGCAGCGCAGAAAGTGAAGATTTTGCAGGATGAAAAAAGCCGATTGATAGGCGGCGGGCAGATTGTCCCGCCGGGCCTCTTCGTCGGCGTGAAGGCTATTGTGAGTCAGCAGGTGAAGCAAATTGCCCAGACTCAGTTGAATGAAGCTCCGCTGGTCCTGTTCGGTATAAGAGGGGACCAGCGGAGCCAAAGCGCCATAGATATCCTGGGTGGTATGGATCAGATGGCAGATCTCCAATGGATTCCAAGCGGCCAGCTGCTCTGCTCCGCAGACAAAGCCGCAGGATTTTTCAAAATACCCGGCCTGTTCCAGAGCCTGGCGGTAAAAGGGAAGATCGGTTTCAGAGAAGCCGTCGATCACCGCCATCACGTCGATATCGCTGTTTTCCGTCGCCTCGCCCCGCAGATAGCTGCCCTGAAGGCCCAAATAAACCAATCGGGGGCCAAAGGTCCGACGGAGCAGGGAAAGCAGACGGGATAAATAGGACTGCAGATCAAACATTGCATATTCCTCCTTTGCGCTTCACGGTTTTATAGAGCAAAAAAACAGAAAAAAGAA
>CAJUIK010000101.1:0-2597 GCA_910585875.1 uncultured Eubacteriales bacterium | reverse complement strand
CATATCGTAAAAATATTAGATCAGATTAAAACCAAAAAAACAGAAAAAAGAAGAGATACCGAAGTATCTCTTCTCTCCTTTTTTGGCGCGCCTGAGACGATTCGAACGTCCAACCAACGGCGTCGGAGGCCGCTACTCTATCCATTGAGCCACAGGCGCATATTCTGTTTGCCTTTCAGCTTGTTCAGTATATCACAGCATTTCTAAAATGTAAAGCCCTTATTTGAAGAATTTATTGTTTCTTTTTTGTCGGGGTCTATGATATAATAAAAAGGAATCACAGCGTCGCCCCAGCGCCGGGCCAAACGGCCGCCCTTTTCCCGGCTGACGCGGGCTGCGGCCGTCGCGCCGCCGCGACCAGAAGGAGTGAGTTCATGCGCAATGGACTTGAAAAATTAGAGCAAAAAGATTATAAAGAAAAGCTGGATGCAGGCGCCAGGCCCCAGTTGATTTTCTTTACGGCGGAATGGTCTGAGCCCTGCCGCCAGATGCAGGGCGTGATAGAGCAGCTGGCCTTGGAATGTTACGACGCCGCGGATTTCTATCTGGCGGATCTGGACGACCAGCCGCTGATCGCGGCGGATTTCAAAATTGCCAATGTGCCGGCTCTTTCGGTGTGCCGAGGAGGGCGGGAGTTGGAGCGAGTGGTGGGCGTTCGCGCCTATCCCGATTTGAAAAAGGACCTTGCCAAATACATCTAACCCTTGGAAGGGGGCGCCCAGATGGGAATGCTGTTTAAACGGTCTGTATTCGGCGGCTTCCGCCAGAAGGAAGTGATCGAATACATAGAAAAATTGAAAAACGACAGCGCCCAGCAGCAGCGCCGGCTGGAAGAGCAGCTGAACCAAGCCCGGCAAGCCCAGGAAGAAGCCGGCCGCAGACAAGCGGCGGCGGAAGCCCAGGCAGCTCGGCTGGAGCAGCGGCTGGAGCAGGCTCAGGGGCAAAACCAGCAGCTGGAACAGCAGATAGAGGAGGCGTTGGCCCAGGCCGAAGAGGCCGGGCAGAGGGCGCTGGCTATCCGCCGGGAATACGGACAGCTGAAAGAATACATCGCGGATATTGAAATATCCGCTTATAAGCGGGCGCGGGAAGTGCAGGACGAAGCCGCCCGCCAAGCCCGAGAAGCGATATTGGCTATCCAGAACGCCGGCGCCGCCATTTCCCCGGCGGCGGAACAGGCCCGAGAAAAGGTAGAACAGGCGGAGGAGGCCTTCAGCGGCTTCAAAGAACGAGTGGCCGCCATCGCCGGCGAAATCGACCGGCTGGCTAAGGCCATGAACGATATGGAGGAGAGCGGTCTGGCGCCGCAGCCTCTGGGAAAACGAGACTCTCAGCCCCAATCCCCCCAGGATCGGCTGCGCTCGATACAAGAGATATTGGACAGAGTCAAAAATATTGGTGAGAAGATGAAGGTGCAAGATGAAAGAGTGGAATCTGAATACTTCGGAACTGCGGGCCCACGCCAAAGAGATTAGAGTGGGCGACATGATCAACCTGTCGGGCGAGATTTACACCGCCCGGGACGCGGCCCACAAGCGGCTGTTCGCCCTGTTGGACGGGGGCAAACCCCTGCCTTTTGAAATCAAGGACGCCGCGATTTACTATGCCGGCCCCACCCAGGCCAAGCCCGGCGAGGTGATCGGCTCCATTGGGCCCACCACCTCCGGTCGGATGGATCCCTTCGCCCCCCGGCTGATGGATTTGGGCCTGGTAGCCACCATCGGCAAGGGCGGCAGAGCCCAGCCTGTGGTAGACGCCATTGTCCGCAATGGAGGAGTCTATTTCTGCGCCATCGGCGGCGCCGGAGCGGCTATTTCCGGCTGTATCAAAAAAGTGGAAGTGTTGGCCTTTGAGGAACTGGGCTGCGAATCGCTGAAACGGCTGACTATCGAGAATATGCCAGTGGTTTGTACCATCGACAGCCAGGGCGGCAACCAATTTATAGCTGGCCGGGCGGAATATGAGGTGAAGGACTGATCGGGAAATCAAGGGCCCGCTGGAAAGCCAGCCGCTTTTCGGCGGGCTTTGTATATCTGAATGAAGGAGATAGAAAAACGAGCGTAGCGTATTAATGGCGGAACTGCGATTATTATGACGAAGAAATGATGGTGAAGGTTTCCGCCCGGCTTCTGGAGGAGTAAAAAATTCGCAAAGATGATACAGGGGCAAAACCATCTGGGCTGCGCCTGCCAGATCCCAGGATATTAAAAAAGATGGGATAAAAAATATAAGAATTTTCCTGTGTATGCTGCTCATTTGTGGTGAATGGAACTTGCAGTTATAGGAAAGGAGTATAAAAGTCCGTAATTGCAGCCATTTCAACACGAAAGGAGTCCATATTTATGAAATCACTGTATGAACGCATGAGCGGTACATACCGCCAGGAGGGCGATTACTTTGTCCCCAATCTTGCCCTGCCGGACACCAGCGCATACCGCCTCGGCAAGTATGGCCGTATGCGCCGCCGCTACCTGAAAGAGCATCGCCCTGCCCTTTATAACACCCTACCCTGCTCTTAAATGGCACTCTAAGCCAGCACCTTGTAGAGATAGACGAGATCTGCCACGAACGCATGGAGCGCATCTGCACCGCTATGA
>CAJUIK010000100.1 GCA_910585875.1 uncultured Eubacteriales bacterium | reverse complement strand
CCCATGGCAGAGCCTGCCGCCCTGGATTTCAAGGGCAAGCGGTTTGTGCTCTCCGGCGTTTTTCAGAACGCGCCGGAGGACCGGGACCAGATCAAGGCCCTGATCGAAGCCAAAGGCGGCAAGTGTACCCATACAGTCAGCGGCAAAACGGATTATCTGGTGTTGGGGAGCCAGGGCGATGTGGGGGATAAAAAGGTGGAGCAGGCGCAGGAACAGCAAAGGAAAGGCTCCTCCATCCAGATTATCGCCGAGAGCACGCTGTTCAAGTTTTTGAATTAAGTGGAGGCGGCCCGACGGCCGTACTCCGTTTTGGCTTGGCCGATGGATAGGCCTTTGCGCCCGGGGCTGGGGCCTTGATGGGGGAATCCCCCGCCAGCTGCGTCGGCCGCCCCCTTGGGGCTTGCCTATGCCGCGGCCTCTCAGGCAGATGCGTCTGCCAGGCTGATACGGGGTCTGCCTGTCGGCGCTCGCCGACCCGAGTTTTTTCAAAAAACCTGCCGCAATCCCTTGCAATCCAGAGAGGAATCCGATATAATATAAGAAATTTTTACGGTTCATCGTAAGCGGCTTGAGGGCCGGAAAACGAGATACTTCCGTTTTGATGGAAAGCCTTCAGGTTTCTGGAGGCTTTTCTTTCGGCCAGCCGCGGAAAGCAGGAGGTTTTATATGGGAAAAAATTTGCTCGAACTGAAAAGCCTGGACGTTTCGGAAATCCTCTCCATTCTGGACCAGGCCCAAGCCTTTCACGACGGACAGGACTTCCGCGGATTAGAAGGGCGCATTGCCGCCAATTTGTTTTTTGAACCGTCGACCCGTACCCAGTACAGCTTCCACGTGGCTGAAGAAAAACTGGGTTTACGGGTCGTTTCTTTTAATCCCGCCGGCTCTTCGCTGCAAAAAAACGAGAGCTTTTATGACACAGTGAAGACCTTCGACAGCTTTGGGGTGGATCTGCTGGTCATCCGCCATGTGGAAAACGAGTATTACAACCAGCTGATCGGCCGCGTCAACGCCAAAATCCTCAACGGCGGCGACGGCACCGGCAACCACCCCACCCAGTCCCTGCTGGATTTGCTGACGATCCGCCAGCAATTCGGCGGCTTTGAGGGGCTGAAGGCCGCCATCATCGGCGACGTCTCCCACAGCCGGGTGGCCCACACCAATTTTGAAGTCATGGGCCGGCTGGGCATGGAGGTCTGCACCAGCGGCCCGGAGGAATATATGGAGCAGGGCATGAATTTCAAGCCCTTTGAACAGGCGGTGCGGGAGAGCGATATCGTCATGCTGCTGCGGGTGCAGCACGAGCGCCACAGCCAGAAAATGGGCCTGACGGTGGAGGAATACCACAGCCGTTACGGCATGGATAAGAAAAAATTGGATTGGATGAAAAAAGACGCCATTCTGATGCATCCGGCGCCCTTCAACCGAGGCGTGGAAATCGCGGACGACGCAGTGGAATGCGGCCGCTCCCGGATTTTTAAGCAGATGAACAACGGCGTGTTCGTGCGCATGGCCGCCATCAAGCGGGCTTTGTGCGATTAGAAGGGGGGAGGACATGAAAACAATCGTCAAAAACGGTCGGGTTTTCGACGGCAAAACCCTGACGAGGCAGGACGTTCTGATTGAAGACGGCTTGATTCGAGCCGTGGGCCTGGGGCTGGACGAAACCGGCTGCCAGGAGATCGACGCCCAAGGGCAGATTGTCTCCCCTGGTTTTGTGGATCTCCATGTCCATCTGCGGGATCCGGGGTTCGCCCACAAAGAGACGGTGGAAAGCGGCTCTATGGCCGCCGCCGCCGGGGGCTTTACCACCATCTGCGCTATGCCCAACCTGAACCCGGTTCCCGACAGCTTGGAAACCCTACAGGTTTCCTTGGACCGCATTCAAGAAGGGGCCAAGGTGCGGGCGCTGCCCTATTGCGCCATCACAGAGGGGGAAAAAGGGGAGAAGCTGGTGGATTTTGAGGCGCTGGCCGGCAAGTGCGCCGGTTTCAGCGACGACGGCAAAGGGGTGCAGCGGGGGGAGACGATGCGCCAGGCCATGGTCCGCTGCGCCAGGCTGGACGCCCTGATCTGCGCCCACTGCGAGGACGAAAGCCTGCTGGAAGGCGGGTATATCCATCAGGGCGAATACGCCGCGCTCCACGGGCACAAGGGCATTTGCAGCGCCTCGGAATACGAGCAGGTCCGGCGGGACGCGGCCTACGCCTTGGAAACCGGCTGCCGGTACCATGTGTGCCATGTTTCCGCCAAGGAGACGCTGGAGATCGTCCGCCAGGCCAAGAAGGCGGGCGCTCGCGTCAGCTGCGAGATCACCCCCCATCACGCCTTGCTCTGCGATATGGATATCCAGGGGGACGACGGGCGGTTTAAGATGAACCCGCCCCTGCGGAGCGCCGAGGACCGGGAGGCCATTTGGCGGGCCCTGCAGGACGGCGTGGTCGACGCTTTCGCCACCGACCATGCGCCCCACAGCGCAGAGGAGAAGAGCCGGGGCTTGGCGGGCAGCGCCATGGGAATCGTGGGGCTGGAAACCGCGTTCCCGGTCTTGTATACGGGGCTGGTGAAAAAGGGAATTATTTCGATAGAGCGGCTGCTCTGGCTGCTGACGTACGGCCCCTCCCAGGTGTTGGGCGTCCCCTGCGGCGTCGAACCCGGCAACCGGGCCGACCTGGTTTTGATTGAAGAAGACAGAGCAGATACGATTGACAGCCGGCGGTTTTATTCCATGGGCAAATGCACCCCCTTTGAGGGGATGAAAATCCAGGGTAAAATCACCCGCACCGTCTGCCAAGGGAAAACGATATACAGAGAGGAGCGCTAACACATGGGCAAAACAGAAATTTTGAACCGCAAGCTGGTGTTTGAAAACGGCAGAGAATTCCCCGGCGCCGGGTTCGGCAGCAAGCGGGAGGCTTTGTGCCAATGCAGCTTCGACACCGCCATGATCGGGTATCAGGAGATTCTCAGCGACCCGGCCTGCGCCGGCGAGGGCCTGGTGATGACTTATCCGGTGATCGGCAGCTACGGCATGGCCGACGAAGACTATGAATCCCGGGCCTGCCACGCCGAGTGCCTGATTGTCCGGCAGTATAACGACAGGCCCTCCAATTTTCGGTATACCAAAACCCTGGAGGAAGCAATGTTGGAAAACGACATCCCAGGCATTCAGGGTCTGGACACCCGGGCCGTGAGCCGGATGCTGCGGGACCAGGGCGCCATGAAAGCGCTGCTCACCGAGATCGACACGCCCAAGGAGCAGGCCCTGGAGCGGATTCGCCAAGCCCAGCCGGAGCGGGGGCTGGCCGCCAAGGTCAGCAGCAAAAAAATCTGGTATAGCCGCACGGCCAACTTCAAATATAACGTGGCGGCGGTGGATTTTGGCATCCGCCAGAGCAGCATCCGCTGCCTGAATTCCCGGGGGTGCAACGTGACGATCGTGCCTTGGGATATCGGCGCGGAGCAGCTGGAAGCCCTGAAGCCCGACGGCCTGTTCCTCTCCAGCGGCCCAGGGGACCCCAAGGAATGCGCCCAAGCCATAGAGCTGGTCCGATCCCTGCGGGGCCGGCTGCCCATCTTCGGCGTGGGATTGGGATACCAAATCCTGGCCCTGGCGGCGGGGGGCGACACCTATAAGATGAAAAATGGCCACAACGGCGGCAACATGCCGGTGGAAACCGTTTACGGCCTGAAGCGGGAAATCACCTCCCAGAGCCACAGCTACGCCGTGTGCGAAAAAAGCCTGGAGAACACTGGACTGAAAGTGACCCACCGTCACCTGACCGATCGGACGGTAGAGGGGATTTTCGACGAGAAAAACCGGGCGCTGGGCGTGCAGCACTATCCCGAAAATCAGCCCGGCGCCGACGACTGCGCCTATGTTTACGATCAATTTGTCGCCATGATGGACCAAGCCAAAGAGGGAGGAAAAAAGAATGCCTAAACGCGCTGATATCAACAAAATCTTAGTCATCGGCTCCGGCCCCATCGTTATCGGCCAGGCCGCGGAATTCGATTATTCCGGCGCTCAGGCTTGCCTGGCTTTGAAGGAAGAGGGCTATCAGGTGATTTTGGTCAACTCCAACCCGGCCACCATCATGACTGATTCCAACATTGCGGACAAGGTCTATATGGAGCCGCTGAACCTGGAATATGTGGCCCGTATCATCCGCATGGAGCGGCCCGACGCCCTGATCCCCACCCTGGGCGGACAAACCGGTTTGAATCTGGCCATGCAGCTGGCCCAGAAGGGCGTGCTGCGGGAATGCAATGTGGAAATTCTGGGAGCGGATTTTGATTCCATCGACCAGGCGGAGGACCGGGAAAAATTCAAAGATCTGTGCCTGCGCATCGGCGAGCCTGTGCTGGACAGCGCCATCGCCCATTCGGTGGAGCAAATCAAAGAGGAGGCAGAGCGCATCGGTTACCCCATCGTGCTGCGGCCCGCTTTCACCCTGGGCGGCACCGGCGGCGGCTTCTGCGACGACGAGGAGGAGCTGCTGGCTCTGGCGGAAAACGCCTTGAATCTGTCTCCCGTGCATCAGGTTCTGGTGGAAAAATCCATCAAAGGCTATAAGGAAATCGAGTTTGAGGTGATGCGGGATAAAAACGACACCGCCATCGCCATCTGCTCCATGGAGAATATCGACCCGGTGGGCGTCCACACCGGAGACAGCATGGTGGTGGCCCCGGCCCAGACCTTGACGGCCAAAGAATACCATATGCTGCGGGACGCCGCCCTGCGCATCATCCGGGAGCTGGGCATCGAGGGCGGGTGCAACGTCCAGTTCGCCCTGGATCCTTACTCCTTCCGGTATTATGTGATCGAAGTCAATCCCCGGGTGTCCCGCTCCTCTGCTCTGGCTTCCAAAGCCAGCGGCTACCCCATCGCCAAAGTGACTACTAAGATCGCCGTGGGCCTGGCGCTGGATGAAATTCAGCTGGGCGGCGTGCCCGCCAGCTTTGAGCCGGCCCTGGATTATATCGTCTGCAAAGTGGCCCGCTTCCCCTTCGATAAGTTCGATACGGCCTCCAAGCTGCTGACCACACAGATGAAGGCCACCGGCGAGGTGATGGCTATAGGCCGCACGATGGAGGAAAGCCTGCTCAAGGCTGTGCGCAGCCTTGAGGCCGGCGTCAACCATGTGTGGAAGCAGAAGTTCGACGAATATACCACCGATCAGCTGATGCGGGAAATCGCCACCCCCACCGACGAGCGCCTGTACGCTATCGCCGAGCTGCTGCGCCGCAAGGTGGACCTGATGATGATCTGCCAGGCCACCAAAATCGATTATTTCTTCATCGACGCCATCCGCAATATCGTGGAGTATGAACAAACCGTGCGGGAAAACCCCAGGGACGCGGCTGTGCTGCGCCAGGCCAAGCGCCTCGGCTTTTCCGACGCCTATATCGGCCGGCTCTGGGATATGGACGAGCTGGAGACGCTGAAGCTCCGGCAGGAAAACGACGTCTGGCCAGTGTATAAAACCATCGACACCTGCGCCGGCGAGTTTGACGCCTATGTGCCCTATTTCTACTCCACCTACGAGGAGGAAAACGAATCCATCGTCACAGACAAGCCCTCTGTGCTGGT
>CAJUIK010000099.1 GCA_910585875.1 uncultured Eubacteriales bacterium | reverse complement strand
ATTGTAATCTACGCAAAGGGGCGGCTTGGCAGAACTGATTTTTCGCAAACCCAGCGCGAGTTCCTCTTATTATATAATAAGGAGAAGCGGGCGCTATTGGATGATTTCCCTTTCGATGTATTTTCGGCCTTCCTGGTCGTATTGCACGGGCAGCGCATAAGGGAATCGATCGAACATGACGCACAGGTCGAAATCCTCTTTTGGAGCGAACCCCTGGTCTTCGGGGATGAAAAAGCGCTGTCCGTCTCCCCGGCGCATGGTTTCCACCGCCTGCTCTTTGTCAAAAGGCAGGTCCAGCAGCAGGGCCCGAATATATTGGGCGCACAAAGTATCTTCGTCCGTGGGGCGGCGGCCAGCCAGCCCCATGCATACCAAACTCACCTGGGCGGGGTTCAGGCGGCGGAGATATTCCGCCGTAGCCCTGGCGTTGACCAGCGAAGCCGCCAACAATAGATCCGCCCCTTTGGCGTTTTCCAACCCTTGGGTGCCAGCGCTGGTGGTGTGAATCAGCGTGCGGCCCGTCAAATTGCGCTTTGTGATCTCCAGCGGAGAGTTGCCAAAATCGCATCCAGGCTGCTTGCGCCCCTCTCGCTCGCCGCAGAGCAGATAATCTGGATGTTCCTCCTTCATGCGCCGGGCCTCTTCCAAGCCTCCCACCGGGTAAATCCGGCGCAGCCCCTGGGCAAAGCCGTAACATTCCACGCTGTAGGCCCGGAATACATCGATGATCACCGCCGCTCCCCGGGCCTGGCGAGCTCCTTCCAGCAATTGAAAAATGGTAACGTCCATAAAAATTCTCCTCCGATTTTTTTGGTCTTCTGCTTAAAAGTTTATCCTATCCGCCGCCAATGTCAACCAAAAAATAAAAAAATCCCGTTCCCCGCCTCGCCGCGCCTCCGGTCTGTTGTCACCAGCGGGCCAGGTTGGAATATGATGTACTGAAGGAAACTTCAAAATAACTTTTCAGGAGGTAATCAATTTGATGCCTGATAAGGTTTCACCTGGACCGCTCTGCGGCAACCACCCGCCCAAAGAGGCTGTTTGCATCCATACCCGGAAAGTATATGATTCCTGCCGTGATAAAGAATGTTTGCAGGATCTGCGGGTTTATCCCACGCGGTATTCCCAGACCATTCTGGACGCAGCCACCAGCGTAAAGGCCAAGACGGCCGAGCTGCTGTGGGCTTACATCGACGTGGAACCCATCCCTTTCAACCGCGGATTCTACACCGTGGACGTGAAGTACTTCTACAAGGTGACCGCCGAGGCCTTTGCCGGCGCGGGCCGCCCTCGGGAAATCTGCGGCCTGGCCACCTACGACAAGCGCACCGTGCTCTTCGGCAGCGAAGGCAGCGTGCGGATCTTCAGCTCCCATTACCTGCCCCAGGAAAACGATCTCCAGAACTTTGAAAAGACCAACCTGCCCATCGCCGTCGTCGAGGTGGTGGACCCGGTGGCCCTGGGCATCAAGGTGACGGACGGCTGCGATTGCGGCGAATGTGTGCTCAACGATATCCCGGACAATATTTGCCATTGCTTTGACGACGACATCGTCATCTGCGACGAGGGCAAAAAGCTGTTTGTCACCCTGGGCCAGTTCAGCATCATCAAGCTGGAGCGGGATATCCAGCTGCTGATGCCCGCCTACGACATCTGTATGCCGGAAAAAGATTGCTCCGGCAGCACAGGCGGCGCGGCGGACGATCCCTGTGACCTGTTCCAGCGCTTCAAGTTCCCTGTGGACGAATTTTTCCCGCCCAAGTACTCTGATTATATGAAGACCAACAACCCCGGCTCCTGCAACAACAACGGCGCCAACAACGGCTCCTGCGGCTGCGGCAGCCGCCGCTGATTGAAAAAACGCCGCGGCCGGCCCAACGCAGGTTCCGGCCGCGGCCCCTTCTCTCAGAATCCGGGCGCAAAAAATCCCCCTGCCAGCTTATGCCGGCAGGGGGAGCTTCTTTAATAGCCGATTTTGCGGTTAATGACGTGATCCATGGGCTGTCCGGCCCGATAGCGGGCCAGGTTGGCGATAAACTGATTCAAAATCGTGTCGGTGGTGTAATCCAGCGAATCGTTGCCCGAAATATGAGGCGTGATAATGATGTTGTCCAAATCCCACAGCGGGTTTTCCGGGGGCAGAGGTTCGGGAGCCGCCACATCCAGGGCCGCGCCGGCCAAACGCCCCTCTTGGAGCAGCCGATACAGGGCCTGCTGATCCAGAGCCGTGCCTCGGCCGATGTTCAGCAGATAGGAACCCTGTTTCATTTTGCCCAGGCGCTCCGCCGTCATGATCATCTGGGTTTCCTGAGTGCCGGGCAGGCACAGGGCCACCACGTCCGCCCCTTCGATCGCCCGATCCAGGTCCTGGGTCAGGTACAGCTCGTCGATGTAATCCGGCTTGTCCCCCGGCGTGCGCTTGACGCCCCGCACCGTGGCGCCCATGGCCTTGCACCGCTTGGCAAAGTTGCCGCCGATATTCCCAATGCCCACCACTGTGACGACGCTGCCGTAGACAGAGCGGATTTTGCCGAGGTACTTCCAGCGCTTCTGCCGCTGGCCCTCTTCATATTCCCGCATCCGGCGCATCAGCATCAGCGTGCAGGTCATGAGGTGCTCGGCGATGGCCACGCCGTAAGCGCCGCTGGAGTTGGTCAGAATCACGTCTGGGTTGGGGTAAATGTCGTCGCTGCAATAGCTGTCCACCCCGGCGGAGGCGGTGGCGGCCCATTTCAGGCTGGAAACCTCCTTCAGCATAGCCGGCGGATAGTTGCCGAACAAAATCTCGCTGCCAGCCAGATCCTGAGCGGTATATTCCCCCTTTTTCACCACCTTCAGCTCAAAGCCGTTTTCCTGGGCGGCCTGGCGGAGCTTCTGCTCCCGGGCGGAGGTCAGGTCGGCCATGCAGGCCGTGACGAGTCGCTTTTCCATGTTCATTCACCATTCCTTTTCTTTATTTTTTTCTCTTGACGCACAGTCAGCAAAACATGATTCAGATGGCCCCCCATAATGAGCACGACGCCCGTCATATAAAACCAGAGCATCAGGATCATCACCGCGCCCAAGGAGCCATAGAGCACAGAGTAATTGGAGAGGTTGGCCACATAATAGGAGAAAAAATACGAGATGGCCGACCAAGCCGCCACAAAGAAGAAGCCCCCCGGCGCGGCGTGCCAAAAGCGCAGCCATTTGGCCGGGGCGATTTTATAGAGCAGCGTGATAATGAAAAAAAGATAGGCCGGCGCCACGGTGAAGCGCAGCCAATTCCAGATGCGGATGACAAAACCCGGGATGGGCAGCACCTGGGAAGCCAAAATCAGCAGGTTTTCGCTGACAAGCACCAGCGCCAGCAACAGATACAGAGAAAACAGCACCACCACCGTCACAACCATGGAGAAAAAGAAACTGAGCCGCCCTTTGCGGGGCTGGCGATAGGCAGCGCCGATGGAGAGCATCATAGAATTCACCGCCCTTGTGGTGAAATGCACCGTCAGCACCGAGCCGGCGTAGAGCAGCGCCCCAGGCTGGAGGCTGGCGATATAGGCGATGTATTCGTTGATCAAGCCGACGATTTGCTGGGGCATGATCCGGGACAGGTTTTCGATGATTTCCAGCGAAGACAAATGAAAGGCGCTGATGGCCATATTGCCGAAAATCAGCAGCGGGAACAGCATGAACAGCATATAATAGGCCAGTTCTGCCGAAGACCGGGCCACATGGTCTGTAAAATACCGCTCAAACAGCTCCGCCAGCACCCGGCGAACCGCCCGCCCATGTTCCCGCAGCTTACCAAACGTTGTGGTGGACAAGTCCATCCAGCTTTCTCTCCGGCTGCCGGGGCTGGTTTGCCGGCACGCCCAAAGCCACGCCGCAGAAGAGCTTGACGTGCTCGGGCAGGCCGAACAGCGCGGCGGCTTGCTCCGCCCGCTCCGATTGAGGCGGGATTCCCAGCCAGCAGCCTCCCAGCCCCAGGGCGCAGGCGGCCAGCAGCAGGTTTTCCGCCGCAGCCGCGCAGTCCTCCAGATAAAACAGAGAGCCCGCCTGCTTTTTTGTGTCGCCACAGATCAAAATCAGCAGCGGCGCCTGGCTCAGCATCTTGGAGTAGGGGTGAATTTCCTGGAAGCGGCGGAAAATCTCCTTGTCGTCGCAGACGATAAAATGCCAGGGCTGGGCGTTCATCGCCGAAGGCGCCATGACGGCGGCCTGCAGCAGCTGCTCCACCTGCTCCTTTGTCACAGGCTGATCAGTAAATTGGCGGACGCTCCGCCGGTTCATAATGGTTTCTAACATCGCAATACCTCCTTGTGGGCGCGCGGCGCGGCGGCCGCGTTGATTCCGGGGCCTCCGTCCTCCCTTGGCGCTGGGCCTCGCCAGGAGGCGAGAAAAAACGGGAGGAACTCTGCCTTTATTCTATCACATTTCTCCCCTTTCGCAAAGTCGTTATCTGCCGAAAAGAGCCCGATGAAAAAAGACGCCTAAAAAGGCGTCTTTTTTGCAGTCTGTTTCCTGTTATCCAATTTGCTCCGGGGGCTGCTCTTCCCGCTGGGGTTCTGCGGGTTCCGAGCCCTCTTGGGGCTCCGCCGGCCGCCGGTGCCCCTGATCGCTGCCCTTGGGCAGAGAGACCGAGGCTTTGAACAGGTCGCCGTCCACGGTGATTTCAAAATCGCCCCGCTGGAGCTCCGTCAGGTTTTTGGCGATGGCCAGGCCCAAACCGTTGCCCTCGCTGTGCCGGGCGGCGTCGCCCCGCTGGAATCGCTCCATCAATTTTTCCGGCTCGACGCCGTTGAGCTCATAGGCGGAAATATTTTTGACGGTGAAGGCCCCTTTGTTCCCCCGGTCGCTGACTTCGATATAAACCCGGGAAGCGGGCATGGCGTATTTGAACACGTTGGACAGCAGGTTTTCCATCACCCGCCAAAGCTGCCGGCCGTCCGCCCGGACGATCAGTCCCTCCGACGGCAGGCTGACGCGGAAATCCAGACCCGATTGAACCACCTTGTCGTCCAATTCCCCCAGGCCCTGGCGGACCAAGGCGGCCATATCCACATCTTCAAAATGCACCGCGATAGTCCCGCTGGCCGCTTTGGAGACTTCAAACAGGTCGTCGGTCAGGTTTTTCAGCCGCTGGGCCTTTTGCCCGATGATATCGCAGTAACCCAAGGCGTTTTCGCTGTCCAGCCCCTCTTTTTGCAGCAAGTCGATATAGGTGATGACGCTGGTCAGCGGCGTGCGGATGTCATGGGACACGTTGGTAATCAACTCGGATTTCATCCTCTCGCTTTTCAGCTCGTTTTCCACGGCGGCGTTCAAGCCGTCGGCGATGCTGTTGATATCCGACGCCAGTTCCCGGAATACGCCGGCCTCTTCGAGGTCAATCTGATAGCTCAGATTTCCGTTTTTTACCTGGCGCGCCCCCTCCTGCACCTGCTGGAAGGACAGGACCGTCCGATAAACGAACATTGAAGCCCCGATAATCAGCGCCACGCTGACGGGAAAGATGATCACGCACACGGCGCACAGAACGCCATAGCCCGCCGTCATCCAAACAGCCTTCCGCACTACGGGGCCGTTAGCCAACGACAGCCGGATCCCCCGCCAC
>CAJUIK010000098.1 GCA_910585875.1 uncultured Eubacteriales bacterium | reverse complement strand
TCGTAATGGCCCATGCGAAAAGCCGTCTGCTGCCAAGTCAGGCCGCTGATATAGCGCAGCGATAGGATCTGCCGCATCTGGCTGTCTTCAACCCGGCCGATAAAATCCTCCAGTCGAGCCAATTCTTCCAGGCATCGGCCCAGATTTTGCTCAATTTTCTTCTCCAGCGCCTGGATTTGGAGCCCGTATTGCTCCTGAACCTGTTCTGGGCTCAGGTAGGGAAGCCCCTCCGCCTGTATGTGTTTGCCTTGTCCCAAAGCCCGCAGCTGGGCCAGCCGGTCTTTTTGGGCCGCGATCTCCCTGTTCAGCGCCCGCAGCTGTCCCAGCTGTTCCGGCGTCGTCGCTTTCCTCTCCTTGCCGTCGCTCATTTTGTTTCCTCCCTATTGTTCTTCTGTTTTTATTTTCTTCCGGTTTTTCCATTGATTTAGAATTTCTCATCGTTTAATTCGTTTTTTGTCGGCGCATACTATGGCCGAGGTGATATCCATGAACAGCGCCTTGGAACGGGATTTTCCCGATTTGTTTTATCGCCGGCAGAACCAACACGTACTCTATGGATTTCTGCCCCGCTATTCCCCTTATGTGACGGAAACCGTGCTGGAATCTTTCTTCGACCAGCCGCCCAACTGAGTCTTTCCGCGTCCCATGGCCTTCGGGCCATGGGGCCCGGTATTCGGACCCCCTTCCCAGCGCAGGCTTTCCCGCTCTGGGAAGGCGGCCCGAGCTGCCCTGGCCGGACCCCGGCCCCTGGGCCGCCTATTTTATAAACGAGGTGAACGCTATGTTTCCTACTGCCGACCAGCCCCAAAATGTCTCCCGCCTGTCCGGCCAGAATCTGCCCACTTATATCCAGGAAAGCCTGCACCAGGCCGGCATGGCCCATCTCCCTTCTGGGGAGGCCCAAGCCATCGCCCAGCATCTGGCCCAGTATCAGGGACCGGAGGCCGACTGATGAAAAATATGCGCTACCCTTTTCAACTGCCGCCTCTGTATTTTCCCCCTGCCGCCCTGGAGCCCTATATCAGCGCCCAGACCATGGAGCTCCACCACGGCAAGCATTTCCGCAACTATGTGGATTCGCTGAACGCCCTGTTGGAACCCTACAGCCAATACCACGATACCTGCCTGGAGCAGCTGATCTGCCAATGGGATTCCCTCCCTGCCGACATCCGAACGGCGGCGCGCAACAATGGGGGCGGCTGTTTTAACCATGATTTCTATTTCCGGGGCCTGTCCCCCAAGCCCTCGGAACCCCAAGGCGCCTTTTTGGAGGCTATTCGCCGAGATTTTGGCTCCTTTGACCAGATGAAACAGCGCCTGGCCCAGGTTTCTGTCCAAGTCTTTGGCTCCGGCTGGGGATGGCTATGCTACGATAAAAACGTAAATTCTCTGTGCATCATCGCCACCTCCAACCAGGATACGCCCTACCGCCAACAGCTCTACCCGGTTGTGGCGGTAGACGTCTGGGAACACGCCTATTACCTGGATTATCAGAATAAGCGGGCTGATTATGTGGATACCCTGATCAGTCATATCGATTGGGAACACGCCGGCGGCATCTATCGCAACCTGATAGACGGCGGCGTAGACACCCCGTTTTAGCCGGTTTCGTTCCACCGGAACTGGCTGTTGTGTTTCTCCCTCTCTTGGCGGCCTTTGGGCCGCCTTTTTTATCCCCCTTTTTACGTTTTAATTGTAATATATTTATTCCCCTTTGTCAAGGCTGATTCTCTGTTTTTCTCCCAATAGGCTTCTCCTGAGATGTACTGTATAAAGGGTGGTTTCACCAGACCACTACATTACATTGACTGAGGTTCATTTGTGGCAGAATGGCACAGGCTGGAGGGCGGTGATCGACCAGCAGGAGAGAACCGAAGGGGGAGCTTCCGGGGATGGCCTGGGCGCTCCCCCTTCTCTTTGTCGGCCCTCTCGAGGGGCGCACTTATTCACCACCCGCAAACGGGCGGTGGTACTGCCTGCGGCAGTCGTGCGCTCTCCGAGGGGCAGCCCCACCGGGCGTTCCTTCCCTGCCCAGTACGGACATACCAGCAGACGACAACGGCGGCTTATGCATCGGACGCAGCTGCGTCAATCACCGGGGGCTTGGGGGCCATCAGCCGCCAACAAACTGCGCCGGGTATATACCGGGGCATTGCTTACTACTACTATCAGCACCTGAAAAAGAAAGTTGTAAATTGTCTGCAATGGTGGTATAGTTGGTTTGTGTCCATTCGACAAATCGGGGATTTGTGGAGGAAAATATGATTTTAGAAACAGGAAGGCTAATTTTACGTCCTTGGCAGGAGTTTGACGCAGAGGATTTATATAAATACGCGAGTCATCCAGACGTAGGCCCGATTGCCGGGTGGCCTGTTCATACGAGTGTAGAAAACAGCAGAGAGATTATCGAAGGGGTTCTTTCTGAACCGGAAACATATGCGGTAGTCCTGAAAGAAACAGGACAGCCAGTTGGCAGCATAGGGTTAATGCTTGGTAAGGCAAGTAATCTCGGCATTCCTGAAACGGAGGGTGAAGTTGGATATTGGATCGGCGTTCCATATTGGGGACAAGGGCTTATACCGGAAGCAGTTCGCGAGATAATGCGATATGGCTTTGAAGAACTAAACCTCAACAAAATCTGGTGTGGGTACTTCGATGGAAATTTAAAATCAAAACGTGTACAGGAAAAATGTGGATTTCAATATCACCACACAAAAGGCAATGTTCCTTGCGCATTGGAAGGGGTTCTGAGAACAGAGCATATTACCTGCATATCAAAAGAAGCATGGTTATTAGCGAAGTAAATTTCGTCTTATAGGGGGATTTCATCTTTTGGGTGAAATCCCCCCCTGACAAATGTTCTCCTGCTAATCATTGATAAAAATTTTCTTGACAAACTAGAAAGAACTTCTTTTTGCAGATTACTAAAAAACCAAAGCTCTCATCGGAAATTTTAAAATTTTCTTGACAACCCCTCTGAAGCGGGGATACAATATAGAAAAATTCGCAGGCGCCGCAAGGATAACAGGGAAGCGGGTGGGAATCCCGCACGGAGCCGCCGCTGTATTGGCTTAGCTGCTTTGACAACGCCACTGTACGCGAGTATGGGAAGGCAAAAGCCGCGCAATGCCTCAGTCAGAAGACCTGCCTGCCGAATCATAGCCGCCTTGCCGCGGCAGCTTGTACAGTTAACGGAATCTTTAGCAGGTACAATTTTGAGCTTACAGAGAACACTTCTGTAGGTTTATTTGTTGACGAAGTCTTTTCCGTTTTTGGAAAAGACTTTTTTGATTGGATCCGTTTCATTTTGAAGGAGGAAGAAACATGACAAACAAATTGACTCGATGGGAACGGCGCTGGATTGTTTTCGCCGCTATAGGGGCCCTATTCTGGCTGCTTTCCGTCCCAGCCTGGGCCATGCACATCATGGAAGGGTTTCTGCCCGCCGGACAAGCCGCCCTTTGGACGGCGGTTTCCCTGCCTTTTTTGGCTTTGGGCATCGTCCGCATCAAGAAAATCGCATCCGAAAAGCGCCGGGCGCTGCTTTTGCTGGCTATGGCCGGGGCTTATGCCTTTGTGCTGTCGGCGCTTAAGATCCCAAGCGTCACAGGTTCGTCCAGCCATCCCACCGGAACCGGGCTGGGGGCTATCCTGTTCGGCCCCTCCCCCATGGCTGTGGTCGGCGTGATTGTGCTGTTGTTCCAGGCGCTTTTGCTGGCCCATGGCGGGCTGACTACTTTGGGCGCTAATACGTTCAGCATGGCGGTGGCCGGGCCGTTCCTCTCTTACGGCGTTTTTGCGCTGTGTAAAAAGCTGAAGGTCAATCGGCTTGTTTCGGTCTTTCTGGCGGCTTTCCTTGGGGACCTTTTCACTTATTGCGTTACCAGCGTCCAGCTTGCGGCGGCCCATCCCAGCGCAATAGGGGGTTTCGGCGCGTCGCTGGCAAAATTCCTGGGCGTCTTCGCCGCCTCCCAACTTCCATTGGCCGTTATCGAAGGTCTGTTGACCGCTGTGGTGATGATAGGGCTGGAGGCTTGGGCCCAGCCTGAGCTGCGGGAAATCGGCTATCTGAAAGGAGGACTGGCAAAATGAAAAACAAAGGATTGTTGGCAATCGTTTTGCTGTTGGCCTGCGCGCTGCTGGCGATTTTTCCGCTGGCGACCATATCAGATTCCGAATTTGGAGGCGCAGACGGGCAAGCCGAGGAGATAATCGCCCAAATCGCGCCCGATTACGAGCCCTGGGCGGAAAACATCCTAGAACCGCCGGGAGGCGAAACCGAAAGCCTGTTGTTCTGCTTGCAAGCCGCCTTTGGCGCAGGCATCCTGGGCCTGGGGTTCGGCTATTTCATCGGCCGTTCTCAGGGCCAAAAGAAAATTTGACAAGCCAAAAAGGAGGAAAGGCTCCATGGCGATTCAACTGGCTTTGTCTTCTGTCGTCTTTTTCCTGATGTTTTATGGCAGGATTCCCATTCTATGGCTGACGGCGGGCGTTTTAGCGGCGGCCGTAGCCCAAGGGGTCGGAAGCTCTCGCCGCCATACCCATGGCGCTTTCCTCTCCATCGATTTTTATGCGCAGCAATCTCGGCTATGCGGCTGGCACAGCGGCTGGAAGCTGGCGCTGGCAATCTTTTGCGCGGCCGCCGTCCTTTCCGCCCAAACGCCCCTTGTTCCCATCTGCTTGTTTGGAGCTATGGGAATGCTGACAGTGCGACGGGGCGGGGTTCCTTTGAAATATTATCTCTCTCTGCTGTCGGTTCCGGCGCTGTTTATTCTGCTGAGCTGCCTCTCCATTCTGATCCAGATCGGTTCCGAACCAGGCGCTGTTCTCTCTTTCCAGCTGGGGAACTGGCGCCTATCCGTCACATCCCAAAGCCAACAGACGGCGTCGCTCGCCCTGTTCCGGGCCTTTGGGGCGACAAGCTGCCTGTATTTTCTCAGCCTCTCCACCCCTATAAGCCGGTTAATCGGGGTCTTGGGCCGCTGCCGCGTCCCGCCGGCGGCAACGGAGCTGATGGCGCTGATTTACCGTTATCTATTTATTCTGCTGGAAACCCATCGCCAAATGACCCTTGCGTCCGAATCCCGGCTGGGATACCAAGGGTTCCGGCGGCGGATATCAACCATGCTCAAAAATGCCTTTGGTCTGCTATTCCTCAGCTTTCGGCGGACAAGCGACCTATTGACCGCAATGGAATCCCGCTGTTATGACGGGGAGCTGCGATTTTTGCCCCGCCCCGAGCAGATCGGCCGGTCTCAACTCGTCGTCTCCGCCGGTTTATCGGCAGTCATTCTTTTGATTCTCATTTTGGAAAGGGCGATTTAAAGTGGAAACGCCATTATTGGAGTTAAAATCCATATCCTTTGCCTATGAAGAGCAGCCGGAAACTTTGCGCAGCCTTTCCTTATCTTTCTCCAGCGGAGAAAAAGTCGCTGTGATCGGCGGCAACGGCGCGGGAAAATCCACCTTGTTTCTCTGTTGTAACGGTGTGCTTCAGCCCCAGAAAGGGGAGATTTTGCTGCGCGGACAAAAAATTTCCGCCAAAAAGAAGGATCTGAATCTGTTGCGGCAATCGGCGGGCGTCGTGTTCCAGGACCCCAATCAGCAATTCGTAGGCGCGACGGTCGAAGAGGAGATCTCCTTCGGACCGATGAATCTGTGCTTGCCGGAAGCAGAAGTCCGCCGGCGGGTAGAACAGGCGCTCCAACAGCTGGAACTGGGCTCTTTGCGCGACCGCCCCCCTCATCTTCTCAGCGGCGGCGAAAAAAAGCGATTGTCCATTGCCGGAGTGCTGGCCATGCAGCCGGAGCTGATTCTGTTGGACGAACCCACCGCCTTTTTAGACGGATCCTCTGCCCGCGGGTTGGAGGGAACCTTGGCCGACTTGCAC
>CAJUIK010000097.1:3226-5913 GCA_910585875.1 uncultured Eubacteriales bacterium | reverse complement strand
TCCCTAGCCAGCGTGATCGCGGTGGAATCCATCACCTCAAGGCGCTTTTCCAGCACTTCTCTATAGGTCAGGCGATCGATTTTCTTGGCGCTGGGGTTGACGGCCGGGTCAGAGTCATAGACGCCGTCCACATTTTTTGCCAACAGCAGGACGTCGGCGTCGATTTCCGCCGCCCGCAGAACCGCCGCCGTGTCTGTGGAAAAGAAGGGGTTTCCCGTGCCGCAGGCAAAAATCACCGCGCGCCCCTTTTCCAGGTGGCGGATGGCCCTCAGCCGGACATAGGGCTCGGCGATTTTGCTCATGTCGATAGCCGTCTGCACCCGGACTGTGACGCCGGCCTGCTCCAACACGTCGGCCAGAGCCAAAGCGTTGATGGTAGTGGCCAGCATCCCCATATGGTCGGCTCTGGTGCGCTCCATCTCCTTGCCGTCTTTCAGCCCCCGCCAGAAGTTGCCGCCGCCCACCACGACGCCGATCTGCACGCCCAGATCCATGCACTGGCGCACGACCGCCGCCACAGATCCCAGCATATCAAAATCGACGCCTCTATGGCCCGCCTTCTCGCCGGCCAGGGCCTCGCCGCTGACTTTCAGCAGCACCCTTTTATATTTCAGCGTTTCCATATCATGCCCCCGTTTTTTCGTTTTCTTGTCTTTTCTTATTTTAAACGATTTTTCCGCTTTTGAAAAGCAATTTTTCTGTCGATTAGCTAACAAACGCCGGCGGGCGCGCCGCTAAGCTGGCTGCGCGCCCAGTCTTGGCCGTCGGCCCGCCGGCGCGACAACTATTGACGACCGCCAATTTTTCGCCGTCCCTCCCAGAGGGGACGCGGCCTTCCGCTCTTATTTTACCAGATTTCCGGCTTGGCGTCGGCGGGCAGGGCGTTGGGGTAGGTTTCCCCGTCCAGGTCGGCCAGCCAAGCTTCCTTGGCCTGCTCCACCAGCTGAGGCTGGGTCAGGAAGTCATAGGCTGTGGCGGCCATGACTTTTGCGGCGAATATCATGCCCTTGTGGGCCACGGGGCCTTTTCCCTGGGCCACGATCTGCCAGGCGTGGCCCGGCGTGCCCGCCGCCCAAGTGACGGCGCTGAATTGGCCTGTAGGCACGACCCAGCTGACGTCGCCCACGTCGGTGGAGCCCTTGCCGCCGCCGGTCTGCTTGGTCACCCGGAAATCAAACAGAGGATTTTCTAGTAACTGGGCGCTGTCTCGGCCGGCCAACCGCTTGGCGGTTTCCTTCAGGTTGTTTTTGTCCAGGTCGGTGATGACGTTTTGGAATTTCTTCGCGTATGCCAGCTCTTCCTCGGTATATCCCACGGGCAGCAATTCGTCCATATGGACGCCGATGCGCTGGCTGATCACGTCGTTGGCCCGATAATCCGAGTAGGCGGCCACCTGCTTGATATCCACTGTGGTGCCGGTGATCAGGGCCGCGCCCCGAGCGCAGTCGTTGACTCGTTCAAACAGCTCTTTTACCTGCGTCACTTTGGGCGCCCGGATGGCATACAGCACCTGGGCTTCGGATTGGACTACGTTGGGCGCCGTGCCGCCGGTGTTGATGATGGCGTAGTGAATGCGGGCGTCGTCGATCATGTGCTCCCGCATATAGTTGACGCCCACGTCCATGATTTCCACGCCGTCCAGGGCGGAGCGGCCCAGATGAGGGGCGCCGGCCGCATGGGAGGAGGTTCCGTGGAAGGTGTAGAACACCCGGAAATTGGCCAAAGAGCCTGAGGGAGTCACCTGGTTCATCCAACCCGGATGCCAGGTGATCGCAATATCGCAATCGGCAAAAACGCCGTCCCGCACCAGGAACGCCTTGCCGCCGGCGTTTTCCTCCGCCGGGCAGCCATAATATCGGACGGTCCCAGGCAGCTTATTCTGCTCCATGTATTCTTTCAGCGCCACGGCGGCGGCCAAAGAGGCCGTGCCCAGCAGATTGTGCCCGCAGCCATGGCCGTCCTTGCCCGGCTCGATGGGGCAATGCTCCGCCTTATCCGCCTGCTGGGAAAGGCCGGAAAGGGCGTCGTATTCGCCCAGCAGGGCCACGACCGGCTTGCCCTGGCCGTATTCCGCGATAAAAGCCGTCTCTTCCCCGGCTACTCCCAAGGAGATTCGGAAACCTTGGGCCCGCATATACTCCGCCTGGAGGTTGGAGGACTGGAACTCCTGAAACCGGGATTCTGCGAACTCCCAGATTTTGTCGCTGATGTTGACGAACTCCTCTTTTCTGGCCTCGATGATTTGGGCCAGCTCTTGGGTATAACTCATGGCAGTTTCCTCCTTGTCGTCGATCCGCTTGCCGCCCCTGAGAGAGCGGTTTCTTTATGTACGAGTTTACCATAGTTTCCGCCATTTTTCCATAGCGATTGCGAAACTTTTCTTTCGCACCGCCAAACGGACGGCGGACTTCATTTTTTACCCCGCAGGTTATTCCGGTTTTGCCGCGCAATCGCCGGCGAATCCGGCGTCGATCCGTCCGCCTGGACGCTGGTTCCAAGCCGTTCGGCCTGTCTCGCTGAAATAAACCCAAACAAAAGTTCCCTTTATTTTCTTGTTTACAAACGCGTGTTCCTAGTTTATACTATCAATAAAGAACGTCTGTTTCGTATTTTTCGTCGACTTTCCGGGAGGCTTCGCCATGGATTTGATGGATAAACTGACTATATTGACGGACGCCGCCAAATAT
>CAJUIK010000097.1:0-3216 GCA_910585875.1 uncultured Eubacteriales bacterium | reverse complement strand
ATATGACGCGGCCTGCACCTCCAGCGGAATCGACCGGGCGGGCCAGGCCGGGCGGCTGGGTTCGGCGGCGGCCTGCGGCATTTGCCACACCTTTACCGCCGACGGCCGGTGCGTCTCGCTGCTGAAGGTGCTGCAAAGCAACGTCTGTTCCTACGACTGCCGCTACTGCGTCAACCGCCGCAGCAACCAGACCCGCCGGGCCTCGTTTACGCCTCGGGAGCTGGCGGATCTGACCATGCAGTTTTATCGCCGCAATTATATCGAGGGGCTGTTTCTCAGCTCCGCCGTCTCGGGCACGCCAGACAACGCCTGCGAGCAAATGCTGGAAACCCTGGGTATTCTCCGGCGGGAATACGGCTTCGTCGGGTATATCCACGCCAAAGCCATCCCCGGGGCGGACGACCGGCTGCTCCAGCGGCTGGGCCTGCTGGCCGACCGAGTCAGCGTCAATATCGAGCTGCCCTCCCAGCAATCCTTGGGGCTTCTGGCGCCGGACAAAACCCGGCAGTCCATCCTGGGCCCCATGGGCCGGCTGGCGGAGGGCATCGCGGAAAACAAAACCGATTTGGTTCGCTACCGCGGCGCTCCCAAGTTCGCCCCCGCCGGACAAAGCACCCAGATGATTATCGGCGCCACGCCGGACACCGACTACCAGATTTTGAATCTGACAGCCGGGCTCTACAAGAAATATCAGCTCAAACGGGTGTTTTTTTCCGCCTACCTGCCTGTGGTGGAGGACAGCCGCCTGCCCGCGCTGGACACGGCCCCGCCCCTGCTGCGGGAGCACCGGCTCTACCAGGCCGATTGGCTGCTGCGCTTTTACGGCTTTGAAGCTTCGGAGCTGCTGGACGAAGACCAGCCCAATTTCAACCCTCTGCTGGACCCCAAATGCTGCTGGGCTCTGCGGCATATGGATCAATTTCCGACGGAAATCAACCGAGCGCCCTATGAAACCCTGCTGCGGATCCCTGGCGTCGGCGTCCGCTCCGCCCGGCGCATTCTGACGGCCCGGCGGTCGGGGTCGCTGGATTTCAAAGATTTGAAAAAGCTGGGCGTCGTGCTCAAGCGGGCCCAATACTTTATCACCTGCCGAGGCAGGCGGGCGCCGGGCGCCGCCGCGGAGCCAGGCCCGGCTTTGGAGGCGCTGCTTTCCCAACGGGCCCGGGAAAGCCTGGCGGAAAACAGCTGCCGGCAGCTTTCCCTGTTCGATCAGCCGGAACGATTTACCAGAGAGGATGTGCGGCAATGTATCACCGGTCAGATATAGTTTATCTTTACGACGGCGGCTTCCAAGGCTTTCTGTGCTGCGTCTTCCAGGCTTTTGTCCAAAAAGAAAACCCCCAGATGATTTTGCCCCAGGACGAGGCCCAAGCCCTTTTGTTTGAAACCCGACACATTGAAACCCGGCCGGAACAGGCGGAGCGGGTTTGGGCCGCTGTGCCCGCCAAACTGGGCCCAGAGGCCCCGGAGCTGACGCAGTGCGCCTTTTTATCCGACCTGCCGGACAAAGAGCTGCTTTTGCTGGAATTCCTGCGCCAAGGCTTCGCCCAGGGCCCCGCCGTCATGCAAGGCCTTGCTCGAGAGCCCTTGCGTTCCCTCTGGCAGGCGGCCCAGCGAGCCAAACACGAAGCCCATCTTTTCACCGGCTTCGTCCGCTTTTCCGACTGCGGCGGCGCTCTGACGGCGGTGATCCATCCCAAAAACCAGGTGCTGCCCTTGCTGGCGGACCATTTCTGCCAGCGGTTCAACGCCGAAACCTTTATGATTTATGATAAAACCCACCAAATGGCTTTGACCCACCGGCCGGGCCAGGCCCGGATCATCCCGCTGGAGGAGGCGGAGCTTCCCGGCCCCGGCCAAGAAGAGCGGCAGATCCGAGCCCTGTGGCGCCGATTTTACCAGACTCTCTCCATCCAAGGCAGAGAAACCCCCCGGGCCCGCCAAGGGCATATGCCCCTGCGCTATTGGGGAGATATGACGGAGTTCCAGCGGGAATCCCCTCTCGTCGCTCCCGCTTTGCCTGAGGATCCGCTTGCGCCGCCGCAGAAGCCGGCGGACCTATAAAACCAGCGTGGGTCCGCTTTCAAGCGTTATTCGCCGCAAAGCCGGTTGAGGCTCCAGGCTATTTTCCGAGCCTCGGCAAGGGCGGCCTCGTCCTGGGCGGCGGGCAGTTTGTCGGTATGCAGGCTGAAAACCTGCCCCGAAAGCCGGGCCCCCAACTCCCGCAGGATGATGGAGGCGACGCCCAAAGCCCAGGCCGGGTCCTTGGTGCTGCCGCCGCCGACCAGCAGCGCGACCCCCGCCTTTTTCTCCCCGGGCCGGGGCAGGCCCTGCCGCCGGGCGGCGTAAAGGGACTGGAAGCGGCTGCACAAGGACAGCAGCGGGCCGGTCAGCGTGGAAAAATAGAGCGGCGAGGCGATTACCAACGCGTCCGCTTGGGCCGCGGCTTGATAAATCTGCTCCATATCGTCCTTGATTCGGCATCCGTCGCCCTGCATACAGGCCCGGCAATCGACGCAGGGAGAAATCCGAGCCCGGTAGGCGTCGATTTGCCGGACTTCCCCCTTTAGCTCTTCTCGGAAAGCCCGAATCAAAGCCGCCGTGTCTCCCTGGGGTCTGGGAGAACCGTTGAGTATCAGCGTTTTCATTGTATCAATTCCTTTCTTGTTCTCCATACGCCGCGCAAAGTCGGGCATAGGAGAGATCTGTTCGACCTTCCTCCGCCGCAACGCCCTTCCGCCTGCCGAAGCCCGGCCTTCTGCATGAAGAGGAAATCCGCAATGGAAAAAGCGCCGCAGGACGAAACCATCCTGCGGCGCCTTTGCTGTTTCCGAACTTATCATACTCTTTGTCCATTTCCGCTGTCAAGAGATTTTCTTATAGTAAAGCGATGAATTTTTGATGAAAAATTCCCTTTCGCCCCTTGACGATGTTTTCGCTGTCATATATAATATATGACGATGAACAAAGGCGTTCATTAAAGGGTGAAAGAGTTGCTTTTGTCCTTTAATGGGCGTCTCTTTTTTTGCGCTGGACTTTCACTCAAAGGGAGGAACCGATTTATTATGCTTACCGCAATCACAGGCGTCAACTGGGGCGACGAGGGCAAGGGCCGCATGGTGGACCTTTTGTCTGAAACCTATGGAATCGTGGTCCGCTATCAAGGGGGCAACAACGCAGGCCACACGGTGGTCAACCATCTGGGCAAATTCATTC
>CAJUIK010000096.1 GCA_910585875.1 uncultured Eubacteriales bacterium | reverse complement strand
GTCGCAGTGGGCCGCGTCATAGAAAATGCGAAAAACCAAAGCAGACAGAAGGATCATCACCGCACAGCAGCCCATAAAACCGAATTCCTCGCCGACGACAGAGAAAATAAAGTCCGTGGATTTGGCGGGCAGCCGGTTGCCCTGGATTTGGGCGCCTTGCAGATAGCCGGAGCCAAACAGCTGGCCGGAGCCCAGAGCCAAGATGCTTCGTTCTGTTTGATAGTAGATTTTTTCGCTGATGGCTGGGTCGAACAGCACCAAAATGCGGTTGCGCTGATAATCCTCCAGAAAGCTCCAAAGCACCGGGACGGCGGCCATGCCGGCCAAGCCCATGCCGCCGATCCATTTCCAATTCAGGCCGCTGGAAAACATCATAATGGCGAAAATCAGCGCGTACGTTACGGCCATACCCAGGTCTTTGGTGGGGACAAAAACCGCCGCCGCAATGACGCCGAAATGAGCCAGCAGCTGCAAAACGGAAAAGGGGGAGTTTAGCTTTTCTTTCAGCTGGTTGATATGGGCGGCGAAGGTGAAGATGAAAATCACCTTTCCGAATTCGGCGGGTTGGATGCCCAGGCCGATGGATTGGAAGCGGATCCAGCTGCGGTTGCCGGTGTCTCCCTCGGAACCGAAGGGGATGATGAGCAGCTGAAGCAGCAGATTCAATACAAAAAAGATCTTCCAGAACCGGCTCAGGTTTTCAAAATCCACTAGGGAAGCCATGATATAGCAGAAAATTCCCAGCAGGATAGCGGCGCCCTGGACAATCAGATAGCGGTTGGAGCCATAGCTGAGGGTGGCGCTGTAGATGGCGGCCAGCCCCAGCAGGGAGCAGGTCAGGGCCAGCAAAAACAGCGCCAGGTCCGCGTGGCGGCAATATTGCTTGATTTCGCGGAAAACTTTTTTCATGAAACTCCGCCTTTCTGCGAGGTTCCAGCCCCCGCGGCATCTCAAAAAGTCGGTATGACTTATTGTATCAGAATCGCCGTGAAAAATCTATGAATTTTCCACATTACATTTTGAGAGCCGGGAGGCCGCTTGCTCCTCAAAAAGAAAGGGCTTTCAAAGCGGCGCGGGAGATGGTATAATTGTTATAAAACGCGGCGCCCAAAGAGCTTTTGCAAAGGGGCGCGGCATAAAGGAGGAAAACCATGAACGAGTTTCTGAAAAGGGCCAAGGAGATTGAGCCCGAACTGATTGAAAACCGCCGCCATTTCCATATGTATCCCGAGGTGCGGGACGAGCTGCCAGAGACCGTCAAATACGTGAAAGAGCATTTGGAGGCCATGGGGTATCAGCCTCAGGAAATCTGCAAATGCGGCTTGGTGGCCATTGCCGGCGGCAAGAAGCCGGGCAAGTGCATCATCATCCGGGGCGACATGGACGCCCTGCCCATGCCGGAGGAAACCGGCCTGCCCTTTGCCTCCAAAAACCCCAACGCCATGCACTCCTGCGGCCACGACACCCATATGGCCATGATGCTGGGCGCCGCCAAGCTGCTGAAGGAGCGGGAGGACGAAATCGAGGGCACGATTAAGCTGGTATTCCAGCCCAACGAAGAGACCTTCGGCGGCGCAAAAGCAATGATCGACGCCGGCGTGCTGGAAAACCCCCATGTGGACGCGGCTTTCGCCATCCACATCGGCCCCACCGGCGAGGTGGGCGAAATCCACTATGGCACAGAATATGTCATGGCCTCTGCCGACGGTTTTGAAATCCATGTGAAGGGCAAGGGAAGCCACGGCGCGGCCCCCCATCGGGGCGTGGACCCCATCAACATCGGCGTCCATATCCATCTGGCCCTTCAGGAGCTGATCGCCCGGGAAGCCGACCCCGCCGAACAGTGCGTGCTCACCGTAGGCGCCATGCAGTTTGGCGACGCCACCAACATCATCCCGGACGAGGGCGTCCTCAAGGGCACCATCCGGGGCTTCAACGGCGAGCTGACAGATATGCTCAAGCGCCGGCTGGAGGAAGTCAGCGTCCAGACTGCGGCCATGTTCGGCGGCAGCGCCTCGGTCAACTGGCTGTTCTCCTCTCCCGCCACCTATTGCGACGCGGCGTTTACCGCCGATATGCTGAAATACTCCGCCGACATCGTGGGCGCGGAAAAGCAGCTGCGCAACAAGCAGCGGGGCTCTGGCTCGGAGGATTTCGCCTATTTCAGCCAGGCGGTGCCAGGCCAGATTTTCTGGCTGTCCGCCGGCGTGGAGGATAAATCCAAATGGATTTCCAACCATAACCCCAAGGTGCTGTTCAATGAGGACGCCTTGCATATCGGCGCCGCTATTTACGCCCACTGTGCCACAAGCTGGCTGAAAGAGCACAAATAAGGGACAGGAAAAGCGCGATAGAAAACCGCCGGGGCTGACGCCAGCCTCCGGCGGTTTTTTTAATGTTTTTTACATCGGTTTGAGGTTTTGGCGCAGCCTATCAGTGATCCAGGCCAGCCGTTTGTTTCTGCCTTCCTCGGTTTTCGCGTCGAAATAGGCCCGAGCGTAAGTCTTTTTCACCGAGAGAGGCATGGCTTGAAAATTGGTATAAGCCGGCTTGCGCTCTTCCAGCAGGCGGGAGAGAAAGGCGATTTGGCCCTCGGTAATCGCCGCCGGGCCGGGGGCGTCCCACTGGCCGTCCTGTCGGGCCTCCTGGATTTTCTCTCTGCCGAAATCGGTCATCATCCCTCGTTCCTCCAGGCTTTTGACTAAGGCTTTGTTTTTATCCGACCATCTGCTCTTCGGCCGACGCTTGGAGAAATATTTTCGATAGGTTTTTTCGTCGACGCGCTGCATCTGTCCGTCGATCCACCCAAAGCAGAGGGCCTCTTCCAGAGCTTCTGCGGCCGATAGGGTTTTGGGCCCGCCGGCTTTGCCAAACAGCAGCCAGACGCCGGCGTCGGAGAGGCAGTTGCCGGCAAGCCATTGCCGAAATTCTTCCCGGTCGGTGAATTTCAATATCTCGCTCATAGCGCCTCCCTGGTTTTTGATTGTGCCCGCGACCTTAGATTTTGTCAATGGACAAGCCGTTCACTTCCAGGCCGTCGTCCACAGGAATCAGAAGATATTTTTTCCCGTCGATCATCCGAGTTTCCACCAGATAACTGCGCTCCGGCTCCACGGATATGACGACGTCCCCGGTCTTGACTTCAAACTTTTTGCTGTCAATCAGATTGGCCGGGCTGAGGGCCGCGTTTTCTCCGAATTGTTGGCCGCAGTTTTCGCAGAAGGCGGATACTTGCTCTTCGCCTACGCCGCAATCCTGGAGAATACGGCCCACTTCGTCGGCCGTTACCGAAAGGGGCTCCGGGTCTTTGCGCTCTTTGTGCTCCTCAATGCGCTCGGCCAGCCGCTCGTGGACGGCTTGGGCCACCTCCAGGCTACAAGCGCCTTCCAGGGCCTGGCTGAGAGCGGCCTGAAACGCCTCCTTCTGCTCCCCGGCGGACATGGGGGGTTCGATGTGGAACACCGCGTCCAAAAATTCCTGGTGTAGCTGGTCCGCTTTGCGGGAATAGGCCAGGGCGTTATAGATATTGGCGCTTCGGTCGTCGAAAGCGGGGAACAGGAAGCCCAGCTCCGGCGGCGCCACGACCTGGCTGGGGGCGCAGTTGTGGAATTCGTTTTCTCCGGGGCAATAGCCCAGCTCCAGCTTGCCTTCTTTCACCGGGCAGACGCAACAGACGATATAGCGAAAGGTCTGCTCCGAGGCGTCCTCCAGGGAGGCGCCGTCTTTGCCTCGGTAGGGGACGTCGTAGGCGTCGTGGGCCAGCAAGATCAAATAATTGCTGTCTTCCATGTCCAGGGAATCGATGATTTTTTGATAAAATTGTCGGCGGATCTCGCCGTCTTTCAGCTCGGAATCCCGCAAAGCCATGAGCAGACGGTGCTCTTCGCCGTCGGTCACCTGTTCGGTGGAAAAAACGATGTCGATCAGGTTTTTTCCCAAAGCGCCGGATAGGGTCTTTTTCAGAAAGCCCAGATATTGCTCGGCCTCTTCCTGGGGCATCGTGCCCAGAGATTCATCGATGTAGGAAACCACCTCTTTGACGCTGTTGACATAACAGCCGTAAATCCGGCTGACGGCGCTTTGGTCGGGGCGGAAGCGGCGCCGCAGCTCGCTGATTTCTTTTTGATTCATGTCGTAACCTCGCTATCCATAGGATCCATAGATTTTTTGAGTTTTGCGGCGCAAAATACGGCGCCGAAGATAAAACAACAGTTCTTATTATAAACAAAAACCGCCGAAAAAGCAAGAGCCCCCGGCCAAAGGAACGCCGCTTGGGGGCTGAAGCGCTCTTTCACCCTAGGGAGAGTCTTTGAGAGAGCAGGGCTAATGCCGACCGACGAACATTGGCGCCCAGCGCCTTCCGCTTTTTTAGCGACGCCTATTATAGGGGAAAGAGAGAGGCCGCGTCAAGAAATCGGCCGGTTTTTTCCGGGATTTACACCGGACCTTTTTTGGGATATACTGATACCGTAGCAACAGGGGAGGGGAACCATGAACGAAATCGACATCGGGCGGCTGAACGAGGAAAACGGCGGCGCCAACCGCAGCGTCCAAATGGTTCAAGACGTCTGCTTTTTAATCAACGACCAGGATCGCTGCGCCCTCTACCGCCTCACCGACGACGGCGACGAAAAAATTGCGCCCGGTCCGGTGGAGGCTTTCTGCCTGGGCCCCCGTTATGGCCGGGTTTTTTATCAGACGGAGGACCGTTCGCTGTGGACCTGCCGCTTTGACGGCGGGGAAAAGCGGCGGATTTTGGGCGGCAACGGGGACGAAATTCAGTTTTTTACCGTCAACCAGGATTCTGTGTTTATCATCCTGAAGAACCAAAATCAACAGACGTTTCTCTATCAGCTGAGCCAGGATCTGCAATATTCTCGGGTGATCCAGAAAACGGCCCCAGGTCAGACGCTGGAAGAGGCCGCGGCTGGCGAGAGCAAGCTGTATTATATCCTGTCCGGCGGCGGGGAGCAGAAGACGCTGATGGAATACGATTTTTCCACCAGGCGAGAGGAGATGCTGGCGACGGCGCCGGGGCTTTGCCGGATCCAGGCTTACCGGGGGTATTTGGTCATGCAGCGGGCTCTGACTGCCCGGCCTCAGCGGGATCAGGATTGGGAAATGATCCTGATGGACCCGGTCAGCGGCCGGGTCAGAAGGCTCACCCTGGGGGAAACAGATCAAATCAACTGTTATTGGGATCACGCCTTTTACATCGCCCGGCGAACTGGGCGGATCTGGGCGGCGCCGCTGGCCGGCGGAACGCCTCGCCTGCTTTGGGAACAGCCGGCGGACCGGCTGGACCTGGCCGCCGGCAGCTTGTTTTTCATCAATCGCCGAGACGGCGCCCATCAAAATATCCCTCTGGACGGCGAAGACCGGCCCTGGCCTTTTGCGGAGACGCCGGCAGACGATTGGCTGGGCGCGCCGCCGGAAGGCAAACCCTTTGGCGGCCAAGAGGAAGAAGAGCCGGAGGAGCCGCCGGAACAGGGGGAGACCGAGCTTTTTTCCCGGGTCAAAGGCCGCCGGATTGAGGAAGCCGACCTCTCCAAAGAGGCGTTTCAGGCCATTTTCAAATATGAGATGGATAAGCTCTGGAAAAAACGCCCGGGCCGTACGCTTTTGTATAACGGCTGTAAGCTGGCGCTGATCCTGCTGTGGTTCTGGCTGTGCCTGCCCATGCTGGCGGGCGATTTCTCCGGCTGGATCGCCGTCAAAGCCGTCGGCGTGCTGTTGGCGGAGTGGCTGGGGCTGATTGCCCTGGAAACCCGGCTCTATACCCCGGAGATGGAGCGACTGGAGCGAAAATATGAGAAAACAGGCATCAGCATGGCGTATACCCCTCTGGGGCTGCGGGGGCTGGCTTTTGGGGCGGCCGTGCTGGCGGCGGGGGTCGTCGTTCTTTTCGCTCGATCCAGCGGCGGGCAGATCAAAGGCTGGCTGACTCCGCCGGACCCGGAGCAGAGCCA
>CAJUIK010000095.1 GCA_910585875.1 uncultured Eubacteriales bacterium | reverse complement strand
GCCTTTCCCCCTCCAGCCTGTCCAGCAGGGCTTTGACTGCCTGTTCAATGGCGGCGTAAGCCGCGTCATAGGCCCGAGACCCGCCGCCAAAGGGATCCGGAATCCCCGATTCCGACAGCAGACGGGCTTTGCCGGCGATTTCCGGCCCGGCTACATTTAGAGCCGCCAAATGGCTGGGGCTCATGACGTAAATCTCGTCCGCCTGTTCCAGCAGATATGGGGAACAGGGACGGGAACGCATCCCTTCTATCTGATAGCCCAATCGAGCCGCCGCTTCTATCCCCTCTTGAAAGGGGGGATGTCCAGCCCCGGCCGCCAGACCGCAGGATTCCGCCCGACAGCTCAGCCCTCTGGCCTGCGCCTGAGTGTTGAAAACCGCTTGGGCAAAAGGGCTCCGGCAGGTATTGCCCGTGCAAATAAATAAAATCCTGTTATTTTTTCGCTTCATACCAGTTTTCCCCTTCGCTTACATCCGTTTGCAGCCGCACGGACAGGGGGAAGGCGTTTTCCATCTCCTCTGTCAGCAGCGCCTTCACCTGCTCCGTCTCCTCCGGCGGCGCTTCGATGATCAGCTCGTCGTGGACCTGGAGCAGCAATCTGGCTTGTAGACCCTCCCGCTCCAGCCGACGGTAAACGGCTACCATGGCGGCTTTGATGATGTCCGCCGCCGTGCCTTGAATGGGGGTGTTCAGCGCCACACGCTCGCCAAAGGAGCGGATGTTAAAATTTTTGGATTTCAATTCCGGCAAATAGCGCCGGCGTCCCCAAAGCGTGGCCACATAACCGTCTTTTTTGGCCTTTTCCTTGATCTCCGTCATATACCGGGCCACGCCGGCGTATTTTTCCAAATAGCTGTCGATATATCCTTGGGCCTCCTTGGGAGAAATATGAATATCCTCCGACAGAGAAAAGGCGGAAATGCCGTAAACAATGCCGAAATTCACCGCTTTGGCATGGCTGCGCATCTGAGGAGTCACAAACTCCGGCGGCACGCCGAAAACCTGGGAAGCGGTGACGGTGTGAACGTCCTCCCCCTGGTCAAAAGCCTGCTTCATGATGGGATCGTCGGCGATATGGGCCAGGATGCGCAATTCAATCTGAGAATAATCCGCGTCGATGAGCCGCCAGCCGGGACGAGGCACAAAACACCGCCGGATCTCCGCCCCCAGCTGCTGCCGGACAGGGATATTTTGCAAATTAGGGTCGACGCTGCTCAGCCGCCCTGTGGCGGCGATGGTCTGCTGAAAGGTGGTGTGGATGCGGCCGTCTTGAGCAGCTAAGCTGACCAGACTGTCCGCATAGGTGGACTTCAGCTTGGCCAGCTTGCGATAATCGATGATTTCCTGGATAATCGGATGTTGGCCTTGCAGTTTTTCCAGCACTTCAATATCGGTGGAATAACCCTTTTTGGTTTTTTTGACGGCTTTCAACCCCAGTTTTTCAAAGAGAATCGCCCCCAGCTGCTGGGTGGAGTTGACGTTGAACTGCTGGCCGGCCAACCGATAGATTTCCTGGGTAATCTCCTCGATGCGCCCCGTCAGGCTGTTGCCGAATTCCGTCAGCCGCCGGGCGTCCAAGGCAAAGCCTTCCCTTTCCATATGGGCCAGCACAGAGATCAAAGGCAGCTCCACCTGCTCCATCAGCGGTTTCATGCCGTCTTTTTCAATCCTGGGGAGGATTTGCCGATACAGAGCCTCCAAGGCCCGACAGTATTGGGCCAAAGTCTGCAAAGCCTCCTGGGACTGGGATAGTGGAGAAAAAGCCTGCTCCCCGGAAAAATCCTCTTCCGGGCGCAGTTGGGCGCCCAGATAGGTTTGAGCGCATTGTTCCAGGCGATAGCCGTTTTCCCCAGGGCTCAGCAGATAGCAGCCAACGGCCGTGTCGCAAACCAGCCCGCCGGGCTGAATTTCCCGATAAAGCAAGGGGGTAAACAGGCTTTTGGCGTCGTGGATGATCTTGGGCGTTTCGGGCCCGAACAAGGCTTGGAGAAACGCCCGATAGTCCGCCGGGGCGTAGTCCCCAGCCCATAGAGCCCAGACTCTGCCCTCTATGCCCACCGCGCAGGCTTGCAAAGAGGGCGGCGCAGCGCAAAAGACCTCTTTCGCCTGCCGAATCTTTTCCCTCAGCGCTTTCAGCTCTGGAACCGCTTCATATTGGCAGGAAAATTCCATCTGGGCGGCGCTTTGTTCCTGGCCGGCAGAAAGGCCCAGCCGCTTGATGAGCGAATGGAACTCCAGCATGGAGAACATCTGATAAAGCCCGGCCTCGTCGGCAGGCCGGCGGGCCAACTGGTCCTGCTCCAAAGGCAGGGGCGCGTCTGTGACGCCCAAGGCCAGCTCATAGCTGAGCCGGGCGCTTTCCCGCCCCTCCTCCAGCTTTTTGCGCTGGGCTTTGGTGATCGTTTCGCTGTCCAGATTTTGATAAATCCCTTCCAGCGAACCAAAAGCAGTCAGCAAACCCATAGCGGTCTTTTCGCCGACCCCCGGCACGCCGGGGATATTGTCGGATTTATCTCCCATCAGGGCCTTGAGGTCCACAATCTTATCCGGCGTCAGGCCCTGATATTGCTGGGCAAAGACCTCCGCCGTATAATCCTGATAGGTCGTCTGGCCCATCTTGGTGATAACCAGCTTGACTACGGCCCCCTGGTCGATATATTGCAGGCTGTCTCGGTCGCCAGTGACGATAACGCAATCCTCTCCCGCTTCTCGGCTGCGCCGAGCCAGGGAGCCCAACAGGTCGTCGGCCTCATATCCTTCGGTTTCCATTCGAGCCACGCCCATTTTGTCCAGGATTTCCTTGATCACCGGCATCTGACAAGCCAGCTCTTCGGGCATAGCTTTGCGCTGGGCCTTGTATCCCTCATACCGGAGATGGCGGAAGGTCTTGGCCCGCATATCAAAGCAGACGCAGACCTTTTCCGGCTTTTCCTCCTCCAGCAGCTTAAGCAGCATATTGATAAACCCATAAATGGCGTTGGTATACAGCCCGTCCTTTTTGGTCAACAGCCGCACCGCGTAAAAGGCCCGGTTGATCAGGCTGTTGCCGTCGATGGCCATCAGTTTCATATGCGTTCTCCATTTCTCCCAGGCGGCGCTCCCGCCTTTTGTTTTCCTTCTTATTATCTTCGTTTTTGTCCCTAATTGCAAGGGTTTCCCCGCAAAATCTTCAATTGTGCATGGAAATTTGCGCCGCGCTCCCCCTCCTTCGCCGTCGGCAGAGGCTTTTTTGACAATTTCCTCCCTCTATGATATAGTCGGCAATAAGATACTGCGATAACGAGAGCGAGGAGGCGGCCTGATGCGGAAACAAAACTGGCAAAAAGCATTTCAGCCCCTTATATGGGGGTTGGTTTTGACGACAATTATCCCCCGATTTCAAGGCTTGGCCCTGGACCTGCTTTTCCCTTTGGCGGGCGCTCTGCTGCTTCTGTTGGGCTTCCGGGCTCTGCGGCGTGAAAACGGCTGGTTCCAAGGGGCTTGGCTGCTGTCCGTTTTGTCCGCCGCCATCCTGTTTCTTCGCCTGATTGCAGACGCCCGCTTGGATTGGCAGCCGCTGAATCAATCTCCCTGGACGACGGGGCTGGCCCTGGCGGCGAGCCTGGCCCGATTGGCCTGCCTGTGGGTCGGGCTGCGGTCCGTCTTGGCCAAGGCTAATCTGCCTCCCAAAGCCGGCGCCGCCGGCTCTCTGCTATCTTGGTATGGGCTGATGAGCCTCCTGGCCCTTTCCCGCTATCAAGGCATATTGGTCTGGGCGATGCCGGCGGCTTTTCTATGGATTTTAATCAAGCTGAACCGACTGGCCAAAGCCCTGGATCAAGCGGAATATCCGTTCTTCCCTGCTCCCAGCCGGACGCCCGGATGGCTACTGGTTCTGCTACTGTCTGGCGGTCTATCGGCCTGCGTCGCCTGCCTGACTTTTTTCTCCGCCCAATTTCCCATGGAATGGACGCCCTGGCAGGCTTCCCGTTCTCCAGAAGCTCAAGCCGCGGCCCAAAACCTGCTGGCCTTGGGATTTCCCGAAGAGATCCTGGCCGATTTGGAAGAGGGACAGATTCTGGCCTGTCGGGACGCTGCAGACGTGATCTGCCAAAGCCAGCCCTATTCCCTGACCCCCGGCGAAGACGACCTGTTGCTGACTCATGCGGCGGTCCGCCTGACTGGGGAACCGCAGCAATGGATCATATTCCATCATTTTTTCTGGCAGAGCGACCCAGGGTTTTGGGGTGCGGACTCCATCCGCCTCTGGCCCGCTTCCCGGCTGGAGGGCTGGGAGACGGCCGGGGATTTTCAGGGCCGGCTGCTTTACGAAACTTCGGCGGGGCAAACCATGGCCGCTCCCTATTACTCCTTGGAGATGGAAACCGTGCGAAGCCAGACTTTATTTTGGGACAAACCTTCTGACGATGTATTCGCCGAGTTTTCCCTGCCCCAAAAGGGGCAAAACCGGCGGGGATATTTGTGTTATTCCATCTCAGCCCGGCAGGAGGGCTGGCTGATCGACAGTTGGATCAACTACACCTGCCAGCGGCGCTGGAAATATCCAGCTGAAACGGCCCGGCAGCGTCAGCTGAAATCCGGCTGGCTGAGGGAAAGCGCTTTTGTCACTGTCCAATCCGCCCTACAGGCGCAGACCGCCGATTTGGACGGAGAGTATGCGTATCGCGTTTTTTCCGGTTCCAGCCGGCAAGAGTAATCGAGCAACGAAAAACCGGAGGATGGCCTCCGGTTTTTTGCGCCCATCAATCACAGTCAATCCAAAGCAGATATTTGCCGCAATGCAGGCAGCGAAACAGATACCCTTGAACGCTGCCGCCGTTGTCCAAAGCGTGCAGCAGCTCCTCCGGCGACTCGCCCCATTCCTCCCAGATAGAATCCTCCAGAACCTGCTCCACAATTCCCATCTGCTTCAGCTCCCGATAGCCTACATAGCCCAGAAAAGCGCAGTAGTCTCCGCAGTGAGCCCGCCAATGCTCCTGCTGCCATCCCCGGTATCCGGGGGTGCGGCAAATCAGTTCTTCCAGCTTGGCTGGGTCCTGAACTCCCTCGTCCACAGAGCAGGAATCCTGAAACTCCCCTTGGAATTTTCGGGCCGCTCGACCAGAGGCGATACAATCTGGACAGAGACAGAAAACGTCCTCCACGCTGTAAAAAGGGCCTTCGTAATAGACCGGCGCAGATTTGCCGCAGCACTGGCAGGTTTTGGGCGGATCGGCTTGCGTAAAGGCCCCTGTTGCCAGCGGGTCGGGATGATATTTGAAAAAAGGCAGTCCCTCCGGCTTCTGCCCGCCCTGCTCTGGGCGGCGCAAAGCAAACCGATCTCCCCGCTCCCGCAGGCCCTGAAGTTTTCCTAGCCGCTTCAGGGCCCGTTTATCTTCCCGACGGACTAGGGGGCGCAGGGTTTGATAGGCTGTTTCATAGAGCTCCAGCGCCTCGCAGACGTCGACCAGCGCCCATTTCGCCTCCTCTTCTATTCGGCGTTCCAACAGGTCTTTGTATTCATAGAGGGCCTGGACGCTGGCAGCCGAGCCCTCCGTCTGTCGGTACTCCTCTTTTAACTGGACGCATTGTTTCTGATAGTCGTTCATAGTTTATATCGCCTTCCTTTCCCAGCCTTTTCATCCAGCCCGCCGCGCCGACAGCGCCTAGGCCGCCCCTTCAATCTGCCAGCCCGCCGGCGCAGAGACTTTTCAGCAGCTCCATATCCAAAATTTTCACGCCGTTCCGATAGGGCGCTATGGCGCCCAATCCCCGCAGCCGCCGGTAAGCCCGGGATACCTGCACCCGGCTGACGCCCAGCGCCGCAGCCGTATCCCCCTGGCTCAGCGGGATTTCCCCGCCTCCCCCCTGCCCAGCGGCGTAGAGATAGAGAAAAGCGGCGATTTTGGCCTCCACGTCCACGCGGGCGTTCAGCGCCTGCCGGGCCAAATACATATTGGAATAGACGGTGTGATAATCCACCGCCGCCACGGCGAAATCTGGGTCGCGCCGCACCAGCTC
>CAJUIK010000094.1 GCA_910585875.1 uncultured Eubacteriales bacterium | reverse complement strand
TAAAAGACACAAAACGACATATTATCCATTATTTTGTCCATGATAACTGCGAGGGCTATGGTATGAGCGAGAACAGATGGCCTCTAAATGGAATGGTTCTATTGCGTCGGCATAATGGCTGATAGCAAGGCTCTGGGCGGTTGCCAATCGATATCAATTGAGAGCCGATTGATTCAGGGGGCGAAAGCAGGTCTGTGAGATTCTGAGGATCGGCGGCAAAACAAGAGAAAGGGGCAACCATCCGGATGTGCTCGAATCGTTCAAGGGTCTTCCCAGTCTTTTTTGTGTTTCTCGCTATTGCTTTCCAAATCCCGTTCAACGAAAACCCCCTGGGCCTTGAGGCCCAGGGGGTGAGAGTTTTGAGGCGGAAACTATCTCTTGGAGAACTGGGGAGCGCGGCGGGCGGCTTTGAGGCCGTACTTCTTGCGTTCCTTCATTCTGGGGTCGCGGGTCAAGAAACCGGCCTTTTTCAGCAGGGGACGGTATTCCTCGTTGGCCTGGAGCAGGGCCCGGGCCAGACCAAAGCGGATCGCGCCGGCCTGTCCGGTGAAACCGCCGCCCTGAACTTTGACGTCCAGATCAAATTGACCGGCGACGCCCACCAGCTCCAGCGGCTGCTTGACAATGGTCTTCAGCGTATCCAGGCCGAAATAATTTTCAAATTCCCGGTTGTTGATGACAATGTGTCCGGCGCCGCCGGGGATCAGGCGAACCCGGGCTACAGAGCTCTTTCTTCTGCCTGTGCCATAGAAATAAGCTTTCTTCGGTTTATACATAATTCGCAATCCTCCTGATTATTCGGCGTCCAGCGCCACGGGCTTCTGGGCCTGATGTTTGTGTTCGGGGCCGGCATAGACCTTCAAACGGTCTAGAGACCAGCGGCCCACGGAATTCTTGGGCAGCATCCCCTTGACGGCCAGGCGCATGGCCAGCTCGGGCTTGGTAGCCATCAGGGTTTTATACTGCGTGGCCTTCAGGCCGCCCACATAACCGGAGTGGGTGTAGCGGTATTTCTGCACCAGCTTTTTGCCGGTGAGCACGGCGTCTTTCGCGTTGATGATGATCACGAAATCGCCGTTGTCAGCGTGAGGGGTGAAATCAACCTTGTGCTTGCCGCGCAGAATAGCGGCTGCCTTGGCCGCAGTCCTGCCCATCGGCTTGCCGGCAGCGTCGATGACGTACCATTTGCGCGTGATGGTTTGCGCGTTCGCCATAAATGTGGACATCTTGAATCCTCCGTTTATCGAATAGAAATGTTTTGTTTTTTGACCGTTTTAGTTATACCACAGGCCAAAAGCCCTGTCAACCGTTATTTTTCAAAAATTCGATTTGTTCATTTGATTGCTCTTGTTTTCGCCTGATATCTTGAGATATCTGCTAAATACTCAATATGCAATTCAAAATTTTTCGGCAGATTTTGAACACGTTGCGCTCAAAAAAACAAAATTTTGTTTGCTATTTGCCCCTCTTTTCCGGTACAATAAGAAAATAAGACGGGCCGGGGCTTCCGCCGCCCGCGATCAATCTATTGAATTGAAGGGAAGGAGGCCCTGAAAAGTTTTTGATTTTTTAGGGAAAATGCCGATATGAAAGAATTGCTGGCGCTGACCAGGCGCTGTATACAGGATTATCAGATGATTCCGCCGGGGGCCAAGGTAGCGGCGGGGGTTTCCGGCGGCAAAGATTCCATGACGCTGCTTTACCTGCTGGCCCAGCTGCGCCGGTTTTATCCGGGGGGCTTCGAGCTTCAGGCGATCACCTTGGACATGGGGTTTGAAGGCATGGATTTCGGCCCTCTGGAGGAGTTTTGCCGGCAGATTCAAGTGCCTTGGACGCTGAAGCGCACCCAGATGAAGCAGGTGATTTTCGATATCCGCCAGGAGAGCAACCCCTGCGCCTTGTGCGCCAAAATGCGGCGGGGCGCCTTGAACGACGCCGCTCTGGCCCTGGGCTGCCGGATTGTGGCTTTGGGCCATCATTTTGACGACGTGGCCGAAACCGTCTTGCTGTCCCTCTTTTATGAAGGCCGGTTCAACTGTTTCGCCCCTGTCACCTACCTGAGCCGCAAGGACGTGAACTGTATCCGCCCCATGCTCTATATCCCTGAGCGGGATATCGCCCGGTTTGCCCGGCGGCAGGGGCTGCCTGTGACGGAGAACGCCTGCCCGGCGGATAAAAACACCAAGCGGGAGGAAATCAAGGCCCTGCTGGCCCGCTTGGAACAAAATAATCCGGGCCTGCGGGGCCGCGTCGTGGGCGCCGTCCAGCGGTATCCGCTGGCGGGCTGGGAGCGGCCGGGCGGCACCGGCGGCCAGGGGCGGGATTGACGCTTTCGCCTGGGGCGGGCCCTTTTCCCATCAGGAGGGGGAAAAAACGCCCAAAAGGCTGAAAAACCTTTTGGGCGTAGGCCGGCGTCAGAAGGAGGCCAGGGGGACGCTGTCGCAGCGCAGGTTGCTGAGCTTGGCTTGGTGCAGCAGATAGGAATACTGCGCCTGGAGGGCGTTGATTTCATAGACTGAAGCCGCCACCAGGTCGTGGTCGCTGACCGCCTGGAAAAAGCAGCGGGCCGCGTCCAGCCGGCGTTTGACCTCCCGCAGCTCCTCCAGCTGCTGGCGTTGGCGCAGCTGGGCGGGAGAGGGCTTGCGCCTTTTATGGAATGGGAAAAAAATCACGTTCATAAAAAGGGCTCCTTTTCCTTTGGAATGGACATATTTTTTCCATTCCGGCGGGGATTATGCAAAAAGGCCGGAATCAGGCGGGGGGTCTATTTCCATACAAAATAGAAAGCGGAAAGGGCGGCGGCCTAATACAATGGAACGGGGCGGCCTGGTTCGCGCAAAGCAGTTTGCGTTTGGGCGCCCATGCAAAAGCCTGAAAACGGCGGAACAAACCCGCAGGCGGAAGATCGGGGAGGAGCGCCCGGCCGGAACGGCGGTTGGAGAAATCTTTTTCTTCTGGGAGAAAGATACATAGCGCCAAATATCTTTCTATGATATCGCCGGCCTGGCGGGCGACGATATTCCAGGGGAAAGCGCTTTTGGAGACGCGGCGGGCACGGGCGCCGGAGAGCGGCTTCGCCACAGCGTTCTTTAGAGCCGGCGGCCGTTTTCTTCGATCCATTTGACAGGGCGGAAGAATTTGATTATGATAGTAGGCGGCCGTCCGCTTTTCTATTATGCTATGCCAATCGGGCGGAGGCTTATGCCAGGCGCTCTTTGGGCGGCGGCAGAGGATTTCAGGCGGAAAGGGAGGCGGCGATTTTGCAGGAATTCAAGCAAGCGGAGCCGGAGGACGGCGAGGGGGAAGGGTTAGGCAAGCTGGAATCCATCGACCAGGCGCTGGAACAGATCGACCGGCTGCTGCGGCAGATGCTTCTGCTGGCCGGCCTTTCCGCCAGCGACGTTGCTTTGGATCGGGCCCAGCTCCAAGGGGCTCTGGATCGGTTGCGGGATAAAATCGACCGCATCGCGGACGGCATACAATAGCAAGCATAGCCAACCCAAGGAAAAGCAGGGCTTTTTTGATTTTTTGAAAAGAGAGTAAGATATGGCCAATAACAAACAAATCGATAAAGAAGAATACGGGAATCAGAGCATTTCGGCGCTGAAGGGGGCGGAGCGGGTGCGCAAGCGCCCGGGAGTGATCTTTGGCTCCGACGGCCTGGAGGGCTGCGAACACGCCTTTTTTGAGATTTTATCCAACTCCATCGACGAGGCCCGGGAGGGCTTTGGCGACCGCATTGAAGTGACGCATTTTCTGGACGGCTCGATCGAAGTCCAGGATTTCGGCCGGGGGGTGCCGGTGGATTTCAACCAACGGGAGGGCCGGTATAACTGGGAACTGATTTACTGCGAGCTTTATGCCGGCGGCAAATACGACAACAACGCCGGCGAGAACTACGAATATTCCCTGGGTCTCAACGGACTGGGCGCCTGCGCCACTCAATATTCTTCGGAATACATGGACGTGGTTTCCCGGCGAGACGGCTGGCAGTATACCCTCCATTTCCGTAAGGGGGAAAATGTGACGGACAGCCCGGAAAAGCTGCTGAAGGAGCCCTGCTCTGCCAAGCAGACGGGGACGATCCACCGCTTCAAGCTGGATCTGGAGGTCTTTACCGATACCAAAATCCCCAGAGAGTATTTTGAGCAGGCGCTGCGCAAGCAGGCGGTGGTCAACGCCGGCCTCCGGTTTTATTTCAAAGAGGAAACTGAGCCGGGCAAATTTGAGGAGCGGCTGTTTGTCTATGAAAACGGCATTGCGGATTATGTGGCCCAGCTGGCCGGGGACAACGGGCTGACGGCCCCCCGCCACGCCAAAACGGAAAAACGGGGCCGAGACCGGGCGGATAAGCCGGAATACAAAGTCAAGGTGGAAGCGGCGTTCTGTTTTTCCAACCAGGGGTCTTTGTTGGAATATTACCACAACTCCTCCTGGCTGGAACACGGCGGCGCGCCGGACAAAGCGGCCCGCTCCGCCTTTGTTTCCGCGCTGGACGCCTACCTGAAGCAGACGAACAAATATCAGAAAAATGAGAGCAAGGTGACCTTTGCGGACATCGCCGACAGCCTGATTCTGGTGACCAACGGCTTTTCCACCTATACCTCTTATGAAAACCAGACCAAAAAGGCCATCAACAATAAATTCATCCAGGAGATGATGACGGAGTTTTTGCGCTCCACCCTGGAGATTTATTTCATCGAAAACCGGCAGGAAGCGGACAAAATCGCCGACCAGGTGCTGGTGAACAAGCGCAGCCGGGAACAGGCGGAAAAGACCCGGCTGAATATCAAGAAAAAGCTGGCCGGCGGCATGGACGTCACCAACCGGGTGCAGAAATTCGTGGATTGCCGGAGCAAGGATTTGGAAAAGCGGGAGGTCTATATCGTGGAGGGCGATTCCGCCCTGGGCTCCTGCAAGCAGGGGAGGGACCCGGAGTTTCAGGCCATTATGCCCATCCGGGGCAAAATTCTCAACTGCCTGAAGGCGGATTACAACCGGATTCTCAAAAGCGACGTCATTACCGATCTCATCAAGGTGCTGGGCTGCGGCGTGGAGGCCCCTTCCCGCAACAAAGAGCTTTCCTCCTTTGATCTGGCCGCGCTGCGCTGGAACAAGGTGGTCATCTGCACCGACGGCGATGTGGACGGCTTTCAGATCCGCACGCTGCTGCTGACGATGCTCTACCGGCTGACCCCCCAACTGATCGAGCAGGGGTATGTGTATATCGCCGAGACCCCGCTCTATGAAATCACAGCCAAGGCCAAGGGCAAGCGGGGGGCGGAAAAAACCTACTTCGCCTACACCGACAGGGAGCGGGACGAGATCGTCAAAAAGCTGGGAGGCAAATGCTCCATTCAGCGCTCCAAGGGCTTGGGCGAAAACGAGCCGGAGATGATGTGGCAGACCACCATGAACCCGGAAACCCGCCGGCTGATTCGGGTGATGCCCGAGGAGGCCCAGGCCACCAGCCTGATGTTCGACCTGCTCCAGGGGGATAATCTCCAAGGCCGCAAGGAGTATATCGCCCTGCACGGCAGCGAATATCTGGATATGACGGAAGTAAGCTGAGCGACGAAAGGAGGCGCCGATTTTGGCACAAGACCGATTTATTCCCCAGCCCATCACTCAGGTGCTGAAAGAAAATTATATGCCCTACGCCATGAGCGTCATCGTCTCTCGGGCCATCCCAGAGATCGACGGATTCAAGCCCTCGCATCGAAAACTTTTATACACTATGTATAAAATGGGGCTTTTAACCGGAAACAGAACCAAATCCGCCAACGTTGTGGGGCAGACGATGAAGCTCAACCCCCATGGCGACGGGGCGATTTACGAAACCATGGTCCGCCTTTCCCGGGGCAATGAATCGCTGCTGACTCCTTTTATCGACAGCAAGGGCAATTTCGGCAAAGTCTATTCCCGGGATATGGCTTACGCCGCCTCTCGGTATACGGAGGTCAAGCTGGATTCCTTTTGCAGCGAACTCTTTGCGGATATCGACTGCGACGCCGTGGATTTTATGGACAACTACGACGGCAGCCTGAAAGAGCCCATGCTGCTGCCCACCCGGTTTCCCAATATCCTGGTCAGCGCCAACCTGGGCATCGCCGTGGGCATGGCTTCCTCTCTCTGCGGGTTCAACC
>CAJUIK010000093.1 GCA_910585875.1 uncultured Eubacteriales bacterium | reverse complement strand
CGCCTCGGGTCGCCGACTGCCAGAAGTGTATCCGTACGCTGGACATCGAAAACGTGGGCAAAGACGCCCGTCATGGCACTTATTTTGAGATGCTGGGCAATTTCTCCTTCGGCGATTATTTCAAGCGGGAGGCCTGCCAGTGGGCCTGGGAGTTTATCACCCAAGAAATGAAAATGCCCGTGGATAGGCTCTATATCTCGGTCTTTTTGGATGACGACGAGGCCTATGACATCTGGACCAAGGAAATCGGCGTGGCCGAAGACCATATGGTGCGGCTGGGTCGGGAGGATAATTTCTGGGAAATCGGCGCCGGCCCCTGCGGCCCCTGTTCGGAAATCTATTTCGACCGAGGCGAGCGATACGGCTGCGGCAGCCCGGATTGCGCTCCTGGCTGCGATTGCGACCGGTATGTGGAATTTTGGAACCTGGTTTTCAGCCAATTCAACAACGACGGCAAGGGCAATTATTCCCCTTTGGCCAAAAAGAACATCGACACCGGCATGGGAATCGAGCGGCTGGCCTGTATTATGCAGGATGTGGATTCCCTGTTTGACGTGGACACCGTCCGCAACATTCTGGACCATGCCGCCCGGGCTGTGGGCGCTTCTTACGGCCAGGATAAGAAAAAGGACGTTTCCCTGCGCATCATCACCGACCATATCCGCTCCAGCGTCATGCTGGTGTGCGACGGCGTAGCTCCTTCCAATGAGGGCCGAGGCTATGTGCTGCGCCGGCTGTTGCGTCGGGCCGCCCGTCACGGCCGCCTGTTGGGGGCCTCCAAGCCCTTCCTCTATGAAGTGGCTGAAACAGTAATTCGGGAAAATGAAAGCGCTTACCCCGAACTGCGGGAAAAACAGGCCTATATTCAAAAACTCATCCGCACGGAGGAGGAGCGCTTTGCCGCCACTGTGGAAAGCGGCCTGATCAAGCTGGACGAGATGATTCAAGCTGTTCGGGGCGGGGGCACTCTGCCCGGCGAGGACGCTTTCCGCTTGTACGACACCTATGGCTTCCCCATTGACTTGACTATGGAGATTTTGGAAGAACACGGCATGAAGCTGGCCCGGGAGGCCTTTGAACAAATGATGAAGGAGCAGCGCCAGCGGGCTCGGGAAGCTCGGGGCGGCGGCGCCGGACTGGGCTGGGCCGGCGACGATCTCTCGTTGAAAGAGCTGCCCGCCACCCGGTTTATCGGCTACGACAGCTTGGAGGGCCAGGGCAAGGCGCTGGCTATCGTTACCGAAGGGGAACAGGCCGGCGCGCTGAACCAGGGGGCGGAAGGGACGATTGTGCTGGATCAGACCCCCTTCTATGCGGAAAGCGGCGGCCAGACTTGGGATACAGGCCGGATGACTTGCGGCGATGCGGAACTGCGGGTGTTGGCGGTGCGTAAAACGCCGGACGGAAAGTTCCTCCACGCCGTCAAGGCGGAAAAGGGCGGTCTGACGGTGGATCAAGTCGTGAACTGCCAGGTGGACGCCGGCCGGCGCCAAGCCATTATGCGGGCCCATTCCGCCACCCATTTGCTGCAAAAGGCCCTGCGTACCGTGCTGGGCGACCATGTGGAGCAAGCCGGCTCGCTGGTAGAGCCAGATCGGCTGCGGTTTGACTTCACTCATTTCAGCGCTGTGACTCCAGAGCAATTGATCCAGGTGGAGCGGCTGGTCAACGAGGAAATTTTGAAGGACGACGCAGTGGATATCCGGGAAATGCCTATTGACCAAGCCAAAAAGCTAGGGGCCATGGCTCTGTTTGACGAGAAATACGGCGACTTGGTGCGGGTGGTGCGCATGGGCGATTATTCCATCGAGCTATGCGGCGGCACTCATGTGCCCAATACCGCCCGGGTGGGGCTGATGAAAATTATCAGCGAAGCCTCTGTCGCCGCCAGCGTCCGTCGAATTGAGGCTGTGACAGGCCAAGAGGTGATGGGGCTGCTGTATCGACGGGATCAGATCATCGCCGGCGCGGCGGAAGCGATGAAAGCCGCGCCTCTGGAGCTGGCCGCCAAAGCCGGCCAGATGATGGGCGATCTGCGCCAAGCCCTGCGCCGAGTGGAGGCGCTGAACGCCAAGGTGGCGGCGCTCCGTTCCATTGAGCTGATGAGCTTTGCCCATACGGCTGGGGAAAGCGGCGTCAACGTCCTGGCCGTCAAAGTAGACGACGTGACGCCGGATATGCTGCGCACTCTCAGCGACTCCATTCGGGACAAAGCGCCCAACCTGGTCAGCGTGTTGGCGATGGCGCAGGATGGGAAAATCAACTTTGCGGCGGCCTGCGGCAAAGAGGCGGTGAAAAAAGGCGCTCACGCCGGCAACATCCTGAAACAGGTGGCCAAAATCACCGGCGGCGGCGGCGGCGGCCGCCCGGACAGCGCCACTGCCGGCGGCAGAGACCTATCCAAGCTGGAAGAGGCCCTGGAAGCGGTAAACAACATTGTGGAGGCCATGGTACAATAAACACACGGAAGGCGGCTGGGGCGGATGGACGGGCCTAGCCGCCGGAGATCGGCCCCGCCGGCCTCCCCATAGATTTGGAAAGGTAGGATGGATGATGGATTGTCTGTTTTGTAAGATTGCGGCGGGGGAAATTCCCTCCAAGAAAATTTACGAAGACGAGACAGTATACGCTTTTTACGATATCCAGCCGGCGGCGCCGGTTCACTTTCTGGTGATTCCCAAAGCTCACGTCATGGATAGCTGCGCCCAGGCGGACGAGAGCGGCGCCCAAATCGTCGGCCATATCTTTCAGGTAATCGCCCAGCTGGCCCGCCAGCTGGGGCTGGAAGAAGGCGGATATCGAGTGGTAACCAACTGCGGAGAAAACGCTGGACAGACGGTACGGCATATTCACTTTCATGTGCTGGGCGGCGGGCCGCTGGGTACAATGGCGTAATCATGGAGGCGCGCTGGGCGGAGCGGATGCTCCCGGCCAAACGGCGGCTCTGCTGGGCTGGGGCTGGATGGGCTTCCGCCCTTTGGCTGAGCGCCTGGCTGCTGACCAAAGGGATCGCCGCCCCGCCCTGGGCTTTGGTTCTCTGCGCCCTTTTCGGCGGCGGTCTGTCAGCCTGCAAAAGGCTCCGTTCCATGGCTCTGTTCCTCTGCCTGGCCTGGTTCGGGCTGGGCGCCGCTTTCTTCGGCCTTTGGAGGGCGCGGCAGGTTCAGCCCCAGTTGGAGTTGGTTGGTCGCTCCGGTCTGTTGCTGTGTCGGACTGAAGATTACGCCCAAGCGCAGGATGGGTATGGCTCTGTGGATGTCAAGGCGTTGGAGCTGGACGGGGAAGAGGTTCGATTTTCTACTGTGCTGTATCTGAAGGACGCCTCGCCCCATTTTGAACCCGGCGACCTGCTGGCCGTTCAAGTCCGGCTGGACCGAGCGCCCTTGGAGACTCAACGGGGCTATAGTCAAAAGGGGATATTTCTGCGGGCCAAACAGATCGGCCCGCTGGAACAGAAGCCAGGCAAACGGCCTTTTTCCGCTTGGCCCGCCGCAGCCGCCAAAGAGATGGCGGAAACCTTTCAGCGCCGCCTGCCCGGCAGAAAAGGAGCGCTGCTCACCGGTATTATCACTGGCAATAAAGACGGCTTTACAGCCAGCCAACGGCGGGAGCTGAACTTGAGCGGCGCGGCCCATTTGGCTGCGGTGTCCGGCTTGCATATTTCGGTGCTGCTGGCAGCCGCTATGGCGCTGTTGGGACGCTGGTGGGGCGGCCTTTTGGGCCTGCCTCTCTGCCTGCTGATGACGCTGTTGGCCGGAGGGACTCCTTCGGCTCTGCGGGCGCTGACGATGGCGGTTTGTTCGGTAGGCGCTTTGTGGTTGCGGCGGGATCGAGACGGCCCCTCCGCTTTGGCTGCGGCGCTGGTTTTGATTTTGCTTTTTCGCCCGATGAGCGTTCTGGACGCGGGACTTCAGCTGTCCTTTTCGGCGGCGGCCGGGTTGGCCTGGCTGCTGCCCGGCATGACGGAATCCATCCGCCGGACGCTGCCGGGGAACGGGCCGGGGCGTCGTCTGGCCCGTTCTCTGCTGGGGGCGTTGGCGGCCAGTCTGGCGGCTCAGGCCTTTTCTCTGCCGGTATCCGCCTTGGTCTTCCAACGGGTTTCGCTGACGGCTTTGGGAACCAATCTGCTGCTCCTGCCCTTGTTGACCCCAGTTTTGACATTGGGTTTGCTGTTGGCCGCGCTGGAGCCGATCTGGCCGGCGGCGGGCCGGGAAATCGCCTGGCTGCTGCGCCCTTTGCTGGGGCTGATGGACGGAATTCAGAGCAAGGCGGCCTCGCTGCCTTGGGCTTCGGCGACAGGAGGCAGCGTCTTTTTGTTGATGTTCGCCTTTGGCGGAGCTGCCGCCGCACTGTTTTTTCTTCGGAAAAAGCAGGCGGGCCGGAGTTTGGCCGCCTTGGCGTTGTGCGCCGCGCTATGTCTGAGTATGGCGGAGTTGGAGCAGGCTTTCACTGTCCGCCTGACCGTCGCCAGCAGCCGGGGCAGCGGATTGATTCTGACTTCTCGGAGCGGACAGGTTTCCGCCTTTTGCTCGGGCAAGATGCGGACAGACCGCTTTTACCAAACGGCCCAACAGGCTTTGGATCGGCTGGGAGGGGACCGGGTTCACAGACTGTGGCTGACCAGCCCGGCGGGAATCGGCCCCATCCGTCCGGCGGACAGCCGCTGGGCCCAAGTGGATTGGTTGGCGGCGCCGGAGGGCCTTTTGCCTGAGTTAGCTTTGGGCGAGGAAAACTTTTCTTATCAGAGCGGCGGCAGTTTTGTCTTTCCAGGGGGCAAAGGCGTCTTGCTGGGGGAAGAGGGCGGCTATGTGTTGCAATTAGAGGCGCCGGGCTGCGTTCTGTTGGCCGCCTGCGGACAAAAGCCGGAAGAATTGCTGAGAGTCGTCAAAAAGCATGAGCTGACCTGCGATATTTTGGTGATTGACGGGGATTATGCCCAGGATTTGCCTCGTCTGGCCGCTGTTTGCCAGCGGGCGGAACCCGACTTGTTGATCTGCGTCCAGTCCGCCTATGAGCGGGAGGAGCAGACGGTGGGGGCGGTCTTTGAGGGGCCTGTCGTCTATCTGCCGGATTACAGCTCGGCAGAGATCGCCTGCTGGGCGCCGCCCGGCAAGGGAGGAGGATTGCAATGAAAAAATCGGAAAACGCCGCCTATGTCAAGCTGCGACAGGACGCCGCCGAAGGGCGGCTGGAACGGCTGTATCTCTTTTACGGCGAAGAAACCTATCTCAAAGAGCACTATAAAAACCGGCTGTTTGAAATCGTAGGCGGACAAGGCATGGCGGAATTCAACGTCCTGGCCCTGGACGGGGATGGGCTGACGTTGGACGAGCTGACCGACGGGGTGGAAAGCCTGCCGGTGATGGGGGACAAAAAGCTGATTTTTATCCGAGATCTGAACTTGAGCCGGCTTCCCACCGGGCTGAAGGAGGGTCTGCCGGAGCTGCTGTCCAATCTGCCGGATTATGTGTGCTTGGTCCTCTATTTCGACGCTCTGGAATATAAGCCGGACAAACGGCTGAAAGCCTGGCAGGCGGCGCTGAAAGCCGGCCAGGCTGTGGAATTTACCAAAGCGCCCCAAAGCGAGCTGATTCCTTGGATCACCCGGCGCTTCGCCGCCGCCGGCAAGCAGATCGACCGGGCGGACTGCGAATATCTGACCTTTGTCTGCGGCAGCCTGATGACCAATTTGGCCAGCGAGATTGAAAAAATCGCCGCTGGCGCCCCAGGGGAAAAAGCGACCCGCCAGGATATCGACAATCTGGCCTGCCGGGCTTTGGAGGCCCAGATTTATCAGCTCTCCGACTGCGTTTCCAGCGGAGATTCCGCCGCCGCAATCCGGGTGCTACGGGATTTGCTGGCGCTGAAATTCGAGCCGGTGGTTCTGGCCGGCGCCATCGCCAAACAGGTTCAGAAGCTCTATGCGGCCAAGCTGATTCAGCAGGCAGGCCAGGGCCAGGAGGCGCTGATGGAGCTGTTTCATATGCGGTCCGGCTACCCGGCCCGGCTGCTGCTCCAGGCCGCCCGACGCCGCAGCCTGCCCTGGCTCCGTCGGGCGCTGATTCTCTGCGACCAGACCGACCGGGAGCTGAAGAGCAATCTGCCGGACGACGGCCGGATTCTGGAGCTGCTGCTGCTGCGCATGGCGGCCTGACGCCGGCAGACAGGGGGGAAGAAACCGATGATTCGGGTGGAGCCCGCCATCATTGTGGAAGGGCGGTACGATAAAAACAAACTCAAGCAGATTTTTGACGCCATGGTGCTGGATATCGG
>CAJUIK010000092.1:4031-6295 GCA_910585875.1 uncultured Eubacteriales bacterium | reverse complement strand
GGACAATGCTGGAAAATAAATACGACAATCCGGAATTTTTTGAAAAATACAGCGGCATGGCCCGCTCCCAACAGGGGTTGGCCGGCGCCGGAGAATGGCGGCAGCTGAAAGCCCTATTGCCGCCGCTGGCGGGCAAAAGGATGCTGGACCTGGGCTGCGGCTTTGGCTGGCACTGCCGCTACGGAATGGAGCAGGGCGCGGCTCTGGCGGTGGGCGTGGACCTTTCGGAAAAGATGCTGGAGCGCGCCCGGCAATCCACAACTGACCCCCGAATCTCTTACCGCCGCTGCTCCATAGAGGAGGCGGAATTTGATCCAGGGCAATTCGACTTAGCGCTCAGCTCCCTGGCCCTCCACTATATTCAGGATTATCGGGGGCTTTGCGCAAAGGTCCGCCGGTGGCTGGCGCCGGGCGGCAGCTTCGTCTTTTCTGTGGAACATCCGGTCTTCACCGCCTATGGCAATCAGGATTGGATTTACGACCAGGCGGGGCAAATCGCCCATTGGCCGGTGGACCGCTACTATGAAGAAGGCCCTCGGCAGGCGGTCTTTTTGGGCGAAACCATGACGAAATACCACCGCACCCTGGAAACCTATCTGTCGGCGCTGCTGGAAAACGGCTTTGCTATCGCCGGCTTGGCCGAGGCCCGGCCTTCCCCGGAACAGCTGGCCTCCGACCCGGCTATGGCGCATGAGCTGCGCCGCCCCATGATGCTGCTTTTGTCCGCTCAAAAAATTTGCTGAATTTACTAAAATAGCTATAGGAGGAATGTTAGAATGGAACAGGGAATCGTGCGCCCGGTGGGCGTTGTGCGCCGCCAGGATCAGCGGGTTTATATCGATCTGAACCCTCAGTATCTCCCCGCCCTGCGGGGGCTGGAGGAATACAGCCATCTCCATCTGCTCTGGTGGTTTGACGGCTGCGACAACGAGCGCTCCCGCGGCAGGCTTCAGGTGGGCACGCCTCACGACAACGCCCCGGAACAGCTGGGCGCCTTTGCCACCCGGACGCCCCACCGGCCCAACCCCATCGCCCTGGATGTGGCCGCCATCCGCTGGATCGACCACCGGATCGGCCGGATCTGCGTCGACCGAACCGACGCCCGGGACGGCTCCCCTGTGCTGGATATCAAGCCCTATACCCCCGGCGACCGGGTGGAAAAGCTCTGCTCCCCCAGCTGGCTCATGACAGGCCAAGAGCCCCAATAGCGGGAACAAACCATGGATACTTGGGAGCGACCGCCTGCGAACAGCGATTATCTCATCGAAAACGGCGTTTTGACCGCGTACAAGGGCCCCGGCGGAGAAGCCGCCGTCCCGGCAGGCGTGAAAGCCATTGGCGATTATGCCTTCGCCGGCTGCAAAAGCCTGACCGCCGTCCTCATTCCCGAAGGCGCCCGGTCCGTCGGCGACCACGCTTTTGACGGCTGCGAAAACCTGACTCGGGCAGACATTCCCCAAAGCGCGGCTTCCATCGGCGATTATGCCTTCTGCGGCTGTAAGAGCCTGGCCGCCGTCTCCATCCCCGAGGGCGCGGCGATCATCGGCGCCAGCGCCTTTGAGGGTTGCGAAAACCTGACTTCCGCCGTCCTTCCCCAAAGCGCGATCGTCATCGACCAAAGCGCCTTCGCCTTTTGCAAAAGTTTGACCAGTCTGATCCTTCCCCAAGACCTGCGGATAATCGAGCCGAGGGCCTTTTGGGGCTGCGAGAATTTGACCGATCTCGTCCTGCCGGAAAATGCGGTTCAAATCGGCTCCCATGCCTTTTACGGCTGCAAAAGCCTGGGCAGCGTCGTTCTGCCGAAGGGCGTCAAGCGGATTGGAAAATCGGTATTTGGAGAAAGCCGTCCGGCGCTGATCGCCCCTCACATCCCTATCGGCAATTTCTGCGCCGAAGACAAACCCGGCGCAGCCTGCGGCTTTGCCAAGGCGTATCTGGACGGCGCGGAAATCGACGAAGAGATCCGGGCGGGCTATCTACGGTATATTAAGAGTCAGAAAAAGCGTCTGTATCCTCTGGCCCTCCGGCATGAAGAGTTGCTTCGACTGATGCTGGCGGAAAACATACCGTCTCAAAAAGATCTCGGCCTTCTTCTGGAGGAATGTGAAAGCCAGCAAAACGAAGCCGCCAAAGCGGCGACGCTGAAATACGCCCGCCAAAAAGGTTTTGACGGCGTCTACAGCGCATAGAAAACCCCCGGCGGAGGCCCGCGCCTCCCGCCGGGGGTTTGTCATTGTGACAGCCTGAGCGAGCCAATCGCCGAA
>CAJUIK010000092.1:0-3931 GCA_910585875.1 uncultured Eubacteriales bacterium | reverse complement strand
AATCGCTTCGCCGGACTCCCGGCGTCCCGCCTCCGGCGGGGCCCTTCTATTTTCGAGCTTTCACCACTTTCAGGCGGCTGAATTCTTCTGTTCCCCAGAAAATCTTCGATTTTCCAGGGACCCCTTCCATTTGATAGATTTTCTCGGGAAACCCTCGAAAATCGCTTCGCCGGACTCCCGGCGTCCCGCCTCCGGCGGGGCCCTTCTATTTTCGGGCTTTCACCACTTTCAGGCGGCTGAATTCTTCTCTTTCCCGCTCTTCCAGCACGCCGATGATATAGTCGATGTCGGCGGTATAGCGGGGGATGATGATATTTTTCAGGGCGTTGGCCCGCTTCTGGGCCTTTTTGATGGCTTCGGCCAGACGGTAGACGCTGGTTTCCACTTCGGCCAGAATAGCGCACAGCTTTTTGACTCGATAAAACTCATAAAGGGTCTGATCCAGCGAAGAATCCGTGCCGAAAAAGCCGTAGCTGAGTTTGGCCTCAAAGTCTGCGGCGGCGACGATGGGAATTTCCACCCCCATCACCGAGCGATAGCCGATGCGCAGGGTGTCGTCCACCGGCGTGGCCAAGGCGATATCCAGGCAGTCTCCCAGGCGGATATTGGCCTGCTGAAGGGCGGAATAGGCCCTGGTGAAGGTAATATCGATTTCCGCCTGAATCTCCTTGGCGCTGTCGATCAGCTGCATCATCTCCCGGATCAGGATATTCCGTTTCCGGTCCATCAGCTCATAGCCCATCTGGGCCAGGCTCAGCGAGCGGCGCGCCCGGGCCAGGGAGCCCTTGGTGGGCGTCACGGCGGCCATCAGTCTTCGCTCCCCGCCGCCTGAGGCGCGTAATGTTCGTCCAGCATCTTGGCGGGAATCCGGTCCAGCTCCGACCGGGGCAGGCCGCTGAGCAGCCGCCAGCCCAGCTCAAGGGTCTGATCCAGCGTCCGGTTTTCCGCCCGGCCCTGCTGGATAAATTCCTGCTCAAAGCGCTGGCCGAAGGCGATATACATCTTATCCACCTCGGAAAGCTCTTCTTCGCCAATGACTGAGGCCAGCGACCGGGCGTCCTGCACCCGGGAATAACAGGCGAAGAGCTGGGTGGAAACCGCCGGGTGGTCCTCCCGGGTGTAGCCCTTGCCGATGCCGTCCTTCATCAGCCGGGACAGGGAGGGCAACACGCCGATGGGGGGATACAGGCCCTTCTGATCCATATCCCGATTGAGCACAATCTGCCCTTCCGTGATATACCCGGTCAAGTCCGGGATGGGGTGGGTGATATCGTCGTTGGGCATGGTCAGGATGGGCGCCTGGGTGACGCTGCCCGGCTTGCCCTCCAGCATCCCGGCCCGCTCGTAAAGGGAAGCCAAGTCGGAATAGAGGTAGGAGGGATAGCCCTTCCGGCTGGGAATCTCGTTTTTCGAGGAGGAAAATTCCCGCAGAGCCTCGCAATAAGCGGTCATATCCGTCATGATGACGAGGATGTGCATCCCATAGGTAAAGGCAAGATATTCCGCCGCCGTCAGGGCGCAGCGGGGGGTGAGAATCCGCTCGATGATGGGGTCGCTGGCCTCGTTGATAAACATCACCACCCGCTGCAGGGCGCTGGAATCCTCAAAATCCTTTTTGAAGAAATCGGCGGCGTCCTTTTTCAGGCCCATGCCGGCAAAGACGATGCCGAACTTTTCATCCTGACCGCCCACCTTGGCCTGACGGACGATCTGGGCGGCCAGCTGGTTGTGGCTCATGCCGGCGCCGGAGAAAATGGGCAGCTTTTGGCCCCGAATCAAAGTGGCCATGCAGTCGATGGCCGAAACGCCGGTATAAATGCAGTTGCGGGGATATTCCCGGGCCACCGGGTTCATGGGCATTCCGTTGATATCCCGCTTTTCCTCGGGATAAATCTCCCCCAATCCGTCGATGGGCCGGCCCGCGCCGGAAAACACCCGGCCCAGCATCTCCCGGCTCAGCGACAGCTCCATGGGCCGGCCCTGGAAGGTGACGCTGACGCCTTCCAAGGCGATGCCCTTGCCGCCTTCAAAGACCTGGAGCACCGCTCGGTCCCCTTCCGCCATAATGACGCGGCCGGCCCGCTTTTCGCCGTTGGGCAGGGCGATTTCCGCCATTTCATCATAAGCCGCGCCCCGCACCCCTTCCAGGGTCAGCAGCGGGCCGTTGATTTCTGTGACGCCCGTATATTCGATTCTCATTCTTTTGCCTCCCCCTGGCTCTGGCGGGTATTCTGGGCCACTGTCTGAACCGCGGCCTGGTCGATCTGCTGCCGATATTGGTCGAACAGGGAAAAATCGTCGTTGGGCACATTGTATTTGGTCCGGGTTACCAGCTCAAACACGCCGGTTTTGACCAGCTGAGAGATGGGGATGCCCTTGGCGGCCACTTCCCTGCCCTTGTCATAGAGGTGAAGAATCAGCTCCATCATGTGGAATTGCTTTTCAATGGGCACATAGGTGTCCACGGGCGAATAGGCGTCCTGCTGCAAAAAGCCGGTGCGGATGGTTTTGGCCGTCTCGATAATCAGCTTTTGATCTTCGGGCAGCACGTCGGCGCCGATGAGCTTGACGATTTCCATCAGCTTGTTCTCTTCCAGCAGCAGCCGGGCCACGCGCTCCCGGTTCTGGGCGAAATCCGGGCCGAACCGGCTTTCAAACCAAGGCGCCAAATCGGCCAGATACTCCGAATAAGACGTATTCCAGTTCATGGACGGGAAATGCCGGGCGTAGGCCAGCTCCCGATCCAGCGCCCAGAAACAGCGGATAAACCGCTTGGTGGTCTGGGTGACGGGCTCGGAAAAGTCGCCGCCTTGGGGCGACACCGCGCCGATGGCGGTGACGCTGCCTTCCGTCCCGTTTAAGTTATCGGTATAGCCGGCCCGTTCATAAAACTCCGCCAGCCGAGAGGGCAGATAGGCGGGGAACCCTTCCTCCGCCGGCATCTCCTCCAGCCGGCCGGAGATTTCCCGCAGGGCCTCGGCCCAGCGGGAGGTGGAGTCCGCCATCAGCGCCACATGATAACCCATGTCCCGATAGTATTCCGCCATAGTCATGCCGGTATAAATAGAGGCTTCCCGGGCGGCTACAGGCATATTGGAGGTGTTGGCGATGAGCACTGTGCGATTGAGCAGGGGCTTGCCCGTCCGAGGATCCTCCAGACCGCCGAATTCCTCCAGCACCTGCGTCATCTCGTTGCCCCGTTCGCCGCAGCCCAAATAGATGATGATATCCGCGTCGCACCACTTGGCCAGCTGATGCTGGATAATGGTCTTGCCCGCGCCGAAGGGGCCGGGCACGCAGGCGCAGCCGCCCTTGCCGATGGGGAACATCGTGTCCACCACCCGCTGGCCGGTGACCATCAGCTGGTCCACCGGCCGGCGCAGCCGGACAGGCCGAGGCTGGCGGATGGGCCATTTCTGGGCCAGAGTCAGTTTGTGCTCCCGGCCCTGGTCGTCCCGCAGCAGGGCCACCTGCTGGTTGACTGTATAATTGCCGTCGGGGCCAGTTTCGATGATTTCGCCGCTGAGAGACGGCGGAACCATGGCCTTATGGGTAATGGCGCCCAGCTCGTCGCATTGGGCGAAAACGGCCCCGCCCTCCACCCGGTCCCCCGGGTTGACCAAAATTTTCACCGCCCAGGTTTTCTCCCCGTCCAGGCTGTCCAAATCCAAGCCGGCGGGGATAAAGGCGCCGCCGATTTTTTCAATGGCCCGCAGCGGCCGGGCGATGCCGTCGAAAATCCCCCCCAGCAGGCCGGGGCCCAGCTGGATGGACAAAGGGCCGTCGGCGGGCTCCACCGGCTGGCCCGGCGCCACCCCTGTGGTGGGCTCATAGACCTGGATGGTAACCTCCTGGCGGCTGACGGACACCACTTCGCCAATCAGCCGGGCGGCGCCTACAAAGGCCATGTCCTGCAAAGCAAGGCCCGAGC
>CAJUIK010000091.1:1060-6325 GCA_910585875.1 uncultured Eubacteriales bacterium | reverse complement strand
GGTTGCCAGAACCCCCGTTATTGGAGGAACCGGGTTTCTGGCTGGGCGCGCAGGGGACTTTTTTGTTCAGCAGCTGGAAATAAAGCTGCTGGAGGGATTTGCTCTGATAAGTAACCGATTGGGAAATCGGGGACTGGACGGCGGGACGCCGGGCCGCGGCGGAAGCGGGGACGGAAGAGCCGGCCAGCAAGGCGCCGGCGCACAGCAGCGCAATGGCTTTGTTTTTCATGATGTGTTTCTCCTTTTCTCTCTATGGTTTTTGGGGGAGAAGGGACCCCCTGGCTCTTAGTATACACAAAAGAGTTACAAAACGGAAACAAAACATATTGGAAACCGGAGTATATGGCGGAAAGAATGAGATTTAATGGGAAAATCGCCTGAAACAGGCGGAGAAAGAGAGGCGGTTTTGTGAGCATGATCAACTATCGCACCCCTTATGCCGAAGGGTCGGATGAATTTACCGAAAAGAAATCCCGGTTTATCGGCCATATCTTTCAGGTGACGGAAGGCGCTCAGGCGGTGGAAATCATCAAGCAGATGCAGAAAAAATATTGGGACGCCAGCTGCAACGCCTACGGATATATTGTGGAAGAGGGCCGGGTGATGCGGTATTCCGATGGCGGCGAACCCCAGGGGACGGCGGGCCAGCCCATTTTGGAAGTGTTAAAAAAGGAAGAGCTTTTTGACGTGTTGTGCGTCGTCACCCGGTATTTCGGCGGGATCAAGCTGGGCGCGGGCGGGCTGACCCGGGCCTATGGCCACGGCGCCAAAATCGCCGTGGACGCGGCGGGAATCGCCCTGATGACCCCGTATCGCCAGGCCTCCGCTCTTTGTCCCTACCGGCTGCTGGAAACGGTTCGCAGCCTGCTGCCTCAGCTGGAGGCGGAGGAAACCGGGGCGGATTATGCCGCCGACGTGACCCTTTTTTTCTCGCTGCCCGATGAGAAATACCAGGAATTTGAGGAAAAAATTGTGGACGTCACGGCCGGCGCCGTCCGCCCCCAGCCCGGCGAGGTGAAATTGTTTGCCAAAAGAATCCGCTGAAAATGTTTTTTTGCCGCAAAAAAAGAGGAATCCTTTTCTTTTTGGCGTATGATAAGGATAGTGGGATAGATTTTGCATAACAATGAACGGATAGGAGGCGCGGCGCCATGAAAGAGGACGCAGTCCGGCGGCGTCTGGAAGAGGTTGAGGAACGGACCTTGGCGGCGGGAGCGGCGTTATCCCGGCAGTCCCGAGGCAGACTCCGGCCCGAGCCGGAATCCGGCGCCCGGACCTGTTTTATGCGGGATAGGGATCGGATCATCCACTCAAAGGCCTTTCGGCGGCTGAAGCACAAGACGCAGGTGTTTCTCTCCCCCGAAGGCGATCATTACCGCACGCGATTGACTCATACTCTGGAGGTATCGCAAATATCCCGGACGGTAGCCCGGGGACTGGGACTCAACGAGGATCTGACGGAAGCCGTGGCGTTGGGCCACGACCTGGGCCACGCCGCCTTTGGCCACGCCGGAGAGCGGGCGCTGAACGGCGTATATCCCGGCGGCTTTTCTCACAATGAGCAGAGCCTGCGGGTTGTAGACCGGCTGGAAGCCGGCGGCGCCGGCCTGAACCTAACTTGGGAAGTGCGGGACGGAATTTTATGTCATTCCGGCGATCTGCAGGCGGCCACTATGGAGGGGCGCATCGTCCGATACGCCGACCGGATCGCCTATATCAACCACGATATCGACGACGCCGTCCGGGCAGAAATCCTGTCGGATCGGGATTTGCCCGCCGCCGTCGTCTCCGTATTGGGAGACACCCATTCCCGCCGAGTCAACACGCTGGTGACGGCTATGATCCAGTTTGGCCTGGAAAATGGGGAAATTGGTCTGGACGAACAGACGGAAGAGGCAATGATGGAGCTGCGGGAGTTCATGTTCCGGCGGGTCTATTACAACCCGGAGGCCAAAGGCGAAGAGCACAAGGGCGAGGATATCCTGCGGCAGCTCTATCGGCATTTCGCCGAACAGCCCGACGACCTGCCTGCCGACTATATGCAGATCGCCATGAACGAGGGCTCAGAGCGGGCGGCTTGCGACTATGTGGCCGGCATGACCGACCGTTTTGCGGTGGATGTCTTCGCGGACCTCTATATCCCCCAGGGCTGGAGCAAAGTGTAGCCCCGGCGGCCGGGGCGCCGAGGAGCGCGACAATCGACGGAAGGAAAGGAGGGCCTGATCATGGCGTTGCCAGAGAGCTTTTTGGACGAATTGACCGCTCGATGCGATATTTACGACGTGGTTTCCCGCTATGTGCAGCTGAAAAAGAAAGGCGCCAACTATTTTGGCCTGTGCCCTTTTCACAGTGAAAAGTCCCCCTCTTTTTCGGTGTCCCGAGAAAAACAGATTTATCATTGCTTTGGCTGCGGCGCCGGGGGAGGCGTTATCAGCTTTGTGATGAATATCGAAAATATGACCTTTATCGAGGCTGTGCGCCATTTGGCCGCTATGGCGGGCATGGAGATCCCGGAGGACGACCGGGACGCCGGACGACGTAGCCGCCGGGCCCGTCTGATTGCCTTATCCACAGACGCCGCCCGGCATTATGTGGCCCAGCTCTACAGCCCGGCGGGCAAGGCGGGGCTCAACTATCTGCTGGGCCGGGGCCTGCGGCCTGTGACGCTGAAACGCTTTGGCCTGGGTTTTGCGCCCCAGGGGTGGGACGGGCTGATCAAGGCTATGACGGCCAAAGGATATACCAAAAGCGAACTGCTGGAATGCGGCCTCGCCGTGCAGAATAAATCCGGCGGCTTGTACGACCGGTTCCGCAACCGGGCGATGTTTCCCATCATCGATATCAAAGGGGAAGTCATCGCCTTCGGCGGCCGGGTGACGGACGATTCCGAACCCAAATATCTGAATTCTTCGGATACCCCTATTTTCAACAAAAGCCGGAACCTGTTCGCCATGAACTTCGCCAAAAAATCCAAGCGGAATTATTTCATCTTGGCGGAGGGATATATGGACGTCATCGCCCTGCACCAGGCGGGCTTTGACTGCGCCGTGGCCAGCCTGGGCACTTCGCTGACCGAAGAGCAGGCCCGGCTGATGGCCTCTCGGGGCAAGGGGGACGTCGTCGTCTGTTATGACAGCGACCAGGCGGGGCGCAAGGCCGCCCAGCGGGCCATCGACTTGCTGAAACCCGCCGGCCTGGCTGTGCGGGTGCTGCGCATGAGCGGCGCCAAGGACCCGGATGAGTTTATTCGGAAAAACGGGCCGGAGGCTTTTGAGAACCTGATCAACCGTTCGTCCACCGACGTGGAATACCGATTGGACGAGATTCGGGCCGGACATCGCCTGGAGGAAAACGACGACCGAGTGGAATATCTCCAACAGGCTGCCCAGTATCTGGCCACCTTGGAAAGCGCCGTGGAGCGGGAGGTCTTTTCCCATCGGCTGGCCAAGGAAACCGGCGTCTCCCAGCAGGCCATCCTAAACGAGGTGGAGCAGGCCCTGCGGACCCGGCGGCGCAGGGAAAAGGCCAGCCGCCAGCGGCAAGAGATGAACCCGGCCCGGCAGGCCCAGCCGGGGCCGCGGCAGCTGCGGTATGAAAATATCCGGTCTGCTCGGAGCGAGGAAGGGCTGTTGGCCCTGGCTCTTTCCGACCGGGAGCTGCTGAACCAGGCGGCGGCTCGGGTGAGCCCGCTGGAGTTTTCCTCCCCCTTTTTGGCCAAGGTCTATGATATGGCCTTGCGGCGCAGCCAGGGGGGAGGAGAGGCTGGTTTGCCCCAGTGCCTGGCTCTGCTGGAGCCGGAGGAGGGGCAGCTGCTGGCCCAAATTGTCCAGCGGTTTCAGCCGCCGGCGGCCCCTCAGCAGGCATTGGAGGATTATATTTCCACAATTCAATATGAACATCTGAAAAAAGCAAACCAGGAAGACGATAAAAAAGACACGCTGCTGGAGCTGGCGGAAAGAAAATTACAGCAAGAGCGCGAACGTGGAGGAAAATAAGAATGGCGGAAGAGAAAAACCTGAAGGCGATAGGCGCAGACCCCGACGATATGCAGACCAAACAGCAGACCATCAAGACCCTGCTGGAAACGGCCAAGAAAAACGGCCGCATCACCATGAAAGAGCTGAACCTGGCCATCGACGAGCTGGAGCTGGACAGCAAACAGCAGGATAAAATGTTTGAAATGCTGGAACATATGGGCATTGAAATCGCTGTGGACGAAGAGGAGGAATCTCTGCCCGAAATGCCGATTATCGACATGGACGACCCGGATCTGGATGAAATCCAGGAAATCCCGGAAGAGGAGGTGCCCGACCCGGCGACGCTGACCGAGGGCCTGGCTATCGACGACCCTGTGCGGATGTATCTGAAGGAAATCGGCAAGGTGGATCTGCTTTCGCCGGAGGAAGAAATCGAGCTGGCCAAACGGATGCTGGATGGGGACGAAAAGGCCAAAAAGCGGCTGGCAGAAGCCAATCTTCGCTTGGTAGTCAGCATCGCCAAGCGATATGTAGGCCGGGGAATGCTGTTTCTGGATTTGATTCAGGAGGGCAATCTGGGCCTGATCAAGGCTGTGGAGAAATTCGACTATACCAAGGGATATAAATTTTCCACCTACGCCACTTGGTGGATTCGCCAGGCCATCACCCGGGCCATCGCGGACCAGGCCCGAACCATCCGTATCCCAGTGCATATGGTGGAAACCATCAACAAGGTGATCCGGGTTTCCCGCCAGCTGCTTCAGGAGCTGGGGCACGACCCTTCGCCAGAGGAGATTTCCGAGGAAATGGGCATCCCGGCGGACAAGGTGCGGGAGATTATGAAAATCGCCCAGGAGCCGGTTTCGCTGGAAACCCCCATCGGCGAAGAGGAGGACAGCCATCTGGGGGATTTTATCCCGGACGACGACGCGCCGGAACCGGCGGAGGTGGCCTCCTTCACTCTGCTGAAGGAGCAGTTGGTGGAGGTGCTGAAAACCCTGACGCCGCGGGAGGAAAAGGTGCTGCGCCTGCGCTTTGGCATCGAAGACGGCCGCACTCGGACGTTGGAAGAGGTGGGGAAAGAATTCAACGTCACCCGGGAGCGCATTCGCCAGATCGAAGCCAAGGCCCTGCGCAAACTGCGCCATCCCAGCCGGTCTAAGAAGCTGAAGGATTTCCTGAATTAAATAAACAAGCGACCAAAAGCGCGGCGAAAGCCGCGCTTTTGGTTTTTTTTAAAATTTTATCAATGACTTCTTGATATTGGAAATTTTTTATAATAAAATAC
>CAJUIK010000091.1:0-1050 GCA_910585875.1 uncultured Eubacteriales bacterium | reverse complement strand
ATACCAATCAAATTTGAACTATTTGGAGGGGAAAATGGGGAGATTTTATGAGTTCCGCAGGAAGCTCAGCGACAAGCGGCAGTTTCGGCTGGCGGCGGACAAATTTTTGCCGGAATGGACTGCAGAGGTTTGCGACGTTATTTTAATATGGTTTTCGTTCTTTGTTTGGAATCGATTGAGCGAAAATCAGTTTGCGGAAAGGCCTTTGCCGCTGACGCAACCGCTTTGGCCTTGGATATTGGGCGTTTTCGCCTATCTTTTGTGCATGGTCGTTTATGGCGTCCATGGATTGGACGTATATGGCGACCAGTCTAAAAGACATAAAATTTTATTTGTGTTGTTTGCCTTGGAGCCGGTCTATGTTTGGTTGTGCTTTGTTTTGCTATAGAGAAAATAAAATTGGAAAATCTACTGATAAAGGGGCCGCAACAAAAGCTGCGGCCCTTAAAATTTACAGACGAGCTCTTGACGCTGGAAAGTCTTTACGATAAAATATCCATCAAATTTGAACGATTGGGGGGAGCGTCATGGGGAGATTTTATGAATTACGCAAAAGTCTCAGCGACAAGCAGTGGTTTCGGTTTGCAGCGGAGCGGTTGTTGGGCAACCGGTGGGCGGAGGCGCTTTTGATAGCGGGGTCTATCCCTTTTTGGTTGGGGCTGATTGGAGAGGGGATTGAGATTTCCCCATGGCTCCGGGTTTTGGGGGGCCTGGCTTATGGAGCGCTGGCGCTGAGGGAGCTGGCCTTGGGGCTGGACGTTTATGAAGAGCAGTCCAAGCGGCATTTTTGGAATTTTGGTTTGGAGCTGGCTTTGCTGGCCCTTTTGCTGCTGGCCAGCCGGTTCGGGATGCTGGAGAAAGCGGCGGCACTGCTGTTTTGAACGGCAAAAACCCCATATAAAAAACCAAAAGCGCGGTGAAAGCCGCGCTTTTTTGCTGTCTGGGCCTGAGAAAGGGCCTTATTGCATGAAAAAAGCCTGTTTGAAAAAGTATACTTTTTCAAACAGGCTTTTTTGTATCGCTTACAATTCACATATCGGCCCCTTTTGG
>CAJUIK010000090.1 GCA_910585875.1 uncultured Eubacteriales bacterium | reverse complement strand
TATACTTTTTCAAACAAAAAAACAGGGGCAAAAAAAATTATCGAAAGGGCTTAATTTTCTCCAAAAGGGGCCGATATGTGAATTGTAAGCGATGCAAAAAGCCTGTTTGAAAAAGTATAGGTTTTCAAACAGCCTTTTTACAAAAACGGGGGAGGGGCCGCATGGCGGAGCGGATGGAAAACGTCTCGATCAAAGTCCGGCTGCGGCCCACGAAGGAGCAGGCGGAGCATATCGACAAAACTTTCGGCTGTTGCCGCTGGCTCTGGAACCGGATTCTGGCCGACGAGCAGGAATTTTACGCCGCCACGGATCAGCATTTTTTGCCCACCCCGGCCCGCTACAAAAAAGAAGCCCCTTTTTTGAAGGAGGCAGACAGCCAAGCGCTGGCTACCGTTCATCAGAATCTGCGCCAAGCCTTTCAGGCGTTTTTCAAAAACAACGGCGCCGGATATCCGGCTTTCAAGCGGAAAAAGGCGGGCAGAGACGCTTACACCATCTACCGGCAGACCTATTCCTCGGGCAAGGGCGCCAATCTCTATTTGACAGAACGGGGGATTCGGATGCCCAAAATCGGGCTGGTTGAAGCCCGGTTTCACCGGCGGCCTTTGCACTGGTGGACGCTGAAAAGCGCCACAGTCAGCAAATCCCCGGCGGGGAATTATGACTGCTCCCTGACCTTTGCTTACCCGGCCAAAGAGCCGGAGGCGGTTTTACCAACCGAAGAAAATGTCTTGGGCCTGCAATATTCCATCAGCCGTTTTTATGTGGACAGCCGGGGATATTCCCCGGACCCGCCCCATTGGCTGGCGGAATCCCAGCAGAAGCTGCGGCGGATGCAAAAAAAGCTGGCCAGGATGGAGCGGGGATCGGGACGCTATCAAAAACAGCTGCAAAAAATCCAGCGTTTGCACGAGCATATCGCCAACCAGCGGCGCGATTTTGCCCACAAGGAATCCCGGCGGATAGCCAACGCCTGGGGGGCCGTGTGTCTGCAAGAAATCGACCTGAGGCAGGCGGCGCGGGAGCGGAAGCTGGGCTCCCCGCTGGAGAGCGGCTTCGGCCAATTCCGGCTGATGCTGGAATACAAGCTCCGGCGGCAGGGCAAGCGGCTGATTCTGGTGGACCGGTATTTCCCATCGGCCAAAACCTGCGGGGCCTGCGGCCATGTGGAAGAGGGTTTGCCGCCAGAGGCAAAAACCTGGGTCTGCCCAGAGTGCGGAACGCGCCATATTCGGGCGGTAAACGGGGCGCAGAACATCAAAAGACAGGGTCTGGCGCAAATCAGCGCTTAAAAAGACCTTTCTGACCATAGAACAACGCTATTTGCTGTCCGGGACGACAGTCTATGCCCGCCAAAGCGGCTGGGAGACGCTGATTTGACGGACGAAACCGCGAAAACGGCTTTTCGCCCGCCAAATCAGCGTGAGCCCCCGCCAAACGGGAACAAAAGAAGGCGACCCGAGGGAAAGCCTCGGCGGGCCCGAAGCCCCTAAAGGGCGGTCCACGCGTATTCAACATCATCATTTAATTATTATCTGCTGCCAACCCAAAAGGGCCGGGCCGCGAAAGGACAAACGGCAGCGAAGGATTCGCGCCGTCGGCGATGAAGGAGCCTGTTATGCTGAAAATTTCTTTGACCCCCGGCGAATATCTGACCATCGGCGGAGACGTTGTGGTGCAGCTCTATCGCTCGGCGGGCGGCCGCGCTTACCTGGCGATCCAGGCGCCTCGGGAGGTTTCCGTCCTCCGGGGGACCGTGTGGGAGCGACAGGGCGGAGAGCGGCCCCAGGGCCTGATGGAGGTCCTCCCCAAGGGGAGCCACCCAGACGACCCTCTCTCTTTTTTGGTTTCAACCGGCCAGTCGACGGGCCGGGAGAAATAAATTTTCTGTCAAGCGCTTTGGGCGCCAAAGGCCACGGGGCCGGGAGCGGGGGACAGAAGCCATGCGCCGGATGCAGGAAGCTGAACGCGCAATATAAAAACAACGAAACGTAAGGAGACGCAACATGAGGATTCAACACAATATTATGGCCATGTCGGCCTACCGGAACTACACCAACAACGTGTCCGCCATGAAGAAGAACCTGGAGAAGCTCTCTTCCGGTTACAAGATCAACCGCGCGGGCGACGACGCCGCCGGCCTGGCCATTTCTGAAAAAATGCGCGCCCAGATCACCGGTCTGGAAACCGCTCAGAAGAACGCCAAAGACGGCATCAGCTTGGTGCAGACCGCTGAAGGCGCTCTGACCGAAGTTCACGATATGCTGAACCGTATGGTGGAGCTGGCCACCCAGTCTGCCAACGGCACTTATGATAACGACGTTGACCGGGCTCAGATGCAGAAAGAGCTGGATCAGCTGCGCTCTGAAATCGACCGCATCGCCGACAGCTCCAACTTCAACGGCATTAAGCTGCTGAACGGCGATATGGACGGCGCAGGCGCTGTTACAGTTACTCCGGGCGCAGTAACAGGCGTGACTGTTACTGCTGAGGCTGACGGCGATCAGGACGGTTCTGAAGCGGTTGCCGGCGTATATTCCTTCGACATCAAGGATCTGCAGTTTACCAGCTCCAACACAAAGAGCGTAACCATTGCAGCCCTGCAGATCGGCGGTGTGGATTTGGTTGCTGCCAATACGACTGTAGCTCTTACAGACGGCAAAGTTGACGCGGCCGCTATCGCCGCCAAAATCCAAACAGGCGACAAGAAGATTGGCAACGCCACTTATACCGTTGCTGTAGACGGCACGAAGGTTACGCTGACGCATAAGACGGCTCCCACCAGCACGAACCAGTTCCTGACAAACACAAATACTGACGCCAAGGTGACCCTCACCGTGGGTGCAAAAGACGGTACGAACAATAGCTATGACTTGGGCGTACACGTGGATACCAAGCCTTCTGTATTTTCGCCCAGCAAGGTGGCTCAGGGCAGCTTTGCTCTGACTGCCGCTATGCTGAAAGATGGTCAGAAGATCACCATCGGCAAAGACACCTACACCTTTAAGATTGGCAAGGACAGCGAAGTTGAGGATGGCGCCAACGTCATCGACTTGTCCAAATATGAGGAAGGCGACACCAACCTTGTGAAGCACGCTTCTGAAGCTTTGAGCAAGGTATCCAACAGTATGTTTGACGTGACCACCGACGGAGCCAAGATGTATCTGACTGAGAAGGTGGGCGCGGTCGACTACGAGAAAGATTGGGATCTGAAGGGCGCTGCCGGCGACAAGAACGGCGCATGGAACACCAAGGTCGGCAGCACGGATACCAAGACTGGCGTTGTCACTTGGCAGGCGAAGGATACTTCCACCACTGGCGCCGCCACTGGAAGCAGCCTGACCCTTCAGATTGGCGATACTGCCGAGAACTTTAACCAGCTCAAGGTAAATATCAAGGATATGCACTGCGCTTCCTTGGAGATCGACAACATCAGCATTGCTGATCAATCCAGCGCACAGGCTGCTGTGGATAAGATCAAGGCCGCTATCAACATGGTTTCCGACGTCCGCGGTACTCTGGGCGCCACCCAGAACCGTCTGGATCACACCATCAACAACCTGTCCGTCATGACCGAAAACATTCAGGACGCTGAATCCACCATCCGCGACACAGACGTTGCCGAAGAGATGATGTCTTACACCAAGAACAACATCCTGATTCAGTCTGCCCAGGCCATGTTGGCTCAAGCCAACCAGGTGCCTCAGGGCGTTCTGCAGCTGCTCCAGTAAAAAGCTGCAAAATAGAACAAGCAAAAACCGAGGGCGGGCTTCGGCCCGCCCTTATATTTAACGGATGAAAAGAGAATTTTTATATGTTGAAACCATTATTATCTATAGGGATTATTTTTAAAAATGATATTCGATGTATCGAACGGTGCCTACAGGCTCTTCAGCCATTGCGGCTTTCAACGCGCTGCGAACTTGTCATGGCGGACACTGGCGCAACAGATGGAAGCCGGGAAATAGCTGAAAAATTTGCAGATATTTTAATTGAATTTCCTTGGATTGACGATTTTGCCGCCGCCAGGAATGCGGTGATGGAGCGCTGCTCGGGAGAATGGTATTTTTCTGTAGATACGGATGAATATTTAGATTCTGATATATCTGAATTGGCGTCTTTTTTAGATGACAGCGAAGAACACGACGAACAGATTGCCATGGTGAATATACGCAATTACGACACGTATGAAATGGATGGAGATTATTCAGATTTTTTAGCTGGACGAATTGTGCGTATGTCGACTGGGGTGCGATATGAAGGGGCAATTCATGAGCATTTTAATTTTCAAGGCGATGTAAAAGCATATTCTTTGGCAAATACTGTCCTTCATCATGACGGTTATGTAGGGCTTCATCAAAAAAACGAGGCTGGACGAGAAAAAGCGCAGCGCAATGTTCGCATGATTCAAAAAGAATTGGAGAAAAAACCAGAAAATTTATTGCTTTATATGCAGCTGATCGAAGCAGGATCAACTTCTTCTATAGAAAATTTTGAGGATCAAATACGCCGAGCTGTAAATTTGGTTCAGGAAAAAAAGCCAGGATGGGAGCAGTTAGGGCCTCCAATTCTCCGTACAGCGCTTTATGCTGCAGAGCGATTGAATCTGCCCGAGTGGGGCGATTGGATTAAATTTGCGGAAGAACAATTTCCGAATTCCATGTTTATCCGTTTAGACATAGAGTATGCGGCTTTTGTACATGAATGGAATTCGGGGAAGAATCAAGAACAAGCGGTTCTTAGAGGAGAGCGATATCTAAAAGCTCTGGAAGATTACCGGAATGGAAAAGACCCGTTGGCGCAAACTATAAGCCCTTTGCAAATGGCTACGCCTTTTTCTGAATGTGAAGTAAAAATCAATATCATAACGATCTATTGTGTGCTCGGTAGATTAACAGACGCTTTCAAATTAAGTAAGAGTATCAACTACCGTTTATTAACCGAAGAGCAGACTGGAAAGCTGATAAGCGCGCTTCAAGATATTCATTATAAAACAAAATTAGATACGACTACAGTTATTTTACAACTTTGGGATACGATTTTGAATCAACCGCGGGAAAAGGCTGCCCGTTGGAAATCTGTTTTATTAAAGACAGCGTCTAGGACGTTTTTGCCGAAAAACAGGAAAGCAGAGCTGGCAAAACCAGAGTTTGTTCGTCATGCGTATACACTCTATACTCCGTTATATGGAAAATACGAATTGGGCGCCGCTGCCGTTATTATGGAGACAAAAGATGCTTTTGGGATAGAAAAAGCTCTGAAAACGGTAGAACATTGGAATGCGTTCCCCATTCAAGCTCTATTCCATGCGTTGGAGCGCGGCGCCCGGTTCCCCTTGCCGGACAAGCCGCTGCACATCGAGGAAATGGACGCTCTGGCCGCGCGGCTGGCCCAAGATAAGGACCGTTTTCTGCCGCTGGCCCTGAGAGCGGCGGAGCAAGCCGATTCTGGGGATTGGCAAAGCTTCTGCTGGACCCGGGGGCTGGTTTTGGCCGCCGTACAGGTCTGGCCCTGGAGCGCAAAAGGCCAGGACGAGGAGCAGGGAATGGCGCTGGCCCGGGCGTTTGCCAGGGTAGAAGGGGATTTCCTCCCGCGCTGTTACGCTGGGGAGGTTTTGCAGGAAGACAGCCTCTTTGCGCTGCCGCCGCTGCATCGCTTCGGCTGGTATTGCTCCCGAGCCTTTGACGCGCTGGAAAAAGGGAAAGCCTTGGATTATGTGCGCCTGCTAAGGGCCGGGTTGGATTCCTGCGAAGGCGTCAAGGATATGGTGGAGTTTTTGGCCGACCACACCGAAGAGGTCCAGCGGCTGATAACGCCGCCGGAGCTGAAGGCTTTGGCTGATCAGGTACGGGTGATTTTGGCCCGGTTTGCGCCCGACGACCCGGCGGTGGCGGCGCTGAAGCAGAGCGAGGCATACCGAAATGTCGCCCATTTGGTGGAAGGAACGTCTATCCCGGTTTGGGGCGGACCGCTGCAATAGAAGAAAGGATAAACTATACATGAGATATTCCATGCTCGTCTATATCAGCAAAATGGGCAAAACACTGCTGGAGGCACTGAACACCGACCTGGTTTGCGACGCCATCAATGTAGCCATGCGGGAGCTGTTTTTGCAGCTGGTATATGGCCGCAGCCAGACCGCCTTTTCGGAGGGAGGGCTGCCGGTGGGCGCCTCGTTGGAGGACCTGGGCAAAGGCCTGCGCAGCCAAACCGGCACCATCTTTTCCACCTCGGCCAAAGGGGTGCGTTACCTGGAGATGAGCGAGGGCTACATCACCCGGCTGGCCTTGGATGAACAGAACCGCACCATCGGCTATGAGTTTGTACGCCTGGGCAAGATGATGGAGGACATCCGCCGCGGCAAGGCTCCAGAGGAGGCGCTGAAGAACAACACCGCCACCTACGGCCGCTTTGAGGGCGCTGCCCGGTATATCGACCCCAGAGAGGAATAAACAGGACGGA
>CAJUIK010000089.1 GCA_910585875.1 uncultured Eubacteriales bacterium | reverse complement strand
CGAAGTTTCTATTTCAATTTCCTTAAAATTTTCGCAAAGAACCCCGCTCTCTTGCTGTGAGGGCGGGGTTTTTGGTATTTTATTTGCAGTTCAAATCAAACTTTTCCGGCCCGGCTGTTCAGACCTCCAGCTTCATATAGCCGTCCTTGATCCAGCCTATCCGGCGCAGCAGCAGATGGACGGCCAGGGCCGCGGCGGCAGGCAGCAGGAAATGGGCCAGGCCGATGAGCAAAAAAGTCTTGGCCGAAGCGCCCATGGCGGCCACGGCGCCGAACTGGCCCACCAAGCCGCTGGTTCCCATCCCCGCGCCGGCGGCGTTGTTGGTCATGCCCAGCAGGGCGGCGCTGACTGCGCCGCACAGGCCGCTGGCCGCCGTGGGGGCGATCCAGATTTGGGGATGGCGCATGATGTTGGGGACCTGGAGCATGGAGGTGCCCAAGCCCTGGCTCAGCAGGCCGCCCACTCCGTTTTCACGGAAGGAAATCACGGCGAATCCCACCATCTGGGCGCAGCAGCCCGCCACGGCGGCGCCCGCCGCCAAGCCGCTCAAGTCCATCATGATACACAGGGCGGCGGAGCTGATGGGCAGCGTCAGCGCCATGCCCACCGCCACGCCCACAATCATGCCCATGGGCAGGGGCCGCAGCATGGTGGCCTCGTTGATCAGATCGCCCAGCCAGTGCATCATATTCTGGACATAGGGGCCCACAAAGCCGCCGGCCAGCCCCCCTGCGACGATGGCGGTCATAGGGGTGACGATGATATCCGCCGGCGTTTTTTTGGAGACCAGCTGGCCCAGCTCCGCCCCTACCAGGGCGGCGATAAAGGCGCCCACCGGCCCGCCGGACCCGTCGCCGGCGGCATAGCCGATGGCGCCGCAGGAGGCGGCGGAGAAAATCACCAGCGGGTCGGCCTTGAGCCCATAGGCGATCGCCACGCCGATGGCCGCGCCCACCACTGGGGATTTGGCGCCCAAAACCTCGGTCATCGGCTGGAGAAAGGCCAGAGGCCCGATTTGGGAAAGCTGCGAGATAATCAGCCCGATTATCAGGGAGGAAAACAACCCCAGCGCCATGGCGCCCATGGCGTCCACAAAATACCGCTTGAAGATCCGGCCCAAAATGGAGTCGTTTTTGATCGCTTTTTCACTTGTCATAAGTAAAACCTCTTTACATTTTTTCATGGCGCGGCCGCTCTCGTTTCAGAAGCGGCCTGCGGCTGGCTGAATCACGCCGCCGGAGGAGGCCTCCTCTCCGAGATCCGGCGATACTTCCGACCTGCGCCAATCTTACCCTAATCATAGACGGCTGCGGCGTTTTTTTCAACTGTAGAATGGGGTTCCCTTGATATTTTGTGCGTTGTTACCATTTTCTTTTTGTCATTTTTGTGGTATGCTTGTGTAAGATTGCGACCGCGGCCCGGTCCGCCCAGGATTGGCCGAGGCAACAGATAGACAATCGTTTGAAACGAAAGGAGCTCCCATGAAAAAAATAACCCAGCGCCTGCTGTCCGCCCTGTGCGCCGGCGCCTTGGCGGCCTCGTTGCTGCCCCCCGTCCCCGCCCTGGCCGCGGACACCCTGTCTTTTTCCGATACATACGATATCGCCAACGGCCTGCGGTATACCGCCGCCTCTTCCCAGACCGGCGACCTGCGCCAGCAGTCCTTCCGGCTGGACTATACGCCGGGCCAGGACGTGACGCCTATCGTGGCCTATGGAAACAAGCTGTACGGCAAATCCGACATCAACGAAATCATCAATTTCGTCCAGCAGCAGGGCCAGAGCGTCTATGGCGCGGCCAACGCCGATTTCTTCGTCATGTCCACCGGCCTGCCCTCAGGCCTGGTGGTCAACAACGGCCGCCTGGTCAGCTCGGACGGGATGTGGAACGCCGTCGGCGTCAAGCCCGACGGAAAAATGATCGTCGGCGCCCCCCAGATGGCCATGAGCCTGTATTCTACCGTCACCGGCGATTATCCGGTATACGCTTTCAACAAGCTGCGGACCAATTCGGGCATTTATCTGCTCAACAGCGACTTTTCCTCCCAGACTCACAGCGCGGGAGAAGGCGTCGTGGTGCGGCTGACTCCTGTGGACGACGAACCCCTGCGCGTCGGCAAGGACAAACAGTTCACTGTGACCGCCGTGGATTCCAAAGTCCAGGGTTCCTCCCCCATCGGCGAAGGGGAGTTTATTCTCACCTCCTCCAAGTCTTACAACAGCCGGGGTTATACCATCAACTCCCTGCAAGTGGGCGAAACCGTGACTTTCCGGGCCAACGTCTATAACGAAGCCTTCGCCGACGTGGTCTATGCCTGCGGCGCCGGCGATATGGTGATGAAAAACGGCGCGATGCAGTCCGGCCTTTCCACCTCTCGAGAGCCCCGAACTCTGCTGGGCGTGCGGGACGACGGCAGCGCCGTAGCCCTGGTCCACGACGGCCGGCTGGAAATCAGCCGGGGCGTCTCGCTGAAGGAGGCCGCCCAGCTGCTGGCCAACAAGGGCTGTACCAATATCGTCAATTTGGACGGCGGCGGTTCCTCCGCCGAAGCGGTGCGCCAGCCCGGCGCCGCCAAAACCGAGGTGGTCAACATCCCCTCCGAAGGCTCTCTGCGCAAATGCGCCAACTACCTGATGTTCGTCAACACAGCCCAAAAGACCGGCGAAGAATCCGGCTCCTTTGTCTTCCCCCACAGCGCCGCCACGCTGAAGGGCGCTCGAATTACCATGGGCGCCAACACCTTCGACCAGCATTATTATCCCGTCTCCTCTTATCAGTCAGGCTTTGTGGTTTCCTCGCCGGACGGCCAGAGCCAGCCCATGGAAGGCGCCGTCTTCACCGCGCCGGACCAGGCTGGGGAATATAAAATCTCTTTGAATAACCCCGCCCCCTTGTCCATGCCCGCTTCTGTGACGGTCTACGCCCAGCCCGACCGGGTGATGATCAAGCGGAACGGCGCCGAAGTCTCTTCCCTGGCCCTAGACATGGGGGAAACGGTGGATTTGGATATCGACGCTTTCGCCCAATCCCGCATTCTCTATGAACAGGACGAGCTGTTTACCTGGGAGGTGACGGGCAACGCCGGAACCATTACCCCGGCGGGCGTGTTCACCGCTTCGTCCACAGCCGGCGCTTCGGGTGAAATCGTCGTGACGCACAACGGCTTTTCCGCCCGCATCCCGGTGTCCGTCGGCAAGATGCCTGAAATCCTCTCCGGCTTTGAACAGGCCGCCGGCTATACCTTCAGCGCCGACAGCGACGCCCTGTCCGGCTCGGGAAAAGTGATTCATTCGCTGGACAACGTCCGTTATGGCTCCGGCGCTCTGGCTCTGTCCTACGCCGCCGGCAATCTTAAGGAGGAAGGGACGGTTATCTTTGAGGCCGACGCCCCTCTGGCCCTGTCCGGCGCCCGGAACCTAACGTTCTATGCCAAAGGCAGCCCGGCCAAATCCATGAAAATCAACTTTGCCATAAGCGGCGGCGCAGTGGAACAGCGGGCCTTCAACGCCGGCGCCGATTGGACCTTAGTCACTGTCAGCGTGCCCTCGGGCGCCAAGTCCATCCAGGGCTTCAGCGCCGCCGTGTCCCCAGGCCAGAAGGGCGTGGTCTATATCGACCAGATTGTGGCCCATTACACCGAGGCCCAACCCGATTCCACCCCTCCCGAAATCCTGATTACCCAACCCGACCCGGAGGCCAAGCCGGAAACCCCCGACGCTCCCGCCGATAAACCGGAAACTTCAGAGCAGCCGGTTCAGCCCGGAGACGCCGCCCCGGAGACCCCGGACGACGGCGAACAGACTCCCGACGCCGCGGATTCTGACTCCGACTCCCAGACCGACGGGTCGGCGAATCCCGCCGACCCGGCCGACCCCGAAAAAGACCTGCCGGGGCAATCCGGCGAGGCGCCGCCTCTGCCCGAGCCTGAACCCGATCCCGAACCGCAGAAGCCCTCTGAGCCGGCGGCGCCCCAGGCTTTGGCCGCCACAGTCCGGGATTCCTCCGGTTTCCCCATTCCCAAAGCCAATATCCGCGTGGCTTACGACGGCGCCGCCCTGGATTTCAGCTATAACAGCCAGACCGGCGCGCTGACGGCTCAACTGCCCCAGCAGACCCCGGGCCTCCACCGGCTGACTATAACCGCCTCCGACCTGTTTGGCAACATCGGCCAAGCCAGCCTGACTTTGGGCCAGGCCGCCCCGGAAACCCCCTTCGAGGATATGGCGGACCACTGGGGCCGGGACTACGCCGAGTTCCTGCGGACCAAAGGGGTGTTCTCCACAGACAGCCAGTTCCTGCCTCAAAACAACGCCACCAACGAAATGGCCGCCGCCCTGCTTTCCCGGTATCTGGGGATTGATACCGGCGCTTATGCCGATACCAAGCTGCCCTATACCGACGCCGCCAAAATCTCCGACTGGGCCCTGCCCCATGTCAAGGCGCTGTACGCCAAAGGCATTATGATCGGCGGCGCCGACGCCAAAGGCCGCTCGGTGTTCCAGCCCCAGGCCTCTGTGACCCGGGCCCAGGTGATGACTTTGCTGGGCCGCACCCTGCAAAGGGGCTACGCCTATTCCCCCGCCGGGTATGAGGACAAGGCCGATATCCCCTCCTGGGCGCTGGACCATGTGAATCTGATGACGTCTCTGGGCGTCGTCGCCGGCTACGGCGGTTCCAACGTCGTCAAGCCGATGAACTCCATCACCCGGGCGGAATTCGCCTCCCTGTTCTTCAAGATGTATTAAGGCGACTGCCGCCCCGCGGCCAAAAACCAAAATACCGCCTGGAGATTGCTCTCCAGGCGGTATTTTAATCCTCCCGGCTCTATTTGGAAAAGCTCAGCAGCTTTCCGTGGAGGACCGGATCCCCCTCTTTGATATCCAGGCCGTGCCACAGCAGCAGAAGGCTCAGGGCCGCCCGCTCTTCCGGCTTGGGACAGCGCAGGGCGGCGTTCAGCATAGCGGCCGCCTGGGGCCACAGGCTGGATTTGCTTTCAGATTCCAGCCATTCCCCATCCTCCTCAGCCCAGATCCGGCGGGCGCGCACCCGCGCATGGCTCAAATAGTAGGCGGCGGCTTTGCAGGCGGCCTGGATATCCCCGGCCTTCGCCGCCGTTTCCAAGCGGAAGACGCTGCTTTTGGACAAATCTTTCCCGGCGGTTTCGCCGACGCTCCCCCGCAGCTCCCGGGCGGCGTTCCGCCGGATTTCCAGCGTCTCCGCCCGGCGGCAGATCTCCTCCATCCTTTTCAGCCCTTCCCCAGGGCTCCGGGTTCAGGGCGTAATACCGGGCCGCCTTCGCGTAATCCTTGGCCAGCCCATATTCCCCTTTGCGATAGAAATCCCCAAAAATCATGCCGGCCCCGGGATGCCCCAGCTCCGCCGCCTGAGCCAGATAATCCAAAGCGCTGGCGTCGCCCCACAGCATGGCCGCAAGGAATTTCCGGCCAATGGAGGGATTGGACGAAGATTTGAGGTTGACATGAGGTCGGTTTCTGGGTAAGATGTTATCAGAGGCTAACTCAACTCTGATTCCAGAAAAGAGGGGAAGAAACGAATATGACTTTAGACCAACTGCCCATCGGGCAGACCGCCGTCATCACTGCCGTAGGAGGCCAGGGCGCCCTGCGCCGGCGGCTGCTGGACATGGGCCTGATTCCCAAAACCGCCGTCACAGTCCGCAAAACCGCTCCTATGGGAGATCCTATCGAGATTCGCCTGCGCAGCTACGCCCTGACTATTCGGCTGGACGACGCCCGCACTATTTCCGTCTGCCCCCAAGGGGAGCGATTTCGGGAAACGGGCTGCCAAAGCTGCCCCCAGAAACAGGGCTGCGATTCCCTGCCCGCCCCGCCGGCAGGGGCGCTGAAAGGGGGGGCGAGCAGATGAAATTCGCTTTGGCCGGCAACCAGAACTGTGGCAAGACCACCCTGTTCAACCAGCTGACGGGCAGCAACCAGCACGTAGGCAATTTCCCCGGCGTGACGGTGGATCGCAAAGACGGCCTGATCAAAAGCTGCGGCGCCACTGTGGTAGATCTGCCCGGCATCTATTCCCTTTCCCCTTACACCTCGGAGGAGATTGTGACTCGGGACTACTTATTGCAGGAAAAGCCGGACTGCATCATCAATATTGTGGACGCCACCGCCCTGGAGCGCAACCTCTATCTGACTATGCAGCTGATGGAGCTGGGCATCCCCATGGTACTAGCTTTGAACATGATGGACGAGGTGCGCAGCAACGGAGGCTCCATCGACGCGGCCCGGCTGTCCGAAGAGCTGGGCATCCCGGCGGCGCCCATTACCGCCAGCAAAAACGAGGGCGTCCAGGAGCTGGTGGACCTGGCCGTCAAAGCGGCCCAGCAGCGCCAGACGCCCAAACGGCTGGATTTCTGCCAGGGGGCGGTCCATCGGGCCATCCATTCTGTGAGCCATATGATCGAAGACCATGCGGCGGCCATCGGCGTGCCCTCCCGCTTCGCCGCCACCAAGCTGCTGGAGGGCGACGAGCCCATGACGGCCCAGCTGGAGCTTTCGGACAACGAGCTGGAGCTGATTCAGCACACGGTGGACGAG
>CAJUIK010000088.1 GCA_910585875.1 uncultured Eubacteriales bacterium | reverse complement strand
CCTCGTTATCTGTGTCAAATACTTGTCCCCGGTATGGTCCGGCGGTAATCAAACCAAAATCCCATTGGCAGCCGTGGGTTCCCAGCGTGTAAAAGCCCTGTGTGTCGCACAAATCGTCGTGATCGCCGCCATAGAACGTAAAATAAGATTCCGGGTTCTCGTCATACGCCTCTTTGGTGCAAATCGAATATTCCTCCACCTCTTCCGGCGCCATGGGCCGAGGCTCAAAGGGCCGGGCCAGACTGAGGCGGCAGGACTGCCGAAAGCGCTCGACTCCATGGTTTTTGTTCGGTTTCAAAAACATCTGAAACGACCCGATTCCATAATCCGGCCCCGCTCCCCCGTCGCCAATTTCCGTAATGAATCGAACATAGTCTTCGGGCATCGAAAAGCCGTATTCCGCCTCTGCGCGGCGGACGACCTCCGCTTCCGCCGGGGGATTCAGACGATATCGATGGTTGGAAGCGCCGAACATCTGACATTTCGGGTCAATTTGCCGAACTCGTTCTAAAACTTTCGCGATTTCTTCCCGATTCAACACGCCAAACCCTCCTAAAAAATTGGATTTACTCTATTTTATCGCAACTTTTCCAGTTCTTCAAGACAAATCCATAAAAATTCAAAGGGAGAGGACGTTCACAATTTTGACGTTGTAACCCCGCGGCTTTTATGGTAAAATAGAGACGGAATTTTTGGCTCCCCGTCAAAAAGCCGCCGATTGCGGCAGACGGCGTCTGTTCGCCTTTGGACGCGAAGCGGGAGTTTCATTTACGAACAATCTATTCAACGAAAAAGGCTCCAAAAAATCGAAATTTTCGGGGCAAAACGAGGTGGTTTCATGCGCAAAGCCGCGGACAAGCTGGAACAATTTTTCTGGCTATTCCTTTGGATCAATCCATTTTTGGATATTGGCAACGGCCTGTTCATCATGGCGATGGAGGGCCTCTATGACAAGACCTGGGAGCAGATCGACCTGGCGCTGACGCCCAGCCTGCTGATTCGCATGGCTGTGCTGTTGCTGTTCGGCCTGTATATCCTGATAGCCTGGGACAAACGGGCTCTGCTGGCTATGGCGCCCATCGGCGCGGTTTGGGTCCTTTCCGTAGTCGGCCAGTTTATCTGGCCCATGAAGCGGTACAGCCTGTTCACCGACATTCAATATATCGCCCGCTTCGGCTATAATCTGGCGGCGCTTTATATCTATTGGCGGGTCTTCCAGCATAAGAAGCTCAGCCGGGAAAAGCTGCTGGCCCGGCTCAACAACATTATCACCTTTTCGCTGGCCGTGCTTTCCACTTCCATTTTGCTCTCTTATATCGCGGATATGGGGTACACCACCTATGCGGACCGATTCGGCCTGCGGGGTACCCGAGGCTTTTTCTATTCTGGCAACGATATCACCGCCGTGCTGATGGCGCTGCTTCCGGTAGCCGTTTGCTCTTTTTTAATGCTGGATCGGCGGAAAGCCGGCAGGACCCATTATTTTTATTGCGCCTATTCCCCTGCCGCCGTCATCGCCACCCTGTGTCTCATCGGCACCAAAACGGCTTTCGCCGCCGTGGGCGCGGCGTTTTTGGGCTTGCTGGGCTTTTCCATCTGGCTGTTTGTCAAAAAGAAGAACAAGACTCCTCTGCTGCGGTTGGGAGTGATTCTGCTGTTCTGCCTGCTGCTTCTGGGGATTTTGGCCATTTTCTCCAGCACGCTGTTTGACGAAATCAGCAGTTCTCTGGCCAACACCGGCAACATCGCCCGGCGGGAGGGCATGACCACCGCTCTGCTCAGCGGCCGGCAGAACAAGCTCTCCTCGGCCTTCGCCGATTACCGGGCCGGCGGGCCCTATAAATGGCTGTTCGGCGTCACCCGGGGCAGCCAAAAAGCCATCATTGAAATGGACGTCTTTGAGGTGCTGTTCTATTACGGCCTTGCGGGCGCGGCTCTGATGCTCTGGCCCTATCTGAAGCTGGGATTCGGCTTTGTATTCCGGTTCTTCAAGGATTGCACGATCTGGTCCTTCGCCGTGCTGCTCAGCTTGGGGCTGTGCGCCGCCTACCTGATTATGGCGGGGCATATCTTGTTCAGCGTCACCTCGGGCTTCTATTTTTCCTTTATGCTGCTCTATGCCAAGCTGCTCTACTGCAAAGACCTGAAAACCGAAGAAATCTAAAAAATTTCCGCCAGCAATGGCGGAAATTTTTTCAACGATTCAAGCCGCGGGAGGTTTCGTCATGCCCAATCTCGTTTGGTCTCGGCTAAGCTCGCTTCAGTTGGGCCGATATGCGGAATATTATTCCAAAATGGAATTCGCCTCTTATGGATATGAGGTCTATACCTCGGAGGTAGACGATCACGGCGTGGATTTTATCGCCAAAAGCCCGGCCGACGTTTTTCTGGAGATTCAAGTCAAGTCCGCCCGAAGCAACTATGTCTTCATCCCCAAAGATAAACTTGTCCTGGACGACCGCCATTTGGTTTGCTATCTGCATTTCGCCGACGGAACTTTGCCGGAGGTCTACATCGTCCCCGCCGTCGTTTGGAAAAGGCCCAACGAGGTTTTTGTCAGCCGGGATTATTCCAAACCCGAATGGGGAATCAACTATTCCAAGAAAAACCTGTCCATTCTGGCGCCCTATCAGGCCGAGCTTTATTTCTCCAACCATTGAAGCCCCGTTCCCCGCTCCATATACAATCGCGCCCCTTGTTTCCGCAAATCAGCTTAGACGCTGGGCGGCCAAGGCTTGCAGCAGAAAATCTGCGGCCTCCGCGGCTCGGGACTTGTTGCTGGAGGCCAAGCCCAGGGTTTTGGGCGGCGGAGCGGCCTCGGTCTGGGCGGTCAGTTCTAAAAATTCCGCCAAGCCATACACCCGGAACCGGTCGATCTGCCCCCGCTGAGCCCGGTTTTCCAGCATAGCGGCCAGCAGATCGGTATAATCCCCGGCCGGGGCGTCCAGCTTCTGGGCAATCAGCGGCAGCAGGCGCTCCAGTAGAGACCGTTGGGGCGAAAGGCCCGGGCTCTCCAACCCGGCCAAGCGGCAGGCCTGGACGATCTCCTCTTCCGTCAGGGCGCAAAAACGGGGGAAGGCCCAATCCTCCTCCGGGCGAAGCAGGCAATACAGCCGGCCGGCCAAAGCCCGGACCTGACGCAGGGCGTCGTAATACCCCATTTGGATGTTGCGGGCCGCCCGCTCCGGGTTGAAATCCATCAGCGGCCCCAGGGGCTCTGAAGGGGAAATAATCGTCACTTCTACATTTTTGTCCCGCGGCGTACGAAACAGGCCCGGCCCAAAGGTGCGGGCCGCAAAAATCCGGCGGTATCCCCGTTCCGCCAGCATATTCATGGGGCAGTTGTCATAAAGGCCGCCGTCGATATACTGCTTGCCCTCAATCACTGTGGGCTGAAAGCCGGGAAACGTGGCGCTGGCCATAATATAATCCCGGAGCAGCGCCGGCGGAATCTGGTCTTTGAAAAGCTCCGCCGGCTTCAGGTCGCTGATGGATACTGTGACCAGCCCAAAATCCACCGGGCTGGCCAGCAGACGGTCTGGATTCACGACTTGGTCGATCATTGCCCGCATTTTTCGGGTGTCCACGCCGCCCTCCTCCAGAGCTTGGCGCAGGGCGCGGCGGTAATAGGCCAAGTCGGAAAGCCCGGCCTCGCCGGTGAAGAGCTTTCGGTATTTTTCTTCATCGATGTCAAAAAAATCACCGTTGCCCAGCGTGAGCCACAGCCGTTCCGCCAGCTCCGCGTCTCCTTGGCATAGCAGCGCCCCGTTGACCGCGCCGATGGAGGAGCCGCAAATCCCGTCAAATTCCATTCCCTGTCGGCGGAGGGCCTTGTATACGCCGATATGATACGCCCCTCGGCTGCCGCCGCCCTCCAACGCCAAACCCAACATGGTCCATCGCTCCCTTTCCGCTGTTCTTCTCCCCCTATCCTACCATTCATCCCGTCGTCTGTAAAGCGCCGTCCTGGGCCAAGCGCGCGCAAAACCCCTCTTCGCCGCGCCGGACCGGGCCTTTGATTCGAGCGGAGCCGCCATCCGCAGGATTGTCGGGCCTTGGGGTAAAATATGAATTTTGTCAAAATTAAAGAAATTTCCGGTTAAATTCCGAAAATATTTCTGATATAATAGAAGAGTCGAAATTGACGTCCGCCCGGCGCCCCGCCTCCAGCCGGCAGGCCGCTTTCCGCCCTCTGCCCATCGCGCCGCAGCGACGGGTTTTGCGCCTGCTTTGGGATATAATCAAGCCAAAGGGCGGACGTATGGGACCATACAAAAATAGCCGGCCTATGCCGGCCACAGGAGGAGAAAGAGATGTATACTTGCGCCCACTGCACTGTTCACGCCTGCGTCTCAGGCGAGAAAGACAAAATGCCCAAAAACTGCCCCATGTACAACGAAGGCTTGATGGAACGCTCCAAAGCCTCTTACCTGACAGAGGAGTATCGGGAATTTTACAAAAATTCTTGCTTGGTGGAGTCCGAGGGGTACTGCCAGTGGCCCCGAGTCAAAGAAGTGGCGGAATTCTGCAAGAAAAACGGCTTCCACAAAATCGGCGTGGCTTTCTGCAGCGGCCTGCGCAACGAGGGACGCATCGCTTGCGACATCCTGCGGCAGCATGGATTCGAGGTCGTGTCCGTCATCTGCAAGACCGGCGGCATCCCCAAGGAAACCGTGGGTATCGCTGAAGAGCAGAAGGTCCGCCCAGGAACCCATGAAGTGATGTGCAATCCGGTGGCCCAGGCCATGCTGCTCAACGAGGAAAAGACAGATTTCAACGTGGTCATCGGCTTGTGCGTAGGCCATGATTCCCTGTTTTACAAGCATACCGAAGCGTTGTGCACCACGCTGGTCACCAAGGACCGAGTGCTGGCCCACAACCCCGCCGGCGCCCTGTACTGCGCCAACGCCTATTTCAAAAACCGCGTGTAAGGCGGCATAGGGCCGCCCTGGATTCTCAGGAGGGATACAATGAAAAAAAAGGAAAATAAACGCCTGTGGGCGGCGCCCGCCGCTATCGGCGGCGCTCTGGGCCTGGCCGCCCTCTGGGCTTGGCAGAACAACAGCGTGACTGTGGCCCGCTATCGCTGCGGCAGCCATAAGCTGGCGCCGGCTTTTGACGGCTTCGTCGTTTTACAGGTTTCCGATCTGCACAACAAGACCTTTGGCCAAGGGCAGCGGCGGCTGCTGACCCAAATCGCGGCGGAGCAGCCGGACTGCGTCGTCGTCACCGGCGACCTGATCGATTGCCATCGGACCAACCTGGCCGCGGCTATGGAGTTCATCCGCGGCGCCGTGCGGCTGGCGCCGGTCTACTATACGCCGGGCAACCACGAGGGCCGGTCGCCGGCCTATGCCCGCCTCCGAGACGGATTGGAGCGGGCGGGCGTCACAGTACTGGAGGATCAGAAGATCTGCTTGGCTCGAAAAGGCGCCTACATCGAGCTGCTGGGCCTGCGGGACCCGGCTTTCCTGCCGGCGGATAAGCGGGAAGATATGGGCGAGCTGGAGCGCCGGCTCTCTTCCATGATGAACGGGGAGACGGATACTTTCCGACTGCTGCTCTCCCACCGGCCGGAGCTGCTGCCCCTTTACGCCCGCTGCGGCGTGGACATGGCCTTGTGCGGCCACGCCCACGGCGGACAGTTCCGGCTGTTCCGCCAGGGCCTGTTCGCCCCAGGACAGGGCCTGTTCCCTCAGTATTCCAGCGGCGTCCATATCAAAGGAGCCACCGCCATGGTGGTCAGCCGGGGCCTGGGAAACAGCGAATTCCCCCTGCGGCTGAACAACCGGCCCGAGCTGGTGAAGCTCACCCTCTGCCGAGAAGGAGCGGAGGACCAGGAAACCGCTCAGGCAACAGAAGCGCAATAAAAAACGACGGCCAAAAGGCGGCGGGAAATTCCCGCCGCCTTTTTTGCGCGCGCCTGATCATCGCCCGGGATCCTCTGGATATTCGGGGACAGTGACGCAAGCCATGCCGCTTTTCTCAAAGCTCTGGATAGTGGAACGCAGGCTCAGGTAGTCGGCGGAAAAATTGCTGTCGTATTTGCCGCTGACCATTCCGATGTTGACTAAAAAAGTCTGGCTGGCTTCCTCAAAATCAATGCCCAAGCTGGTGACTACCTTTCCCTCTTCCACTCGGACGCCCTGGTAAATGCCCGGCTGGCTGTCGAAAGCGCCCATAAACTCCTCCCGATAGGCTTCCACTACTTCTTCCGCCTGGGGGCCGCCGTCATAATATTCGCACAACAGGCAGGCCAACACCCGGTCGCCGGCGGCGGCAATATAATACCGATATTCATGCCCCTCTGGGGTGACAGAAGAACAGGTCGTCATGGAAACGTCGGCGTAATCGTAAAAACCGCCGGTGAGCAGATTGAGGAATTTCTGGTCCGGGACTCCCCGGTGCTGCAAATAATGCCCGCCCCGTTTGGCCGCCAACGTGGCCTGATGGGTATCCTTCGCCCCAGGCTGGGCCTGTTCGACCCCTTTTTGCATCCAACCCGCCAGGTCGGAGAAGCTGCCGCCCCCTTGCTGGGCTTGGTTCTCCAGGGCCTCCAGCATGGCCATTTCCTTCACCAGCACACCCGGGTCTACTACCACGCCG
>CAJUIK010000087.1 GCA_910585875.1 uncultured Eubacteriales bacterium | reverse complement strand
CGCCTATTCGCTGGCCCTGGAGCGGGTATGTCGGGCGAAGAAGATCAGGGGGATATTCCCCTAAAAATCGCGGAGTCTCAGAAGCCCGGCGGGTTGGATCGGGTTCCTATCGCGCCGACGGCGGGATGGCCAGAGAAGCCAAAGGTTGCAGAGCCGCGTGCAGTTTTCGGAATGTTAAAAATTGTTTGAACGTGATGCGGGAAAAGATTTTCCCGAAACAGGGAGATTTCATTCGCCAAGGGGGCGGAACAAGATGAGCGTCAGTATGTTTGATATCCTGGGGCCTGTGACAGTGGGGCCTTCCAGTTCCCATACGGCGGGGGCAGTGCGCATTGGCCTGGCCTGCCGCACGATTTTGGGGGAGCCAGTGCAAAAGGCCAAGATCACCTTTTATGGATCCTTTGCGGACACCTATCGGGGCCACGGTACCGATAAAGCGGTGATCGGGGGCCTGTTGGGCTTCAATACCGAAAACACCCAGATACGGGACAGCCTGCAAATCGCCCGGGAAACCGGGCTCCAATATGAGTTTTTCACCGCGGAAGAAGCCCGATACCACCCCAATACCCTGGCGATTGAAGCCCAGGGGGAAAACCGTAGAATTTCTCTGCGGGGCGCCTCGATCGGCGGCGGTCAGGTGAGGATTCAGGAGCTCAACGGCTTTCAGATGGAGGCCTCCTGCCTGATGGACACCCTGTTGGCGGTGCATAAGGATTCTCCGGGCCTGCTGGCCAACATCGCCGCCATCCTAAATGTGGCCGGCTATAACATCGCCAACCTGCGTTTGGCCAGGACCAAGCGGGAAGGGGATGTGATCACCGTCATCGAGATCGACGCTCCGGCAGACCAGCGGACGGCGGACAGCCTGCTGAATGTTGAAGGAGTGCTGCGCGTGATCTCCCTGCCCAAATTCTGATTTTCAAAACCGGAAAAAGCCAGTCAAAAGAAAGGAAGGACCGCCCGGCGCGCAGCCAAGGGGGCGAAGAACAGCCTATGGATATCCCAAGCATTGATTATCTTTTGGACGAAGCGGCAAAAAACAGCAAGACAATCTGGCAGGTGGTGCTCAAAGAAGAGCAGGAAGACAGCGGCCTGACAGAGGAAGAGCTGCGAGACAAGCTGGAAGAAACCTATCGGGTGATGAAGCAGGCCGTCAAAGAGGGGATTACCGCCGAAACCAGGAGCATCAGCGGCCTTACCGGCGGCGAAGCGGCCAAATACTACCGCTATTATCGGGCGGGCAAAAGCCTGCTGGGTTCTCTGGAGGCCAAAGCCATCAGCTATTCTCTGGGCACTTCGGAATATAACGCCGCCATGGGCGTGATTGTGGCGGCGCCCACCTGCGGCTCTTCCGGCATCCTGCCCGGCGTGGTCATCGCCGCCCAGGAGGAATACGGCCTTTCCGACCGGGAGGCCGTCAACGGCCTGATCACCGGCGGCGGCGTCGGGGCGGTAGTGGCCACGCGAGCCACCATTTCCGGCGCTGCCGGAGGCTGCCAGGCCGAGGTGGGCACGGCGGCGGCTATGGCCGCCGCGGCTCTGACGGATATGATGGGCGGCTCCGCCAAGCAGTGCGCTCAAGCGGCGGCTCTGGCTTTGAAAAATTGCTTAGGGCTGGCCTGCGATCCAGTGGCCGGCTTGGTAGAAATTCCTTGCGTCAAGCGGAACGGCATCTACGCCGCTTTTGCCATTACCGCGGCGGATATGGCTTTGGCTGGGGTGGAGAGTTTTATCCCGCCTGACGAGGTCATCGACGCCATGTATCAAATCGGCGTCAATATGCCCGCCGCTGTCCGGGAAACGGCGGAAGGAGGCTTGGCTATCACCCCCACCGGCGCCAGCGCCAAACGCCGCCTGGAATATTAGGCCGGGCGCTGCGGATGATCAATCAATAAACAAATAAACGCCTCCTGACGCATTTGTTTTGATGCGTCAGGGGGCGTTGTTGCAGCCCGAAAAAGGCCATTCAAAAATCAGCTTGATCCATATGGAGCATAGCGGCGGCGCAGACGCGGCGGAAAGCGGAGGGAAGGGGATAGTCCTGACGCAGCTGGTCGGGGGCGACCCAGGCGCAGCCCGCCGGAGCGGGGAACGGGGAGCAGACTGCCCAATAGGCGGTCATCTGCCATTCGACATGGGTGAAGAGATGGACATATTCTCCCAGCGGTTCCAAGTCCCCCGCCTGAACTCCCCCTTGCTCCAAGGCTTGCCGAGCCTGAGCGGCATTCAAACGGCCGTCGCAGCCGGGAAATTCCCAGAGAGAGGAGAGCAAACCCCGATTGGGCCGCTGCCGCAGCAGAATTCGACTGCCGTCCCATAGCAAAAATAGGGTGCGAGGCTGTTTCTTTCGGGGCTTTTTGGCCGCTTTCACTGGCAGACTCTGTTCCATGCCCTGCCGACGGCCCTGACACAGCTCCGCCAGAGGACACTGCCCGCAGAGGGGAACGCCGTTGGGCAGGCAAACGACGGCGCCCAGCTCCATCAGCGCCTGGTTGAAGTCTCCGGGCCTGTCCGAAGGCATGATTTCCGCGATCAGCCGGCGGAAACGTTTTTTGACGGCGTGGGAGGCGATGTCGTCGGCGCTGCACAGCAGGCGGGAGCAAACCCGCAGCACGTTGCCGTCCACCGCCGGGACCCGCCGGCCATAGGCGATAGAGGCGATGGCCCCGGCGGAATATTCGCCGATGCCGGGCAGTTTTTGCAATTCGTCCGGCTGGCTGGGCAGTTGGCCGCCGTATTGTTCCGCTACGATTTGAGCGGCCTTTTGCAGGTTGCGGGCCCGGTTATAATACCCCAGACCCTCCCAAAGTTTGAGCAGGCGCTGCTCCGGCGCCTGGGCCAAGCTGAGAATATCGGGAAAGGCCTCCATAAACCGCTCAAAATAGGGCGTCGCCGCCTCCACCCGAGTTTGCTGAAGCATAATTTCAGAAACCCACACCCGATAAGGCGCAGGCTGGCTTCGCCAGGGCAAAACCCGAGCGCCGCCGTCATACCATTGGAGAAGCGGCGCCGGGATCTGCCAGAGGATTTGAGCCTCGTCCATTCGTTTAGATAGCGTTGAAATCCGTGCCCAAATAGCTGCGGACAACGTCCAGCGCCTGCTGGTCAAAGGCTTCGGTAAATTGGGCGTCCACCTGGTCCACGATCTTATGGCCGTCGGCAAAAATCATGGTCACGTTTTCGCAATAAGTCTTATAGACATGGCCGCAATGGTAGTCCCAAGGCATTTTCACTTCCGGGTTAGCGGGCACATCCTCGCCCAGCAGGGCGTTTTTGAACACCATATCGCAGCAATCGCTGTTGTGCAGATAGCTTCTCAGTTCAAAGGTCAGATCCGGGTTGAAGCCGCGGACGATGCCTCGGTCGATTTCCTTGCAATAGACCATGCCGCAGTCCTGCAGGCCCATTTCTGCAAACGTATCCCGCCAGGCGCACAGAAAGCTCTTCATCCGGCGATCCGGGTATACGCCGCATTCCTCGCCCCTCCGGGGGAAGGTGGAGTTCCACTCGCCGTAGGCGGCGTAAGTCTTGAAATTCAGGGCATGGCCGTCCCGCAGGGCTCGGAGGGCCATCCGGGCGCCCCGCTGTTCGGCTGTCTTTTGGGTGGCTTTGACAAAGACGGCTACTCCGGCTTCGCCATGGGCCTCTTTCAGGTTTCGATAGAACAAACCGATCAGATAGGCATGGGTTTTTTCGTTGAATTGTACGCTCATGTTCTTTTCCTCCTTCATGTCAGCGCGGGCCGACGGCCTACTATGGGTTGTCGGCGCTATCGCTGCCCGCAGTGGGTTATTTGTCTGTATTCGGCTCAGCGGCGGCGTCGGGAGCCGCTTGTTCGCCTGATCCCATAGTTTGTCCGCCGGCGCTTGGGGGCGACGTTGGGACGGTTGGGGATCAGGAGCCGCCGGGCGGATAGGCTGTTGAGTCTGCGGGAGCGCCGGGCCCAGTTTGACAGACAGCAGGCCAAAAATCCGGCGGCGACGCCCAGCAATAGGCCGCCCAGGATGTCGGTGGGGTAGTGAACGTAGAGATAGAGGCGAGAAAAGGCCATCAGCGCTGTGGCGAACCAAGCGGCGATCCCCGCCTTTTTGTGATAGCGGAACAAAACAAAGGCCGCCGCCGCGCAGGAGAAGGTGTGGCCCGAGGGGAAGGAGAAATCGCCCAAGGGCGGCACGAGAAGGCCCATGAAATGATTTGCGTCATAGGGGCGAATCCGGGCCACCGCCGGCTTGAGAAATAGGTTTCCAGAAAACAAGCAGAGAACCAAAGCGACGGCCATAGCTTCGCCGGCCTGGCGGGTTTTGGGAAAAAGCAAAAGCAGGGCGGCCAAGGCGATACAAATCATCCCATGATCTCCTAAACGGGAATACAGGGGCATGAACCAATCCCAAAAAGGGCAGCGCAAGCGCTGGATAGCGTCCAAAACGGCGTTGTCCAAAGAGAGAATCCAGGATAAAAGGGGCATAAACAAGCCTTCTTTCGTAAATGGATTTCACAGAAAACGAACTTCCAATTCGCTTTTATGTATCGATTGATATAGCCTGCAAGGATCGAAACGGGAAGCGTTTTCTTTTTGGGATAAAGCTAAAACAGGCGAAGAGCGCCCAGCAGGCCATAGGAGGCGACAGTCATGATGACGCCGGCGGTGAATACTCCGGCTACGACAGCGGGCAGGGCACGCCTCAGCTTCATATCCAGCAGCGCCGCGATCATGGAACCCGACCAGGCTCCCGTTCCAGGCAAGGGAATGGCTACAAACAGGAACAGCCCGATGGCGGAATATTTCTCAATCTTGCCGGATTTGCTCATCAGCCGATTTTCCACCCGATGGGTCAGGCCGGACAGCAAACGGGTGGTTTTCAGCCAGGCAAAAATCGGCCGGGCCAGCAGAATCAGAAAAGGCACAGGCAATAGATTGCCGATAAAAGAGACGGCGAAAGCATGGGGCCAAGGGATGCCCATGGCCGCGCCAAAGATGATGGAACCCCGCAGCTCGATAAAAGGGATCATAGAAATGACGAACAGGGCGAAATCCTTGCCGCCGAATAAAAAGAAATCGAAAATGCGCTGGATAATCTGTTCCACAGAAGCTCTCCTTTGAATTGGGATAAAATACAAATTCAACGAACTCTATCTCCATTATATACGATACTGTCCGCTGATTCAATGGAATCGGGAAAATTTCCGGGGATTGTGAAAAAAGACGGCATAGCGCGCGCTATGCCGTCCGTCGGCCTTCGGGCGGTTAGCCCACAAAGGCGGTTTGGTTTTTCACATTGTAAACGCCGTAATACTCCAACTGCTCCCGAGGACGGAGATTGACGTCTGTCCAAATTAAAAATCCTTCAGGGAGCTGATCTATCGGCGCCTGAGGCAGATAAAACAGGATTTCGTCGCTGTCTTCCAGCCCTACCGGAGCGGAGGAGAGGATGCGAATGCCGTCGAGATAGGATTCCTGTCCCGGGGCCTCCCATTCGATGGATTGGATTTTAGAAGAATAGGTATAATCGTTCCCCTGTTTCAGCGGAGCGAATTGGCCGGTAAAGCGGCAGACGTATTGGGTTCCGTCGGGATAATCTCTCCTGCGTCGCCCATGTCCATGTCCGAATAGTCAGCGGAAAAGCTGCCGTCCGCCTCAACGCGCAGCTCGGTGCGCCAAGCGCCCGCGCCGCTGGAAAAATACAGGGCGTCGGGCAGGTCGGAAAAGGAGAAGTTCGGGTTTTCCAGCAAATCGTTTGCCTCCGAGGAGGGTTCTTCCTGGTCAAGCTGCGGCGGGGATTGTTCCGGCGGTTCGTTTCGTTCCGGCTCCGAACGTTCTGCCAATGGGGATTCCGGCTTTGCCGCCGCCCCTTTTTGGGGCGGTCCGGCCTGTCGGCAACCCCAAAGCAAGGCGATTGACAGAGCTAAAACCAGAAATGGAGCTGCTTTGCGCGCTGTTCTCGCCATTATGAAACCAGAATCATGCGCACATGGCCGCCGGAGGCCGGGTCGCTGTCGCAATATAGGTCGAAGGATTTGAAGTTGGCCCGAGCCTCGGCCAAGGTGATAAAGCGGTCCATAGATTTGCTGTAGACCTGGACGTTTTCGTCTACCGGCACATAGAGGTTGTTGACGCGCACACCCAAGGCGCTGTCGAACTTATCCCGCGTCACAGTCCCCGCGCTGGTCAGCCGTTTGCCCGGAGTGGAGAAGGCCACTGTCAGCTTGGGCTCGTCGGGCCGGCTTTCATCCGCGGGGGTCAGAGCCACGGCCACCGCGCCGGGAACGGCGCTGTAAGAGGCCTCCGGGCAGGAATAATAGGATTTGATTTCTTTGGTTCCTTGGCTTGTGCGCAGCTTCAAGGTGTATACTGTGCGAGTCAGAGCGGGAGAGCCGGGGGTGGGATTGCCGTTTTCGTCCTTTCCAGGCGGCGTCCCCTCCACAATAACGGTTTCCGCAGAGGTCTGGCTCAGCAGGCCGTATTCAAAGCCGTCGCCAGTGACGTTGTCCAGCACCAACAGGCTGATTTTGCCCGCCCGGTCGGCCTCGGCGTGGATCACGCGGGAAGCGGGCAGGGTTTCCGGCAAATCGTCCGCAGAAATGCGGCGCAGAGGCATCCCGGCGGCGGGCTGCTCATAAATCACAGGCTGAGGCGCCAGCTGACGGCTGCCC
>CAJUIK010000086.1 GCA_910585875.1 uncultured Eubacteriales bacterium | reverse complement strand
CGCTCGATACAGCGGCGGGCAGATCAAAGGCTGGCTGACTCCGCCGGACCCGGAGCAGAGCCAGACCCAACAAGACCAGCCGGAGGAGGCGGATCAAAGGGCGCCCGACGCTCCGCCGCCGGAAGAGGGGGAGCCGTAAAAATCCCAGGCAGGGTCGGACATAAAAAGGTAAAAAAGACGGAGGCAAAGCCTCCGTCTTTTTCGCCCATTTGCGCTTTTCGTTCAATGGCCCCGGCGTTTTTCCCGGCGCTTTTGCTGCCTGTGCTGGAAATCCTGTCGGGCTTGCAGCTGATTTTCCTCTCGGGCCTGCTTTTTCCGGGCCTCTTTGCCCTGCCGCCGCTGGAGAGCCAAGGCCTGCTGGGCCTTGGTTCCCGGGCCGGAATCGGCCAGCTGGCGGCGGATCGCCCGCTGCCGCCGCTTGAAACTGCGAACGGCCAAGAGCGGGCTGCCGCTTTCTGTGGGCGGGCTGAAGGCTAGGCGGTCGTATTGCCGCAGAAGGGTTTCATAGACCTGATAATCCTTTGGTTCGCCGCCAAAGACAATCTTGCAGGCTTCTGTCAAGCCTCCCTGTCGGCGCTCCATCACGCCCACCCAGAAAGGGTCTTCAAAATAAACGGTCAGCCGCGCGTAAATCGGTTCCATTGCAACGCCTCCTTTTTGGGCTCTTCTGCCGGGGCAGAAGGCTTTCAGAGAAGGGACAACCAAGGAGGCAGGTTACTGACGGCGCGCCCTGCGGCGCGCTCGCGCCCGGACTACCGACCGGGCCGTGTTTTTATCTCTGACCATAGTATACTGGGGATTTGGTGTGAAAATCAAGAGGGTTGTTGGAAAAAAGACGAGCCTCGGCGGAAAATTCCATTGACAAGCGCCGGGCTTTTCGATAAAATAAGACGGTATAAAGGCTGTGAAGGGTAGGAGTACCGGCGCGTTGCAGCGCAGAGAGGGCGCGGGTGGTGCGAGCGTCCGTAAAGCGCGTCGGGAAGGTGGTCCCTGAGCCGCAGGCTGAAGTTTTTTGTAGTAGGCCTCGCCGTTTGGCCCGCGTTAGGGGCAAGGCGCTGTCAGGCGCTCTGAGCGCGCGCCCTTTGGGCGCGAATATGGGTGGTACCGCGGAAGCGATTGTTCGCCTCCGTCCCGTAGAGTTTGCGGGGCGGAGGTTTTTTATAGTTCCCCGCCAGCGCAACGGCATTGTTTGTCTCAAAATTTTTGGAAGACACAAGGAAGGAGCAAACAGAATGGCAAAAGAATTGGAAAAGGTCTATGACCCCAAGGCCACAGAGGAGCAGACCTACCGCTTTTGGGAGGAAAACGGCTGTTTTGAAGCGGAGGTAGACCCGGCCAAAAAGCCCTATACCATCGTCATGCCGCCTCCCAACGTCACCGGACAGCTGCACATGGGCCACGCTTTCGACGTGACTTTGCAGGATACGCTGATCCGCCAGAAGCGGATGCAGGGCTATTCCGCCCTGTGGGCGCCGGGCATGGATCACGCCGGCATCGCCACCCAAATCAAGGTGGAGGAATATCTGCGGGAAAACGAGGGCAAAACCCGCTACGACCTGGGCCGGCAGCAGTTTCTCAACCGGGTATGGCAATGGAAAGAGCAATACGGCGGCCGCATCCTGGATCAGCAGAAAAAGCTGGGTGCCTCGCCGGACTGGCGGCGCAGCCGCTTCACCATGGACGAAGGCTGCTCCAAGGCGGTGCGCCAAGCCTTTGAAAGCCTGTATCGGCAAGGGCTGATTTACCGGGGTCACCGGATTATCAACTGGTGCCCCCATTGCGCCACCGCCCTTTCGGACACCGAGGTGGAATATACGCAACAGAAAGGCCATCTGTGGCATATCAAATATAAGGTGAAGGAAACCGGGGAGGATATGGTGATCGCCACCACCCGGCCGGAAACCATTTTGGGCGATACCGGCATTGCAGTCAACCCGGAGGACGAGCGCTATACCCATCTGCACGGCAAACACGCTATTCTGCCGCTGATCGGCCGGGAGCTGCCCATTTTCCCGGACGAATATGTGGAAAAGGATTTTGGCACAGGCTGTGTCAAAGTCACCCCCTGCCACGACCCCAACGACTTTGAAATGGGCCAGCGGCACGATCTGGAGCAGATTTTGATTCTGGATAACGACGCCAAAATCAACGAGAACGGCGGCAAATATCAGGGTATGGACCGATACGAGGCCCGCAAAGCCATCCTGGCCGATTTGGAAGCCGCCGGCGCCTTGGCGAAGACCGAGGACTACGACCACAACGTGGGACAATGCTACCGCTGCGGTTCTACTGTGGAGCCCCTGACCTCTTCTCAGTGGTTTGTCAAGATGAAGCCGCTGGCTGAAGAGGCCGTTCGGGTGCTCAAAGAGGGCCGGGTGAAGTTTGTGCCTGAACGCTTCTCTAAAATCTACCTGAATTGGATGGAAAACGTCCACGACTGGTGCATCTCCCGGCAGCTGTGGTGGGGCCATCAAATCCCCGCCTGGTACTGCGACGACTGCGGCCATGTCACTGTCAGCAAAGACGACGCAGACCGGTGCGAAAAATGCGGCGGCAAGCATATCTGTCAGGAAGAGGACGTGCTTGACACCTGGTTCAGCTCGGGTTTGTGGCCCTTCTCCACCATGGGCTGGCCGGAAAAGACCCCGGAGCTGGATTATTTCTATCCCACCGACGTGCTGGTGACAGGCTATGATATCATCTTCTTCTGGGTGGCCCGCATGGTGTGTATGGCCATGGCGGAGATGAAGGAGGTTCCCTTCCGCACCGTTTATATCCACGGCCTGATCCGGGACGCCCAGGGCCGCAAAATGTCCAAATCCCTGGGCAACGGCATCGACCCCCTGGAGATTGTGGAACAATACGGCGCAGACGCTCTGCGCTTCACCCTGTGTACCGGCAACAGCCCGGGCAACGACAGCCGCTTCAGCGACGAAAAAGTGGCGGCCAGCCGGAATTTCTGCAATAAGATCTGGAACGCCAGCCGGTATGTGCAGATGAACCTGACCATCGAGCAGGGCGGTCTGCCGGAGCGCCTGACTTTGGAGGATAAATGGATTCTCTCATGCTACAACGCTCTGGTGAAGGAAGTGACGGAGAATCTGGATAAATTTGAGCTGGGCGTGGCGGCGGAAAAGCTCTATTCCTTTATCTGGGATGTGTACTGTGATTGGTATATTGAGCTGACCAAACCCCGCCTGCAAAATCGAGAGGATCAGGAGGCCCATGAAGGCGCCCAGCGGGTTCTGTCCTATGTGCTCAGCGGCGCGATGCAGCTGCTGCACCCCTTCATGCCCTTTATCACCGAGACCATCTGGCAGGCCCTGCCCCGCCAGGAAGGGGAAGAGGCGATTTCCATCTCCCTGAGCCGCTGGCCGGAATACCAGGAAGAGCTGCGTTTTGAAGAAGAAGAGCGGCAGATGGACAAGCTGATGGAAGCCATCCGGGCCATCCGCAACCGGCGCAGCGAGATGAACGTTCCTCCCTCCAAAAAGGCCAAGCTGATGATCGCCGGCGAAAACACCCAGCTGTTTTTGGACGCCGCCCCGCTGCTGGAGCGGCTGGCCTACGGCTCCCAGGTGACGGCGGTTTCGCCGGAAGACGATTTGAGCGGCGCCGTCTCGGTGGTGACGGGCCATGCTACTGTCTATATTCCCCTGAACGAGCTGGTGGATATGGAAAAGGAAAAGGCCCGCCTGACTGCGGAAAAAGAAAAGGCGGAGCAGAACCTCCAGCGCATTTTGAACAAGCTGGCCAACGAGAGCTTTGTGGCTAAAGCCCCCGCCGCCGTGGTGGAGGCCGAGCGGGAAAAGGCGGAAAAGGCCAAAAGCCTGATCGCCAAGCTGGAGGAAAATCTGAAAGGGATGTAGCCACGATGGTTCGGCTGCCTAGGGCCGGAGCCCTCTCGCCCTGCTAAAAGGGGGGGAGGGCCCGCCGCGGCTCTTGTTTCAGCCGGCCGTTGAGGAAAAATTGATGACAAAGCGAACGCGGGACAGGGCCGTCGGGCTTCTCCGATGGACTTCCCGACCAAGGGGGCTGCACAATCAAATGACGACATATCAGCAAGCCATGGATTTTATCAACAATATTCCCCATATCGGCCAGCGGGATGGGGTCAACCGGGTGCGGCCGCTGTTGCGCCTGCTGGGGAACCCCCAGCAGGAGCTGCGGCTGGTTCATATCGCCGGCACCAACGGCAAAGGCAGCACGGCGGCTATGACGGCGGCCGCGCTGCGGGACGCCGGCTTGAAAACCGGGCTGTTTATCTCCCCCTATGTGGAGGATTTCCGGGAACGGATCCAGCTGGACGGCCGGTGGATCTCCCAGGAAGAGCTGGCGGAGGAGGCGGATATCCTGATCCCCCTGTTTCGCCAGCTCCAGGCCCAGGGGCAGGCGGTGACGGAATTTGAGTTTGACACCGCCATGGCCCTCCATTATTTCGCCCGGATGAATTGTGGCGCCGTCGTGCTGGAAGCGGGCATGGGCGGCCGGCTGGACGCCACCAACGCCGTCCCAGCGCCTGCCGTCTGTGCCCTGACCTCCATTTCTTATGACCACACCAAATATCTGGGGGACACGCTGGACCAAATCGCCGCCGCCAAGTGCGGCATCCTCAAACCCGGCGCCCGAGCGGCCGTTTACCCCAAACAGGCGCCGGAGGCCATGGAAACCATTCTGGCCGCCTGCCGGGACAAGGGAATCCAGCCTAATATTCCGGATTTGTCCCAGTTGGAAATCTTGTCTTGCGACGAAGAGGGCAGCCAGATCCAGTACAAAGGCCGGCCTCTGACCGTCCCGCTGCTGGGAGAGCACCAGGTTTACAACGCTCTGACGGTCTGCGCCGTCTGCGAAGAACTGGAGCAGGCGGGCTGGCCTGTGAGCTGGCAAAACGTCAGCCGGGGCGTCGGCGGAGCCAGCTTCGGAGGCCGGCAGGAGGTTGTGGCCCGCCGCCCTCTCTGCATGATCGACGGCGCCCACAACCCGGACGGGGTGGACAGCCTATGCCGAGCCTTGGACACGATTTATAGCGGCAGAAAACTGACGGTGGTGATGGGGATGCTGGAGGACAAGGACTACCGCTATGGCCTGGCTCAGCTGGCCCGGCGGGCGGATCGCTTTATCGCCGTCACCCCGGCCTATGCGCCTCGGGCTTTGCCTGCCCAAGAGGCGGCCCGGCTGGCGGCGGAATACTGCCTCCGGGCGGAAGCGATTGAGGACCCGGCTCAGGCCGCCGCCCAAGCCCGGGCCCAAGCCGGCCCCGGCGACATGGTTTTGGCCTGCGGCAGCCTTTATATGATCGGCGACGCCAAGCGGGGCTTTTTGTCTGTGAAATAACAGAGAGAAAAGCTCTCCCTGCCGAGCAGAAAAAGAGAGGAAGTCTGGGCCGAAATGGGGTAAGATAGGCGGGAAGGAGCGGATTGAGATGCAATGGATAGAACGGTTCAACCAAGCGGCAGACTATATTGAAGAGCATCTGGAAGGCCATGTGGACGTGAGCCAGGCAGCTTTGCTGGCCTGCTGCTCCGCCTTTCATTTTCAAAGGGTATTCGCCTGCCTGGCAGGGGTTCCTTTGGCCGAATATATCCGCCGCCGCCGGATGACGCTGGCGGGAGCGGAGCTGCAAAGAGGCGGGAAAAAGGTGCTGGATCTGGCGCTGAAATACGGATATGATTCGCCTACAGCCTTCAACAGGGCCTTTCAGAGCGTCCATGGCCTGCCGCCTTCGGCGGCCAAAAAACAGGGGGCGACGCTGAAATCCTATCCGCCGATCCGCTTCAAAATCACCGTGCAGGGAGTGGAAGAAATGCAATACCGCATTGAGAGCAAACCGGCCTTCCGCATCGTGGGCTTAGCGCAGCCGCTGGATCAGGATTTGGAGAAAAATTTCGCCGTCGTTCCCCAGCTTTGGGCCAAGGCCGCGGCGGAAGGGATCATTCCCCAGCTCCTGGCTTTGACGGATGGGAACGCCGACGACGCGCCGAAAGGCATTATAGGAGCCAGCGTCGCCTCCGGCAAAGATCAGTGGAAGTATTTGATCGCGGCGGCTACGGACCAACCGGCGCCAGAGGGAATGGAAGAATATTTGGCGCCTGCCATGACCTGGGCTATTTTCCCGGGAAAAGGCCCGGCGCCCCAGTCCGTTCAGCAGCTGGAGCGCCGCATCATCGCCGAATGGCTGCCCGATTCTGGCTATGAATACGCCGACGGGCCGGATATTGAGCTATATCTGGATCCTGATCCTTCAAAGGCCCGTTTTGAAGTCTGGCTGCCTGTGGCGCCCAAAACCGACAGAAAGCGCTGAAATTAAAAAAGGAAATAAAAAACAGTTGAAAAGCCGGCGGAAATTCGCTATAATAAAAAAGCAATATACGCCGGTGTGATGGAACTGGCAGACGTACGGGACTCAAAATCCCGCGGTGGCGACACCGTGCGGGTTCGACCCCCGCCACCGGCACCAACTCCAGATAATCCGAACCTTTTCCGATAGGAGATGGGTTCGGATTATTTATTTTCCACCCGAAAATTTGAGGGCATCCGCTTCCGAAACGGCGCGGAAAGCGGCCTTCAGACCGAGAGGGCCGAGAAAAAGAAATAGATCCGAATAGGGCGGGCGTATCGTGCGGCGATTGCGTCCGCCCTATTTGTTTGCTCTTTGCGGATTATGAATATTGAATCGGATCTGGGAAGTACTTCCAAGTCGAGCGCCGGTAGAAAAAGCAAGGCGGTGAAATCCTTGCGCCGCAAGACGTTCGGCACGGAGGACGCGAGGGAGGATGGGAAACTGATTTTCAGATGCAAAAAGTTGGGTTCTATATGCCTGCCAAAGCGGAGTTCCATATTTTTTCTCTGGTGCTGACGAGCGCCTTGACAACCTCTGAATCTGCGGGTACAATGAGTATAAATA
>CAJUIK010000085.1 GCA_910585875.1 uncultured Eubacteriales bacterium | reverse complement strand
AACTCCTGGTGGGGGTGCTTCCGCCCGCCCTGAGGCGGCACGTTGGCCACAGTGCCCTCCAGAATCTTCAGCAGCGCCTGCTGGACGCCTTCGCCGCTGACGTCTCGCGTGATGGAGGGGTTTTCGCTTTTCCGCGCGATTTTATCCAGCTCGTCCACATAGATGATGCCCCGTTCGGCCCGCTCCACGTCGTAATCCGCGGCCTGAATCAGGCGCAACAGAATATTTTCCACGTCTTCGCCCACATAGCCGGCCTCTGTCAGCGTGGTGGCGTCTGCGATGGCAAAGGGCACGTTCAGCGTGCGGGCCAAGGTCTGGGCCAGCATGGTTTTGCCGGATCCTGTGGGGCCCAGCATCAGGATATTGCTCTTTTGGATCTCCACATCCCCGCTCTTTTCCTGAGAGCGAATGCGTTTGTAATGGTTGTACACCGCTACAGACAGCACCACCTTGGCCCGGTCCTGGCCGATGACATACTGATCCAGTATGGCCTTGAGCTCGGCGGGCTTGAGCAACTCCTCCTCCTTCAGGCCCCGGCGGCCCCGGCTCTTGTTGGCGATAGTCTGTTCTTCATCCAGCAGATCCTTGCAGATCTCAATACATTCATTGCAGATATAAGCGCCTGGGCCGGCGATGATGCGCCGCACTTCCTTTTGAGAGCGGCCGCAGAAGCTGCAGTGAATATCCTTTTGTTCTTCGGACATGACATACCTCTTATATGGTTAGCATTTTTACCGATGGACGAACACTTTATCAATCAGGCCGTAATCGCAGGCCTGCTGGGCCGTCATAAAGTTATCCCGCTCCGTATCCCGCTCAACGACCTCCAGCGGCTGGCCTGTCATCTCGCTGAGCATCCGGTTCATCCGCTGCTTGGTGCGCAGGATATATTCGGCGTGGATCTTGATATCGGTGGCCTGGCCCTTGACGCCGCCCAAAGGCTGGTGGATCATGATTTCGCTGTTGGGCAGGGCAAAGCGCTTGCCCTTGGCGCCGGCCGCCAGCAAAAAGGCCCCCATGCTGGCCGCCATGCCGATGCAGATGGTGCTGACGTCGCACTTGATATACTGCATCGTATCATAGATGGCCATTCCAGCGGTGATAGAGCCGCCGGGGCTGTTGATATAAAAGCTGATATCCTTATCCGGGTCCTGCCCTTCCAGGTACAAGAGCTGGGCCACAATCAAGCTGGCCGTGGTATCGTTGACCTCTTCGGACAGGATGACAATGCGATCGTTGAGCAGACGGGAATAGATGTCGTAAGAGCGTTCCCCTTTGCTGGTCTGCTCCACTACCATAGGTACAAGAGACATATGCGCTAAACTCCTTTCTGATGCAAAAGGCGGGATTGGGGAGCAACTGAAAATCAGTTGTTTTCCCCGGCTGTTCCCTCTTTTTCCTCGGCCTTTTTGGCCGCCTTCTTGGCGGGCTTCTTCGCGGCGGATTTGATCAGCTCCACAGCCTTCTGGGTCAGCAGGTCCCCCCGCAGGGATTCGGCGGGAAGCAGCTGCTTCACCCGGTCCGCCGGCAGGTTGTTCTGCTCGGCCAGGCTGGCGAATTCCTTTTCCAGCTCCTCTTCGCTGATTTCCAGGTTTTCCTGAGCGGCGACAGCCTCCAGGGCCAGGCGGACTTTCACCTGCTTTTCAGCCTGCTCCCGGAACAGCTTGCGGAAGCTTTCCATGGACATATCGTTCATCTGCAGATATGTATCCAGCCCCAGGCCCTGCATAGAGAGTTTATACCCGAAGTCCTCCACGATCCTGTCGATTTGCGCCTCAAACATCACTTCTGGGATTTCGGCTTCAAAATGCTCCAGCATAGCGTCGATCAGCTTTTCGTCATATTCGTTTTCGGCGGCTTTTTCTTTATTCTCTTTGATTTTAACCTTCAAATCAGCTTTCAATTCATCCAATGTGTCAAATTCAGAAACGTCTTTGGCAAATTCGTCGTCCAGAGCGGGCTTCTGAGTCTCTTTCACCTCGTGGACCAGGCACTTGAACACCGCCGGTTTGCCGGCCAGCTCAGCGGCCTGATACTGCTCGGGGAACGTGACGTTGACGTCGAAGGGCTCCTCGGCCTTTTTGCCCACGATCTGCTCCTCAAAACCGGGAATAAACATCCCAGAGCCGATGCCCAGCGTATAATTCTCGCCTTTACCGCCCTCGAAAGCCTCGCCGTCCACAAAACCCTCAAAGTCCAGTGTGACGGTGTCGCCGTCCTTCACCGGGCGATCCACGGTTTCCAGCCGGGCGTTCCGGTCCGCCATGCGGTTCAGCTCTTCCTTGACGTCCTTTTCCGTCACGGAGACCCGGGGCTTTTCCACAACAAGGCCCTTGTAATCGGAGATTTTCACCTCGGGCTTCACTGTCACCAGCGCTTTGAAGGTAAAGCCCTCGGGGGAAATATCCTCCACCGTCACTTCGGGGTGGTCCACCGGCTCGATTTTGGCTTCCGCCACGGCGGCGTCATAGGCCGCGGGATAGCAGGCGTTGACTGCGTCCTCAAAAAAGACCCCTTCGCCGTACATTTTTTCAATGACCTTCCGAGGAGCCTTGCCCTTGCGGAAACCGGGCACGTTCATTCTGCTCACGTTTTTGCGGTAGGCCTGATTCATAGCCTTATCAAATTCTTCCTGATCAACGGAGATTGTCAGCTCCACTTGGTTCGTCTCTTTTTTCTCAATGCCCTTCAGCTGCATTTGAGTTTCCTCCTCTGTTGTTCTTTTATGATTTGATCATCACGGGTCTGAAATTGAGGTAATCGGCAGACACCGTCCGGTATTCCACCCCGTCCCGGAAGCCGTTGAAAGCGGCTCGCAGGCATTCGCCGTGCAGATGGCCGTAATAACAGCGGCTGACCCCATATTGCCGGAGCAGCGCGGTGATTTCTTTCACCTCGTCGCCCCCAGGGCCGGCCAGGATAGGCGGATAGTGCAAGAAGCAAAAAATTTCGCAGTCCGGCGCCTGCCGGCGGGCGGCGGACAAAGAGGCTTCCAGGCGGATCAGCTCCCGCCGGAATACCTTTTCTTCGGCGGCCGCCGGGTCTGCCGGGTCGTAAAACCAACCCCGCGTGCCACACAAAGCCGTCCTATTATAAAAAATACAATTATTGTGGAGAAAAGACAAGGTCTTTATTGAATTTTTTTCGAAAAATTTATTCATTTTGGAGACGGTCTGCCACCAAAGGTCGTGATTGCCCTTGACCAGAATTTTTTGCCCCGGAAAAGAATCCGCCAGGCGGAAATCCGCCAGAGCCTCCTCCAGGTTGAGGCCCCAGGAAAGGTCGCCGCAGATCACTGTCACGTCTTCCGGCCCCAGCCGGCTGAAACCTTGGATGATTTTCTGCCGGTAATCCCGCCACACGCCGCCGAACACGTCCATCGGTTTGCCGGCCGTCTCCGACAGATGGAGATCGCCAATGGTATAAAGAGCCATAGCCGTCCCCCCTTTCCGTCTGTTTCATTCAAAAGCGTCTTCGATATGATGGATCCTGCCGCCTGGGTAGACCTCGATCACGTCGAACCGCAGCTGGGGCTCATGTTCCTGCTGACCGAGCCATTGCAGGGCCGTCAGCCGGATGCGCCGCCGTTTGGGGCCGTCCACCGCTTCCAGCGCCTGGGCGAAGCGGTCGTCGCCCCGGGTTTTCACCTCTACCATGGCGATAATCCCCCTTTTTTCGGCAATCAGGTCGATTTCGCCATAACGGCTGCGATATCCCGCCTCCAGAATCCGGTATCCCCGGCGGCGCAGATATTCCGCCGCCTGGGCTTCGCCCTGCCGGCCCGTGAGGAAGGCGCTCTTTTTCATTTTTGTCCCTCCTGCGCCGCCAACAGCTTTTTCAAAAAGGTCCTGCGATGAAGCGGGCAAGGCCCTTGTTCCAAAAGAGCCTGGCGGTGGGCTTTTGTCCCATACCCCTTGTGGGCGTCGAATCCATAGCCCGGATACTGGAGGGACAGCCTGTCCATCAGCCTGTCTCGGCTGACTTTGGCCAGGATGGAAGCCGCCGCAATGGCGGCGCATTTCCCATCGCCTTTGACGATACAATAATTGGGCGCGCCGGGGACGGCCGGGTTCCGGTTCCCGTCGACCAAAATCAGATCGGGCGGCAGGCTCAGCCCCGCCGCGGCCCTTCTCATGGCCAGAAACGTGGCTTGCAGGATATTGACTCGGTCGATTTCCTCCTGTTGGGCCCAGCCCACAGAATAGGCCAAGGCCCGAGCGCGGATCTGCTCAAACAGCTCTTCCCGCCGTTTGGCCGAAAGCTTTTTGGAATCGTTCAGCCCCGGAATGGGGTCCTTCGGGTTGAGAATGACGGCGGCGGCGCACACCGGGCCGGCCAGCGGGCCTCGGCCCGCCTCGTCGATCCCGCAGACCGCCCGGAATCCCTCCCGGCGGCACAGGGCTTCGATTCCGTATAAATCCGCCGCCGGAGCGGCGGCCTGTTTATCGCCCATCGTCATTGTCCGCCTTCTTCCGGCGGCGTTTGCAGCGTAATCCGCCCCAGTTTGCCGCTGCGGAATTCATCCAGCAGCGTTCGAGCCATCCGTTCGGCGTCGCACATCCCCCGGGCCTGCAAAAAACCCCGGGCCCGGGCCAGCTCCTCCAGCGTCTCATAGGGCTGTTCCGGGTCTGCCCGCTCAATTTTGTACCGGCTCTCCAGCGCCCCTGGAGCGGCCTGGACCAACGCCCGAATCAGCTGACAGGCCAGCTCCTCCAGGTCCAGGATTTCGTCGTTGACGGCGCCGGTAAAGGCCAGCATCAGGCCGGTTTCCTCGTCGTCGATCCGGGGCCACAGCATTCCCGGCGTGTCCATCAGCTCCACGCCGCCCTTCAGGGCAAACCATTGCTTTTGCCGGGTGACGCCGGGCCGGTCTTCCGCCACGGCGGACCGACGGCCCAGTACCCGGTTGATAAAGGAGGATTTGCCCACGTTGGGAATGCCGCAGGCCATAATGCGGACGCTGCGGCCCTTCAGGCCCTTCTGCTTGTTGCGGGCCGTCCAATCGGCCGTCGCCTGGCGGATCTGAGGAATCAGCTGCTGATACCCGGCGCCGCTTTTGCTGTCCAAGGCGATAACAGGCAGGCCCTGGCCTTGGAAATAGCGTTTCCAGCGCTCGGTTTTGTCCGGATCCGCCTGGTCCGCCCGGTTGAGCACGATCATCCGCCTTTTCTGCCCGGCCAAAGCGGCCAGGTCCGGGTTGCTGGAAGCCGTGGGGATTCGGGCGTCCAGCAGCTCGCAGATCAAGTCGATCTGGCGGATATCCTGCTGCATCAGCCGTTTTGTCTTGGCCATATGGCCGGGATACCAATTGATTTTCATTTCACTGTCCCCATGCGTCCAAAGGGAAACACCCGGAAAATGGCCTTTCCCACGATTTTTTCATAGGGGATGGGGCCGATATCCGCCAGCTTGCGGCTGTCCGAACTGCCGTTGCGATTGTCGCCCATCACAAACACCTGGCCCTCGGGCACAAGGAAGGGGCCGTTCATATCGCCGGTATACATGGGCTCGTTCAGCTGATTGATATAGGGCTCGTAGACCGCCTGTCCGTTGACATAGACGGCGTTGGCCAGGCTGTCGATTTCCACCGTGTCGCCGCCCACGCCGATCACCCGCTTGACTAAGGGTTTTTCCATATATCCGTCGGCCATCAGCACCACGATATCCCCCCGCTCCGGCTGGTCGTAGCCGAAAGCGGAAATCAGCAGCTGATCGCCCTCCTCCAATGTGGGATACATCGAGGAGCCCACCACGCCGGAGAGGCGGATGAAAAAGGCGGAAACCACCACCAATATGGCCAGCGCATAGACCAAGGCCTCCGCCCAGTCAAAAAGGTCGGCGGCGAAGGGCCGTTTTTTCTCGTCGGCGGTTTCTTCCACGCCGCCGGAACCTTCCGGCGCTCCGGTTTCTTCCGCCGGCAGATCCCGTCCCGTTTCCTTGTCCTGTTCGTCCATTTTATCACATCCTCCAGGGGCTGTCGAATACAAAAAGAAGAGGGACAGAATTACTCCGTCCCTGCATTCTTTTAGATATCCTGTTTGACTTTTGCCGCCTTGCCAACTCTGTTACGCAGGTAGTAAAGCTTGGCTCTTCTGACTTTGCCCTTCCGCACGACCTCGATCTTCTGGATGTTGGGGGAATGGACGGGGAAAGCCTTTTCTACGCCGACGCCATAGGATACGCGGCGAACGGTGAACGTCTCCTGGATGCCGCCGTGCTTCATGGCGATAACGGCGCCTTCAAAGACCTGAATTCTTTCACGGTTGCCTTCTTTGATTTTGGCGTGCACCCGTACGGTGTCGCCGATGCCGAAGTTGATCGCGTCCTGCTTCAGCTGGGGTTCGGTCAGTTTTGCAATGAGATCCATAATTCTCTTTCCTTTCGTTCTTAGACATTCGTGCCCTGACTGCGGCAGAGGACTGTCCGTAATACACGCCTGATTATAATACCACGGCTTTTCCCAAATTGCAAGGGTTTTTTCGCAAAAACGGCGCAGAAACCCGGGCTCGCTTTAAAAGAAGAGTTTTCCCTCTTCGTCCAAAATGGCTTTGCGGAGGTATAGGGGCTTGTCCTCCTGGGAAACCAGGTTGTGGAATCGCAGCACGTCCGTGAGATAGCTGGGGTTCATGGGGTCGTCTCCGGCTTTCAGCTGGCAGCGGCAGCAGAAGCCCTGAGCCGGGTCGGCGGGGTCCGCCGGCTCAAACTTCATCTGCCGGATGTAATCGTTGAGCACAGCCTCCTTGTCCCCTCGTTTGGAGCGCTTGAGGATTTTCACCTGGCCCTGGAAGATTTCCGATATCCTTTCCTCCCAAGGGGAATGGTAGAAGATCTCATATTCGTGCCAGGCGATTTGGTTGACAGGCCGGCCGGCAGGGCCCGCTTCCAGCGCCCGCAGCCCTTGGGGAAGAGCGGCGTTGAGCCGCTCGGTCAGATCGGCCGGCAGATAATCGCAGGTCAGGTCGAAATCCGCCAGCTCGTATTCGCTCTGGTACCCAGTGGAAAGCGGCGCCAAAATAGACAGATAGATATGGGGGTTGAACCCGGCGGTATAGCGGGCGGGCAGGCCCGCCCGGGTCAAGGACCGCTGGAGCGTGCGCATCAAGTCCAGGTGGGAGATATAAGAGGCGTACCCCTGTTTTTCAAATCGGATTCTGACTTTATACATCGCATTTCCTCCCTCCAGAAAGGCCCAGCGCGCCGCAGTTCCGGCATCCCTGGGCGCAGTCCGGCGTAGCCTTGCCC